>JAHHHS010000007.1 GCA_019359215.1 Nostoc indistinguendum CM1-VF10 | reverse complement strand
AATTACGGGCGGCGGAAGACCCTGAGTTTGAAACCTTCTATACCAAAAACATTTTGCTGAACGAGGGTATCCGCGCTTGGATGGCTCCTCAAGATCAACCCCACGAACAATTTGTATTCCCTGAGGAAGTTCTACCTCGTGGTAACGCTCTCTAATATAAAAGCCAACCATGACTTGAATCAGGTTGTGGTTGTCAAAAATTGACACGAACCAAATTAAATAATCACCTTGGCATAAGCCTATAAAGTGTCAATATTTCCCATTCTTCAGTAATCTCCCGCCTTTCGGTGGGGGATTTTTTTATATATGGTTAATATCTCTAAATTTATGTGTTATATTAAATGAAGGTTATAAGCCCAGAGTAAATGCTCTGCCCTTTTGAGACTAAGACCGCTTAGGCAACAAGGAGGTGATGCCCATGATAGAAAGTAGTAAATGCATGGGTCATCAGGTTGCAGTTAGCCGGCTGCGCGCCGGGGCTGTTCTCTAAAAGTTAGCCTTAGTTATCTTTGAGATACTAAGTTAGCTCAAGTAGCTAGGCAAGCTCGGAGTTCCTTCCGGCAGTCTGGTTGCAACCTGAAGACCCGCTACACCGCTCTGATTTAGATCGCCTGATCTAAATCAGAGCGGATAGTTTTTTGTAGGTAAATTTTGTTTTATCAATGGTTGCTTTTGACAACTGAGATAGCGATGCCTTGCAGTGGACAAAGCTAACACATTTAATTTTTCTTAAAAATAAAAATATCTTGCATCAAACTTTGGGGTTTGACCAGATGTGAGCAATAGCGTCTAAGCTAATCGTCATTCAAGGCTAAGGTTATGCAACTTAGAAGCACATTAGCTTATCTACACAAGCCCAATTTAAATATGCAGATACCCATTATGCCCTAGTTTATCCTCCCATCTTTGCCTGTGGAGAAAAAAAGAGGTTTGATTTTATGAAATATTTAAGCTCATCCCATCCCCTAAAAGGGATGGGATAACACGAAAGACTGTTAACCGTCAAACATTAACGGCGTTGGGGCATCTCTCATCCTATCTTTTAAAAAGAGTGGGCTTTCCCAAGGCCTTTTTATAATGTAATTAAGATAATACAAACGGGAATTTTGTGATATGGCACAACTACTCACTGAGGCAGAAATTCAAGAAAGTGCAAAGGTTCTGTCGGGTTGGAGTGTTGAAGGCTCCAAGTTGCAAATTAACCGCACATTCAAGAATTTTATCCAAGCAATTGAGTTTGTCAATAAGCTGGTGGAGCCTGCTGAATCAGCAGGACATCATCCTGATATAGAAATTTCTTACAATAAAGTGAAGATAACACTCACAACACATGATGCAGGCGGGCTGACACAGGCTGATTTTGATGTAGCGCAGACGATTTCCCAAATAAACTAAGTGATTTATTCTGATATCTTGCACTAGCAGATGGAAGTCATGCAGCCATGCAGGACACAGTGCATAGCAAGCCTTAAGAATAGAACTACGGTTTTTCTTTGGAGTGACGGGTTTCAAAACCCTTGATTTCTAAGCTTGTATTTGTGACCACAATAGCAGACAAACTACCTGGTAAAAGGCTTTGCCTACGTTTGTATAGCCGAGCTAGTGTGTTTTAACTAATGTGCAATTTCTACTAGGGCTAAGTCCAAGAAGTGATTTTTACTTACAAGTTGCTAAGTATATCAAGTTTCGGTCAATTTAGCCAACTAGAGAGCAAATGCCCTAAACCCTACTCCCTACTTAGATATTTAGATAATTATGTGTGACAGTTTTTAAGCCGATCGCTGTGAGCTTGTCATCTAGATCAGATGTTTTATAATGTTATGATATAAAGATATGTTTTTGCATAAGTTAATCACATAAGTTTTTAACCCTAAGTTAATCGTTTATTAGCTTTGCAAAAACTAAAATTGTAGTAGTGGTAACTATGCCTCATCCACAGGTTTCTATGAGATGTCGCTTTTTTGAGATTTTAGGTGCAACGAATACAATTATCTAAACAAGGTGTGAGGAGTAAAGAGAAGATGTCTAGTATATTGTGGAAATCCTTAGTGGTTAGCCCAGCAGTTTTGGGAGCTACATTGTTAGTTTCAGCAACAGCAATTGCGGCTCCAAACAAAACCACTGAAGCATCATTGGTCGCACAACCAACTGTAACTGAAGTTGCCCAACAGCCAGAAATATTGGCTCAAACAACCATAGATCAAGTTAATCGCTACAGTAATGAAGGTAGCCAAAATAACTCTCAGTCTCAAGTAACATCAGTTTCTCAATTTTCCGATGTACAACCCACCGACTGGGCATTCCAAGCGTTGCAGTCCTTGGTTGAACGCTATGGTTGTATTGCAGGTTACCCAAATGCTACTTATCGCGGTAACCGTGCTTTAACCCGTTATGAATTTGCCGCCGGTTTAAATGCCTGTTTGGATCGGGTTAACGAATTGATTGCTACAGCAACAGCTGACTTGGTGACCAAACAAGATTTAGCTACCTTACAACGGTTACAAGAAGAATTTTCCGCAGAATTGGCTACCCTACGAGGTCGTGTAGATTCCCTAGAAGCGCGGACTGCGGAATTGGAAGCTAATCAGTTCTCCACTACCACCAAGCTAGTCGGTGAAGCGATTTTTGCTGTTAGTGATGTCTTTGGCGAGAACACTGGTGATGCTAATAATACTGTCTTCCAAAATAGAGTCCGTTTAGACTTACAAACCAGCTTCACTGGTAGAGACGTTTTGCATACCCGCCTTGCAGCCGGTAATGCACAAGCCTTTTCACTAGTAGATAACGGTGGTGGTGTTATCAACAGTGCTGAAGGCACACAAACATTTCAAGTTGGTGGTGGTACTGGTAACAATAGTGTCAGCATAGATCGTTTGACCTATGAAGCTCCCGTAGGTCCAGCTCAAGTTTACCTTGCGGCAACTGGAGGACGACACAGCCATTACGCTGCTGTTAACAACCCTTACTTTTTCGACCAAACTGACGGCGGCAATGGTGCTTTGTCTACCTTTGCTTCTGAAAGTCCCATCTATCGGATTGGTGGCGGTGCAGGTATAGCGCTGAATCTACCTCTTGGTCAAGGTGGCGGTATTTTGGGAAATAGTTCAATCACCGCAGGTTACTTAGCATCGGATGCTAATAATCCTGGTGTTGGTCAAGGTCTGACCAATGGCGACTATGCAGCGTTAGGACAGTTGAATTTTAGTGTTGGCGATCGCTTGGCTTTAGCTGCTACCTACGTCCATGCGTATAATGGCACAGGTGGTAATTTATTCGACTCAGGTGCTGGATCAAACGTAAACAACACTTTTGCGGGAAATGTTGCAGTAGGTACCGGACAAGCTAACACTTTAATAAACTCAGGTTCCAGCAACTCCTACGGTGTGTCGGCTGCCTTTAGACCCAGCGAGAAGCTGTCAGTTAGTGGCTTCGTCTCTTATCATGATGTCACAGGCTCTGGTATTGCTGATGATTTTGAAGCTTGGTCATACGGCGCCGGGGTTGCTTTAGCTGACTTTGGTAAACAGGGTAACGTTTTAGGTATTTTTGCTGGTGCACAGCCCTATTCCTTTAACCGGGTAGGTGTTGCTGCTGGTAATGATGTACCTTATCACTTTGAAGGCTTCTACAAGTATCGCGTTTCAGATAATATCTCTGTTACCCCTGGCGTAATTTGGTTGACCTCTCCTGGTCAAAGCAGCGAGAACGATGATGCGATTATCGGTACGCTCAGAACAACTTTTACATTCTAGAGTGCTGACTATCCATTGACAAATTTGAACTCTATTTTCCCCGCCATCAGGCGGGGCTTTTTGTTGTCTGTAGCAACAACAAATAAACTCCAGTAGAGAACCGGAATATACTAGAAAAGTTAGAAGCTATGAGTTAAGAATTAAAAATTTTTAACTCGCCTAAAGGTGGCTATCTATATAATGCGAGATCCCCGAAAGATCATCCTTTTTAAAATTTTGAAATATTTAAAAGGGTTATAGATTCAGATTGGTGAAGAAAACGTTATAGCGATAGCGATCTTCGGTTAAAGCAAGTCGCTCCGCAAATTTAGTGTTACAAAAATATATCCTTCAGGATCTTTGTGAAAAACAAGATTCCCGGCGGCAATTAGATATCATGTACTACATTTAATCAAGAGTCGTTTGTCTTTTGTTGCTTGTAACTAATGACTAATGACCAATAACTAATAACTAATAACTAAGGACTAAATTATGCGAATTGCTCGTAATATTACAGAACTAGTTGGTCGTACACCCCTAGTGCAGTTGAACCATATTCCTCAAACAGAAGAATGTGTTGCTGAAATTGTGGTGAAACTGGAAAGTATGAACCCATCGTCATCAGTTAAAGACAGGATTGGGGTGAGTATGATTAACGCTGCCGAAGAGGAGGGGCTGATTACTCCTGGGAAGACAGTATTGGTAGAACCCACCTCTGGAAACACAGGAATTGCCTTAGCAATGGCAGCAGCAGCTAAGGGATATCGGTTAATTTTGACAATGCCAGAGACAATGAGTGGGGAGCGTCGGGCAATGTTGCGGGCCTATGGAGCAGAACTGGAACTAACGCCAGGAATGGAGGGTATGAGTGGGGCAATTGAGCGGGCGCAGCAAATAGTTAATAGTATGCCAAATACCTATATGTTGCAACAGTTCCGCAATCCAGCCAATGCAAAAGTGCATCGGGAAACTACAGCTCTTGAAATCTGGGAAGATACTGATGGACAAGTAGATATAATCGTGGCAGGGGTAGGCACAGGTGGTACGATCACTGGTGTAGCGGAAGTGATTAAAGCACGCAAGCCTAGTGCTAAAGCGATCGCTGTTGAACCAGCCAATAGCCCAGTTTTATCTGGGGGACGGCCAGGGCCACACAAAATCCAAGGAATTGGCGCTGGGTTTATTCCCCAAGTTCTCAAGATAAAATTGATAGATGAAGTGATTACCGTTACCGATGAAGAAGCGATCGCCTATAGTCGGCGTTTGGCAAAAGAAGAAGGACTACTATCTGGCATTTCCAGTGGAGCAGCTTTATGTGCAGCAATTCGCGTTGCTCAACGTCCAGAAAATAAGGGACGTTTAATTGTGATGATTCAGCCCAGTTTTGGTGAGAGGTATTTGAGTACACCGTTGTTCCAAGACCTGGAAACAAGGTTAGCCGCTAGCATCAGCTAACGATAAATTGAATTAATGGTCAATTCTAAGCACGTTTCTAACCATTACGAAACTCTCAAAATTAGTTCCAGTGCGAGCCAAGCGGAGATTAAGCAAGCTTATCGCCGCTTGGTTAAGTTATTTCATCCTGACAGTAATCAAGAAAGTGCCGATCACGAGCAGATAATCCGCATCAATGCAGCTTATGAAGTCTTAGGCGACAACCAAAGTCGCCGCAATTATGACCAACAACTGCAAGATGACTCTCAAAAATTAAATAGCGATCGCCAACAGCGTACAGCATCAGCACAAAATCATTACCAGACAAGACGAAAAACTGGACGGGACGTTGATGAGCAAGTTGAAGAATGGCTGCGCCAAGTTTACCAACCTGTAAATCGCTTGCTTTGTAACATTCTCTATTCGTTAGAAGAACAAATGGATCAATTAGCTGCTGATCCCTTTGATGATGAGTTATTAGATGAATTTCAGGAATACTTAAAAACCTGTCGAGATGACCTCAAGCAGGCACAAATTACTTTTCGCTCTCTGCCAAATCCGCCTAGTCTAGCAAGAACGGCGGCTCATCTCTACTACAGCCTTGATCAAGTAGCAGATGGACTTGATGAATTGGGTTATTTTCCTTTGAACTACGATGAGCGGTATTTACACACAGGTCAAGAGCTATTCCGCATAGCTACGGGATTACACTGTGAGGCACAAGCATCTGTCACATAGTCATTGAGCATTGGACATTGAGCATAGCGCATGGGTCAATTTGGTTGGATGACAAATGACACACAACTTAAGAATTAGTTTATGCTGGAAACAGAGAAAGATTAAGAAATTTTAAATTCTGCTCATAGTGTACTCATGCAATGTATTGTCAATCGCCGCGCCCAGTTTTCGGCAAGTCATCGCTATTGGTTGCCAGAAGTGAGTGAAGCCGAAAATATTGAAAAATTTGGTGCTTGCTCTAGATTTCCTGGACACGGACATAACTATGTCATATTTATCTCCCTTGCCGGAGAATTGGATGAATATGGCATGGTGCTGAACTTGTCTGATGTGAAACAGGTAATTAAACGGGAAGTTACCAGTCAATTGGACTTCTCTTATCTCAACGATGCATGGGCAGAATTTCAACAAACTCTACCCACCACTGAGAATATTGCACGGATTATTTGGCAGCGACTAGCACCACACTTGCCTTTAGTCCGTGTGCAGTTATTTGAACATCCTGAACTTTGGGCAGATTATACGGGAAACGCAATGGAAGCCTACCTAACCATCAGTACTCACTTTAGCGCCGCCCATCGGCTAGCTCATCCTAACCTCAGTAACGAAGAAAACAATGAGATTTATGGTAAGTGTGCCCGTCCTCACGGTCACGGACACAATTATCATCTAGAAGTTACCGTGAAAGGGGAAATTGATCCACGCACTGGCATGATTGCCGATTTAGGGGCATTGAACCAAGTAATAGAAGATTATGTAGTAGAGCCATTTGATCACACCTTCTTAAACAAAGACATTTCTTACTTTGCTGAAGTTGTGCCCACTGCTGAGAATATCGCACTTTACATTAGTAATTTACTGCGATCGCCTATTCAAGAATTGGGAGCTAAACTTTACAAAGTGAAACTGATTGAAAGTCCCAATAACTCCTGCGAAATCTACTGTACTGAATCTGAATCAAATTCAGTCAGCGCAGCCGCGAGTCAGCCAGTATTAGCAAGGATTTAGGCAATTAAAAATTTAGGCATAGGCATTTTTAATAATTCGTAATTCGTAATTATTAAAATTAGTCCTTTCAAAGTGACTTGAAAAATTTGTTTTCTTCTGTCTGTGTCTTTGCGGTTTAAAAGTAATTTATTTAACCGCAGAGTCACAGAGGACACAGAGTAAAAAAGATGAGTGGAAAGAATCCAAGGCTAGAACAGTTTGCTGACTAAGCAATTGAAACCAGGTAGCAAAGGACTTGTTAACTCATCTTGACTGAATAAAGTAGCTGCCAACTTTAATGCAGCTTGTTCACGGCGATAAACTTCAACTTTCTTCTGTATAGAATCGCAAATCCAATATTCTTGAACCCCTTGGACTGAGTACAGTTTTAGCTTTGTTTCTTTGTCACGTTTTTCGTTTTTTTCACTGGGGGATAAAACCTCTACAACTAACTCCGGTGCGCCCGTAAGATGTCCAGCTTCATCTAACAAGTTTTTTAAGCGTTCATGGGTTGCCCATACCACATCAGGGATCACATTGTCAGAATCTGAGAAAATAATTCCAGGTGCGATGTCTGACGACAAGCTGCTTCGCATCTACGCAGCTTTACCTAAACCAGTTTCATCTGACCAATTGTTAAGAACTGTAACAATATTGCCACAACTTGATTGATGATCCCAACTAGGTGATTTGGTTACAAAGAGTTCTCCGTCTATAATCTCATAGCGATTTTTGCGTTCACGAAGTGTCTCGGAACGAGAATCGCCAGCAAATAGTTCTAAATCAGCAGTCGTCCAACGCACTGGAGTTGTTTGCATAGAGAACCCCCTAGGATTTTCTTAAATCATATTTTAAAAATACCGACGACGAGCGGAATGTCGCAAATACCGATAAATGCCCCAAGCTAAAACTCCGAAAAAGAAATTTAGTGAAAAGCGACTAATTATAAACCACAAAATCTCCGGATCAAAAAGCTTCGACGGACTCAAGGGACTAAGAATCCTGGCTAAGAGAAACAGACCAAAAATAGCATTTCCACCCAGCACGAGGGCAAACAGCACTAAACTCCTCTGCCAGTAACGGTGTTGGGGTGTATGGCCTGAGATTACGGTAATGGCGAGTTTGCCTTGCACTTTCCGCAGTAATTGTTCTAATCGCCAAAACATCCACAAGAGAAACGGGAATAAACCATAGCTGAGGAAACCTAAAGGTAGTGAGTAACGCCAAGTACTTGATAAGACATTAACTAAGGCATGGCAGATTACAGAATTTAGCCAAGCCCTAAAAATGAACTTTTTGTCTTGATTTAACCGAGTGTTGGAGGAAATATAGATTCCTAAAGCATATCCCCAAGGTGCAGAGAACATGGCATGGACTGGCATACCGATTATACGGTCTAGAATTGATGCTGTATCGTGGAAAAGGTAAATCCAATTCTCTTCGGCAGTGAATCCAAGGGCAACCGCTATGGTGAAGAGGAAAACGGTAGATGCAAATAATCGATACTTGCGTTGCAAATAGTAGGTTGGGACAACAACTGCTATAAACTTACAACCTTCTTCAATTGGGCCTACTTCTACAAGCTGGCGCAAGGCTATACCAGGAAGCCAACGCTTAATCTGATGCCAGTCTATAAATCTGTTGGCTAAAATTTCAAAAATCCATTCGAGGCTAAGGGCTAAGATACCAGATATTGCCCCGATGATAAAGAACATCAGCAACCTTAATAAAGGTGGGGCAAATGGCACTCGACAGTAGTAGTAGCCTAGCAGCAGCAATGGTGGTATTGCTGCCCACAAAATTAGAGATAAATCAACCACTCACCTGAGCAATTACTGTACGGTGACGGTGGGTATTGTTGGTGATAGTAGGAAGTTGGAAACCTGCCTCAACAATAGCTTGCTCAATGTCCAAAGCAAAATATTCATCTAAATATGGTTCAGTACTTTTGAGCAACGTCAAAATGTAGGCTGGCATTTTCTGGTAAACTTCAGATTTTGGATTCATGTCCATGATTGCCAAGTAGCCACCGGGACGCAGTACGCGCCGCATTTCAGCAAAAATTTGGTGAGTTGCTGACTGGGGTAATTCGTGACACATCAGGAAAATGGAAACTAAATCAAAAGAGGCACCTGGTAGTCCAGTAGATTCAGCTTGGGCATGAAGCCAGTTTATTTTAGCTTGACGTTGTTGGGCACGGTAATTAGCAACAGCTAAGAAGTAGGGAGATAAGTCTAAGCCTGTGATTTTGGCATGGGGATAAATTTCTTGCATGGGAAAGGTACTCAAACCTACACCACACGCCAAGTCTAGGATGTCTTGAGGCTGATTGGGGATTTGAACTTTGAGGATATTGTGATAACTTTGGCGCAGTCTAGTATCTCCTTCCATTCCTGCATCCTGCCAAATTCCGGCATGGACAGTACGAGCAGCAACTTCTAGCTCCCAAGCAGCTTTCCAACTGAGGTCGCCGCCTTCGTAGGCATGGAATGGCCGCAAATAGTATTCTGGGTAGGAAAGCTGAGAATTTTGTACTTGAGCTAGATCAGCCTTCCAATCACGCGCCTGTAGTGTCTCGACTTCTTGCGTCCAAGGCACGCCAATTCTTTCGGCACGTTTAATCATCATTTGTCTAGCTTGATGCTTGGCTAGGTTAGCTAAAGGCTTGATTGCCAGTACGCCATTTACCAAGCGGGAAGCGAAGCCAGGATTAGTGTTTACAGCAGTGGTCATAAATTAATTTGCATTCAACAGCCTTTTTTACTTATGACATACTTGCTAGACAGCAGTCTACCTGTTACGCATTTAACTTGAACATTTACATGAAGGCTGATGATTGATGACTGATGACTGATAACAGTTAACAGTTAACAGTTAACGACCGTAAAGAGTGTTTATACAATTTAGGCGCGCATCAGCTTATTTATTGAAGATTAGCAAGAGTTCGATAGTTAATCTATCAGAGATGGAGAAAATTTCCTCCCCGCGTTACCGCGTCTCACTATCTCCGCATCCTCTTGCCAATTCCCCATTGCTTATTTTGCAGTATTCGGCTTAAGAGCTAACAACATTTCTAATTCACTGGTAGATTTATTGGGGCTATTAGCGGTAAAAGCAAGACCACGAATGGAACTCAGTATGGTGATGGTATTAGGGTCAGATGAGATAAAACTATTGATCAAGGGCACAGTTTTAGTTTTATCCATATCTAGGTAAAAATAGCCGCCGTTGGGCTTGTGCAAAGAACCAGTAACGGCTTTGAAAGCGTCGCTATTATTGAGAGATTGATTTTTGCGATCGCTGATTGCGTCAGCAACTGGCCCACCAAGAGCCACAAATACAGTGTCTTGATCCAGCCAACCATGCGCCAATAAAGCTCCCTGTCTGGGGATTTGCCATTCCGTTACGTCTTTACCAGCGATATTTCTATTGGCGACGTTGATTTGTTGGGTTTTGGCCAGGGTATCCAATTTTGTTAAGGTGGCTTCGGCAGTTTTGCGATCGCTAGTATCAAATACTAAAGCACCTCCAAAACCAACATTTGCTAACACGCCTTGATTAGATGGAACCGCACCAAAAGCGAATTCTCCATTCATCCAGCCAAAAATATCCTTATCCAGGTCAATATTGACAAATTTCAGTTGCCCTCGCACCTGTTCAAGAGCTTGCTTGATTTCTGGATAATTTTTTGACTCTTCTACTAACGTCTCCCAGCCACGGCTGATGCCGTTTCCGCTAACCAGAGCAAAGGTATCAGTGGGAAATTGCCCGACTATATTCCCAGAACTTGATTGATACTGGAATTTATTCAGTTGCGGATCTAAATTGGCGATCGCTTTTACCCGCACTCCCGCATCATCAACACCAACACCAGCCACCACCATCAGGATATTTGATTCCTGCTGTAAATTTGTTGGTACATTAGTTACCCTAGAAGGCACTTTTAACTGCGCCTGTTTCACAGGATTTGGTGGCAGTACAGCAATCATTACACTACCAGCCCAAGGTTTTATGTCTTTTTCATAAGAAACGTTACTGTCACGGAACATTTGCTTATTGAAATTTTCCAGACTTTTTGCTATTACCTTTTGTGCCTCTGGAGTACCAAACTGCTGTAACTTGGCCCAGGCTTGAGAATCAGTAGTAATGTAAGTTGCCATCAATGCTGTTGAAGGCACTAATTTCGCACTACCTAGAGCGTTTGAGCTAGCTCCTGATGGGCTTTTAAAGTACATATAAGCCGCTATACTTCCTGCTACAACTACAGCAGCACCAACAGCAGGAATCAAAAACTTTGATTTACTTTCGGGCATTTTATTATCCTCTTTTGCTCAGATTGTCACCGAGATTTATACAAGTGTCATTGTAGAGTTTTCGGATTTATTAATAATTTCCGCTCATTGATCGGTATTTACTGATAAAATTAGTAGTCCTATAAGCTAGAAGTCTAAAATAATTACTCTAAAAATGACTTCAAGAGAATGAAGAGCGAATCCGCAAATGATATGCTGTTCGTTTCAAACAAAATAGCCTGCTCAACAGAGGCAAGCTATCCTAAAGTTATAAGAACAATTAGGAGTATTTGTACTTAATCAGAATCTATCGAGGTGCAAGAGATTCTTGACTCGATGACAAAAAAGTGCAAAACATCAAGAAAAGTAGATGCGGGAGGGATATGGAAAAAAATCCAAGGATCGGCAGCCGACCTTTGGAAATTCGGGTGAGATTAATTTCAATCCCCCAATCCCAAAGAGGAGTTCTCACCTCCATAATGCCCTGTTGTGGGAAATACATTTAGACACCGCTATTTTACTTAATTACATCCAGCCAAGCCAGACTTTTCAGGATTACAAGGTCAGTAAGGATCAATGTCGAAGTCTTATTTTGATACAGATAATAACGGACACAAACCTTTTGAGTTACCGGGAGCAAGACCACACTACAACCCCGATCGCCCCGGACAAGTGGAGCATATTTTTCTCGATCTCAGCTTAGATATTCCAAAGCTTTGCTATCAGGGCACTTGTAGCATTCGCCTCTTACCAATCCGTAATGGCATTGACCGTTTGACTTTGGATGCTGTCAACCTGAATATCGAGTCTGTGCAGGTGGACGAGGTGCCACAAAATTTTGACTACGACGGGGAACAGCTTTCCATCCAGCTTTCTGAGGCGACCCAGATTGGTAAACGCTTGCTGATTGCGATCGCCTACTCGGTGGCAAAACCACAACGCGGTATTTACTTTATTCAACCAGACAAGCACTACCCAAACAAGCCTACTCAAGTTTGGACTCAGGGAGAAGACGAAGACTCTCGCTTTTGGTTCCCCTGCTTTGACTATCCAGGACAACTGTCTACTTCAGAAATTCGCGTTCGTGTTCCCAACCCTCTGGTGGCAATTTCCAACGGCGAACTGATTGATACTACAGAAGATGGAGATTACAAAATCTACCATTGGTCACAGCAACAAGTTCATCCTACCTACTTAATGACTTTGGCTGTAGGTGACTTTGCCGAAATTCGGGATGAATGGAAGGGGAAACCAGTTACCTACTACGTAGAAAAGGGGCGGGAAGAAGATGCTAAACGCAGCATGGGCAAAACTCCCCGCATGATCGAATTTTTGAGTCAAAAGTATGGTTATCCATATCCTTTCCCAAAATACGCTCAGGTTTGCGTCGATGACTTCATCTTTGGTGGGATGGAAAATACCTCCACAACCCTGTTAACAGATAGATGCTTGCTGGATGAACGCGCTGCTTTAGATAACCGCAATACAGAAAGTTTAGTCGTCCACGAACTCGCGCACCAGTGGTTTGGTGATTTGGTGATAATTAAGCATTGGTCTCATGCTTGGATTAAGGAAGGGATGGCTTCCTATTCTGAGGTGATGTGGACAGAACAGGAATATAGTCTAGAAGAAGCAGCTTACTATCGTTTATTAGAAGCTCGTCGTTACATTAGTGAAGATAGCAGCCGCTATCGTCGTCCAATGGTAACGCATATCTACCGCGAAGCCATTGAACTTTACGATCGCCACATCTACGAAAAAGGGTCTTGTGTTTATCACATGATTCGCGCCCAATTAGGAGATGAATTGTTTTGGCAGACTATCCAAACATTTGTTCAAGATAATGCCCACAAAACCGTAGAAACAATAGATTTACTCAGGGCGATTGAAAAGGCTACCGGACGTAATCTTTTGTTCCTCTTTGACCAATACGTTTATCGTGGTGGCCATCCTGATTTTAAAGTAGCTTACTCTTGGGATGGTGATGCTAATTTGGCAAAAATTACGGTAACTCAAACCCAAGCTGCTGAAGGTAAAAATGGCAGTAAGGATTTGTTTGATTTAAAAATACCTATTGGCTTTGGCTATAGGCAACAAGCAGAAGTCAGAAGTGAGAATTTAGGAGTTAAAAATAATTCTCAACTCATCACTCCTAACTCACAACTCAAAACTTTTGTAGTGCGCGTAAATGAACGAGAACAAAGCTTCTACTTTCCCTTAGAAAATAAGCCCCAATTTATCAGCTTTGATGTTGAGAATAATTACCTGAAAACAGTAGCTTTAGAGTATCCAATACCAGAGTTAAAAGCACAATTAGAATCTGACCCCGACCCAATTTCGCGCATCTATGCAGCAGAAGCTTTGACGAAAAAAGGCGGGTTAGAAGCTACCATTGCACTATCTGCGGCGCTCAAAAATGACCCATTGTGGGGCGTGCGTGTGGAAGTGGCGAAACAACTAGCCAAAATTAATTTAGACCAAACCTTTGATGGCTTAGTTCTTGGGTTAAAAGATAAAAATGCTTACGTACGACGATCTGTAGTGGAAGCACTTGCTCAAATTAAAACTGCTGAAAGCTATAAAGTTGTAAGAGGGATAGTGCAAAAAGGTGATCCTAGTTATTACGTGGAAGCAACAGCCTCTCGTGTAATCGGGGCGATGTCTGCGACGGGTTTCGCGTACGCATCTACTAACTTGAAAGAAAAACCCAAGGAAGACAAGGTATTAAAGCTGCTAAAAGGCGTTTTAGAAGACAAGGCAGGTTGGAATGAAGTAGTGCGGAGTGGTGCAATTGCTGGTTTAGCTGAATTCAAAACCTCGGAAGCAGCTTTAAATCTCTTGCTCGAATACACCAAACTCGGTGTACCACAACCTCTACGTTTAGCCACAATTCGCGCTTTAGGAAAGATTTCTGTAGGTCAAAGTCCGGTTAATTTGGAACGAATTTTAGAACAATTAACAGAACTAGCTAAAGAAACCTTCTTTTTAACCCAAGTGGCGGTAGCAGCAGCATTAGGACAAATGGAAACACCCAAAGCAGTCGGGATTTTGCGATCGCTAGCTGAACAAACAGCCGATGGGCGTGTACGTCGCTATGCTGAAGAAGAAATTTCCAAAGTGCAAAAGAACATTGGTTCAGAAAAAACCCTGCGTCAATTGCGTGAGGATTTCGACCAACTCAAACAACAAAATCAGGAATTAAGAAGCCGTTTAGAAAACTTGGAGGCAAAATCTAAATAGCATTGCACGATGGTTAAAAGTAGCTAATTGGTAATTGGTAAGTGTGGCAAAATCACTACCTATTACCAAATTTATAGTATTTATAAATAATAATTCTATTAGGAGTCGGAGGTTAATTCTTCGACCTAACTATACTAATTTTAGTACTAGTACAGCACGGCGTCAATTGAGATACCATTCACAATCAGGGAAAAGCTGATAACACAAGCTTTTTGACTTTTGATTTTTGACTACTCAAGTGGACTGAAATTTTCCGTTTATATAGTTTTTCCTAATCAAATGAGGTACATCAGAGCAAGCTCCTCGCTTACTCTTAGAGGAGCTTGGGGGTGGGGTTCTGGTTCTATACCTACTCGACTGAGAACCGCTATAAGATAGCCTTCTACATAGCTGAAAATTTTGTATTTAGTCCTTATGAGAAGACTTGAGCTATTAGCCTTGAAATTTATTCCGACGCGGGAATGGTAACGAAGATTAAATCCAAGACAGTAATAGTACTAATACTCCATATAACTGTTAGTAAATAAAGTTACTTTTGATCCCAGTTTATTTAAATTTGCATAATCAGACACAGGTAGATATTTATATCTTTATAAATAATAGTTAAGAAAAGATAAAATCCTCTGAAAGCTTGATAATTAGTTGTAGTTTTATAAAGTATAATTAAGAAAAAGATAAACAAATCTTAGGCAGTAACAAATGCTAAAACCACCGCGAACAGTATCCCAAAAGGGTAAGAGTTCTAGTTGTTTTAGATAAAAGACTACCGCTATCCTGAACTTGCAACTAACTTGTGGGTTAGGAGAAAAACAATCATTGTAAATTTTTCAGTTGAAGAGGCAAAAAAAGGCGTGGGTCAGTATCAACCTGCTCTGCTAAAACTCTATAATCCAGAGGCGATCGCTCGCTACTATAGTTACCGTCCCTGGCTAGCCTGGGGGCGACTCCTGAGAATTATCTTCTCTTTTGCGGGATTTATACTCAGTCTCAAGTGGGACGAATGGCAAGATAAAGTTGAGCAGAACAAGGGTAAACGAGCTATCCAGTTGCGAGAACTGCTCACCCGCCTCGGCCCGACCTTTATTAAAGTTGGTCAAGCCCTCTCCACCAGACCTGACCTGATACGCAAAGACTTTTTAGAAGAACTGATCAAGTTACAAGACCAGTTACCACCTTTCGATAATGCGATCGCTTACCAAATTATCGAAGCTGAACTAGACCGTCCAATTCACGAATGTTTTAGCGAACTGTCGCCTAGCCCAGTAGCAGCAGCTAGCTTGGGTCAAGTATACCGTGGTCGTCTAATTAGTGGCGAAGAAGTCGCAGTGAAGGTGCAACGCCCCAACTTACGCCCGACTCTCACCCGCGACCTCTATTTATTGCGCTGGGGGGCGAGTTGGGTAGCTCCCTGGTTACCTCTCAATCTCGGTCACGACCTAACTTTAATCGTGGACGAGTTTGGCACGAAGCTATTTGAAGAAATCGATTATATAAATGAAGGTCGCAACGCCGAAAAATTTGCTAGCAACTTCCGCAACGACCCCCAAGTTAAAGTTCCAGGAATTTACTGGCGTTATACTAATACCCACGTTTTAACCCTGGAATGGATTGACGGCTTCAAATTGACAGATACTAAACGTATCCGCGAAGCAGGTTTAGATCCAGAAGCTATTATCCAAATTGGGGTTACTTCAGGATTGCAACAGCTTTTAGAATACGGCTTCTTTCATGCTGACCCTCATCCCGGCAATTTGTTTGCTGTACCCGATGGTCGGATGGCTTATATTGACTTCGGCATGATGGATCAGTTGGAGGAAACGACCAAAGAAACACTGGTGGATGCACTGGTGCATTTGGTGAATAAAGACTACACCGACTTAGCCGAGGATTTTGTAAAATTAGGATTTCTGACTCCAGACACGAATATTTGTCCGATTGTGCCAGCATTGGAAGCGGTGCTAGGAAATGCTATTGGCAAAAATGTCAAAGATTTTAACTTCAAAACTATTACCGATGAATTCTCGGAACTGATGTACGAGTATCCTTTCCGAGTTCCGGCAAAGTTTGCTTTGATTATTCGTTCCTTGGTGACTCAAGAAGGTATTGCCCTTAGCCTCAACCCAGATTTCAAAATTATTGAAGTGGGTTATCCCTATATAGCACGGCGGTTGCTAACAGGGGAATCGCCTGCATTACGGCGACGATTATTGAATGTGTTATTCAAAGATGGTAAATTTCAGTGGCAGCGGTTAGAAAATTTAATTGCGATCGCTCGGACTGATAACAACTTTGATGTATTGCCCACAGCCCAGATGGGGTTCCAATATTTAATCTCGGAAGAAGGCAAGTTTCTGCGGCGGCAGTTAGTGCTTGCTCTCACCGAAGATGACCGCCTCCACACTGAAGATGTCCAACGCTTGTGGAATCTGGTTAAAGATGACATAAAACCGGATCGTTTATTAAATGTAGCGATCGGCATTTTAACAGACTTATCCAGACAAGGCGCATCTGCCATCCTCCCAAACGCTACATTCCTTGAGCCTTTTGCTGGGAACCAGCCAACAAACAAGAAGTAAAATTTTTAATATAAATCAGGAGTTTTCATGTATTATTTTCCACTGCAACCGCCTTATTTTCTGTTACTTGTTGGCTTTTTAACAGCATTAACATCTGGTTTAGCATTATCTGGCACGTTGAAAGTAATTATGCAGCAATGGCCAAGCGAGCGTACAGAAAATACTAAACCCCGTTCTCCACTAAAACAATTATTTGTTCCATTTATCGGCATAACTGGCGGTACTTGTCTATTTCTGTCTTCAGGTTTAGCAATATTTGGCCTTCCCAACTCCTTAGCTTTAGGAGTCGGTTTACCAATTAGTCTGTTTACTTGTTTGCTAGTTTGGTTGCAGCTGGGAAGTATGATGACCTTTATAGAACGCGAAGGTATGCAATCTTTAGATTTAGATTCTATGCCATAATTTAAAACAATATGATTACAGTGCTTTCCAACTAATTGCGCTACTTTGCGTCTCAGTCATGGTCTAAATACCTGAAAATAGCTGTAAGTTCTTGTTAACTGAATTGTATTCAGATATAGAACACTTCACTAATATACAAATCAACCTAAATGTTTACCATTGGGGGTGAGCATTTATATTTTGGGTATGATATGTCAAGGCTTTGTCAAGATGCAATTAATCGCGTCTTTACATCTGTTAGGGCTTGGATGGGATTTAGTAATCGGATAAAATAAGTACTATTACAGTAGTCAGCATCCACATTATATATGTAAATATAGTATTTAATTGAAATCGCGATAGGCTGTAAATTCTGCTGTCTCGAGACTATTTTTGATATTAATTATCAGTCGAATTTTATTTAATAATAAAATATTATGAAACAGGAAAAACCAGACACTTGTTTTTGTACTTTAGCTTTGGGTGAAAGATATCGCTCTCATGCTTTACTATTAGCTCAAGATATTGAAAAACATTCGCCGGAAATATACTTAATTGTACTAACAGATAAACCACAAGAATTTAAAAAATACTCTAATGTTCTAGCATTTAAACATGAACAACAGAGTATTAGTTGTTATCACGATAAAAGGTTTGTAATTGCCGAAGCAATATCACTGTTTAATACTTGTATATTTG
This sequence comes from Nostoc indistinguendum CM1-VF10, assembly GCA_019359215.1. Taxonomy (GTDB): domain Bacteria; phylum Cyanobacteriota; class Cyanobacteriia; order Cyanobacteriales; family Nostocaceae; genus Nostoc; species Nostoc indistinguendum. The sequence continues at coordinate 143,219 of JAHHHS010000007.1, read as the reverse complement.
TCGATGCAGATATCAGAATATTAGATAAGTTACAACCAGAGATGAAATGGCTTCCTGGCATAACAGCAAAAAGTTGTACCAGTATTATCAAACATAATCACGCATATATTAATTCCGTAAATGATGCTTACAAGGCAAATAGAGCTAGAAATTTGACCATTCTCAGCAAGCTAGCACAAAAGCTAAACCTGGATTTAGAAGATACTAATATCCAGTTTGTGATGGAAATGTTATTTGTAGTGACAAGGCAAGATGGACGGGAAATAGAATTTATCAAGCACTGGGAAAATATTGCACTTTACTGTGAGTTAAATGGTTTTTATAATGCTGAGGGTTATGCAATAGGATTAGCTGCTGCTAAGGCTGGATTACCAGTTCGATGGGATGCTATGGACGGTATTGTCTATTTCAAAGATTGGGTAGAACACCAGAAAATCAAAAAGGGACAAGCGAATCCAGATACAACGCTAATATATTTTCAACAGCATGAAGCCATTGAGTACCGCCAAAATTCAATTTTTCAAAAGCTGGCACGTAAACTAAATAAATTTATCGGCTATTACTATCGGTCGTTGTGTTTAAGACTTGCGACATTGAGTAACTTTAATTTCTATTACCGATAGAATTTTATAAAAACCATCTGTTTTAGCCTATTAAAAACTTTAATATGACAAACATAAAATCTGTCTCACAGCCAAATAACATTCTCAACTTAAATCTACTATATTTGTTAAAAATTATGTGATAAATGGAGCAACTATATATGACATTTTCAGAAAGCATTTTGATACTACTGCTTGGCTCAACAAAGAAAATGGACAATTTTCACCTATGCAAAGGCTAATCAATAAGTTGATTTAATTGGCATAGCTTTGCTTTGTTATTAGTGCCCATTAATTCTATCCTTTAAGTTACGATACTTTAGCTTAATGTTATTGACTCTTTGCTGAATAAAACTACTAGTAGAGTTTTGCAGAAGCATTAGCTGGCTTGGGCGCGTAAATCTTTGAGGACGTTGTTCAGGTGATTTTAAATAGCGATAATATAAGAAAACATCGCGGTAAGGAATATCAACATCTTGACCTCCACAAAGCCTTGTAAAATCAGAAGAAGATATGCTCATATAGTGTAAGTATGTTAATTTACGCCCTTGATCGTAAAGGATATTATCTACAACATCAAATTTAGAAGCCCAATGACAACCAGTTCCTGTACCTTGATAAGCGTAATTGTAGTAAGAAATTCCACTACGTAAAACTAAATAGTTCAGAACTGTTTGATCAGAATCTGCCCATGCCAGTGCATCAGCTTCACCTGCTTCTAGTTTTTCTCGCAGATTGGCTAAATTAGCATCGTTAAACACATTCTTTTTAGAAGCAAACCAGCCAGAACAAAAAACGCGATTGCTGATATCTTCTATAGAAAAAATATTTCTTAGTTTATCTTCTGTCCAATTAAAAATATAATTCAAATCCGATTTATATTGAAAGTCATTTGTTACCCAATCATATTCATCCAACTTTTGATAAACATCATCGAGTGATTTCATCAACAAAGTATCTCCGTCAAAGAAGATAAACTTGTCAAATGGTCCATCCAAACAGCAAAGTTTTCGATGCCTTTCTATGCGATAACTGTCTGGTAAACCATATTTTTTCCACAGTTTTAACGCTCTCGGATGAGCTTTCCAGATACGAGTGCCAAAATCCTCCCAGCGAGCTATGGAAGCAGAGTCCTCAAATAAGGTGACATTATCCCTACCTGCAATCTCTGCCTTTACCTTGTCTAACTGCTCATTATATGGAATTACACAAACAGGAATTTGTCTACCAGCATTAGCTTCTATACTGTTGAGTAACGCAACTAGTTGGTCATAGACAACATCATTCGCTAGGGTGTAAATGCCATCAATCATTGGGATACTCCTAATATTAAGTGCGGGCAGCAACAAAGGGAAATAAACGGCGAGTCAATTTGGACATGAAGGCGAATTTACCCTCATGGAGGTAGCGATAGTGTTCCCACAATTGCCAATAAGGACTACCAGTTTTCATTCGTGTACCAGCCCAATGGAGATATTTTAGTCTTTGTCCTCGGTCATAGAGGGCATAATCTTGCTGTTGGAAATTTTGGGAACCCGCCCAACTACCAGGGCCTCCCCCAGTAATTTTGACGAGATTCCCACGTTTGGCAATTAGTTTGAGAACAAGATAATTTAAAATTGGTTGGTCTGTAACTCCTTCAGAAAAATCGAAATATTCTCGATGCGCCGCGCACTCTTGCAAAGCTTCATCCATTTGTTGTTCGGTAATAACTCCTTTTCTCGAAGCCCAAAAACCGCTATTGAAAACGTCTTGAAGTTGGGCATCAGAAAAAATTTGCTGCTCTTTTACAAATGGGGAAAAGATATTTCGCAGCTTATCATTGGCATGATGGTAATCACAACAGAAGAAATCGACTTCTGAAAGTTTGTCTAAATTATCAACGATTTTTTCAAAAACGACAATATCAGTATCAATATAAATAAACTCATCTAAAGGGCCAAACCAGGCCACCAGTTTACGCATTTTATTAGGTAAAGCGAGAAAATCTCTATCAAAAATTTCTGCGATGCGCTTGGTAAATTTATCAATAAATTCTAAATCTGGGAAAACTTGGACGTTGTGTAAAGTAGCAAGCTGCTCTGCTACCTTATGATAATTTTCATTAAATGGTATGAGATAAATGGTTACATTTGGGTCATAGTAACGAATGCTATTGAGTAAGGCGATCGCATTATCTATAACGCGGTCATTAGCAACAATATAAATTCCCCTGCTCATAAATTATCCTTGGTTAATTAACTTAAACTTTCGCAAAGCTCTTGTAAGTAAATTTCGTGTGGGAGCCTCATTATAATTCTTAGGAGGATTTTTAAAGACTGGGCGCTTTTCTGGCTCGTGTAAATAGCGATAGTAGAGAAATAAATCTCGATAAGGAAACTCAATATTTTCTCCAGCACAAACGGCTTGATTAATATTAGGAGGAATACCAATGTAATGAAGGTAAGTTAGCCTATTGCCTCTGTCATAAAGAAGATGTTCTCGTTCCTCAAAGTGCTTAGATGTGGCAGAACATCCAGTTGTTTGATTATCTGGTAGTTGTTGAGCAAAGTTATAAATAGTAAGATTATACCTCATTACCATATAGTTTATCAGTGGTTGTTCACCAGCACCTTCATACAAAATTTCTGCTTCACCGTTTTGTAAATACGATATCAGTAAATCTCTTTGTTCTGAGTTAAATATGCCTCGTTTTGAACCATAGAAGCCTGAGCAAAATATTTCGGAATCAATGCGCTTTTGCTCGAAAATTTCTAGTAATTTGGGAGAATTAATATTATATATTTTACTAACGTCTTTAAATTGAAAATCGTAGACAACAAAATCATAACTATCGAGCTTTTTAAACACCTCTGCAAGTGAGTTTATTACTAAGGTGTCTGCATCTAAATAGATGAACTTATCGAATGGCCCATCAAAGGCGCAAAAACGACGGTGAGCGCCATAAAGGCGAGATTTTCTGCGATTCAATCGTTCTGGTGCTGCTGAGAGCATAAATTGATCCCAGCGATTGATTGATTCTTGATTATCGTAAAGAAATACATTAGGACGTTTAGCTATTTCATCAGCAATTCGCTGTGTTTGATCATCAAAAGGATAGATACAAACGGGAGTTTCCGTCCCCAAGATAGCATCGATACTGTTTAGCAAAGCCACCAGTTGATCGAAAACATAATCATTGCCAAGGGTACAAATACCATTCATAATTTATGAGTGTTGATCAACAAAGTTTGACAACCAGTTAAGCAAGTTTAATTTGTGTAAAATGATTTGACGTGCTTCTGCGATCGCATCTTTGGCATCATACCAAGCGTCAGGTGTAGCTGTCACTTCTTGGATGTATGCAATGCCTTTTTCATCTAAACTGGGCAACCGCAAAAAACTACCCGGTGGCAATAATTTATCGGCAGCAGGGCCACCATAGTAAATTGGTAAACACCAAGCAAGCAAACTATCCCAAAGTTTCTCACTTACATACCAATTATTATTAGCATAATTTTCAATTGCCAGATTGTAGTAGTATGGTGCCATTCCATGCCATTTGTGACCAAGTTCTCCTTTTGTTGGCGACCATGCAGGTAAGCCCCGTCCATACAAATCAAACTTAGTATTGCTAGCTTGCAACGATTTCAAAAAGTCTAAACGCTGTCGATGGTTAGCTGTCCGGCTAATTCCCGAAGTAATCCAACTGCACGGGGCAATTTTTTCCGGCACTGGCATCTCATTTAAATCTTCAAATGATTTGGCATGATACCAAATAGCGGGCATATAATCGGGATTGGGTGCAAAGTCATCGGGCCCGGAAACATGACCACAATACTTTTGAGCTTCCTGATAATTCCGTTTATTTATTTCTACAATCTCATCTAAGGGCGGTTCGCGGAGAAAATAAATAATTCGCTCTTTCGGCACACCACATAATAAAGATTCTATATTTATTTCTGGTTTTCTGTGTCGTTTACGAACAATATCTAACCAAGATGGTTGTGGAGATGGTTGGGGAAAATCAAACTGATATAGCAACATAAAGTCTGGCTTTTGGGCTATTTTCACCATTTGGATATTGTCCCAAACACCAAAGTGGTGCGGAGTTTGTTGCCATAACCAATCTCTGGTTTTAGCAAGACCTGAATAGCTACTAATCATGCCAACAGTTTTGATAGTCATAAATCGTATTTATTTGTAGTTAATTTTAAGTTATTTTTTATACCGTTACACCAGAATAGGTGGACGTTGAGCTTCTTCTATGTAGCTTAATATTTTGGTAATTCTATTCTCCCAAGAAAATTGCTGGGCAAAATCTATACTAGCTGCATAACCCTCTATTTTACGGGGATAGGTTTCTAAAGTATGTAGAATAGATTGGGCAAGTTTATGCGGCTCATCTGGTGTACACCAACTAGCAATTAAAGGTGATGCCTTGAATTCCATTAAAGGTGGAATTTCAGTTGCCACTATGGGAGTACCAGCAGCCATGTACTGAAAAAACTTAACTGGATTCGTGAAATCTGCTGATTTTCCAGCGCAGTGAGGATGAACCAAAATATCAGCTGCTTGAAACAAGCTGACTAATCGTTCCCGTGGAAGTATCCAGCCTAAAAACTCAATGTTTTCTATATTTTTATCTCTAGCTAGTTGTTGATATGCTTGTACTTGTGCTTCTGTACCTCCTGTAATGACAAACTGAATTTCTGGCAATTCTTTAGCAGAATCGATTAAAATATCAACTCCTTTGAAAGGATATAAAGCGCCTGAATAGACAACTAAATGCTTACGCCCATTGATAAGCAATTCTTGACGCCATATTTCCGCTTCTTTAGGCTGTCTAATTGAAAATGATTGATTGAATCCGTTATGTAGCCAAACGGTCTTTTCCGGTGGCATCCCATATTCTATTAGGCTTTGACGGATGGGTTCAGACTGAGTTATAGCTATTTTAAAATAGGAGCTGTGGACAATTTCTGGCTCATATTTTTGGTCTTGAAAGTAGTGACGTTCATAAATAGTAGGAATTTTATTTTTGACTGCGGCTTTGACAAAGTTCCAATCCCGTGTGTGGACAACTTTAGAATTAGGGCGGATATGAACAGGTAAAAAATACTTGGTTAATACTGTACTAGAATTAGTAAATTTACCACCTATTTGATCAATAGGCCAAGGCATTGGCAATGCAGCAATTTTCAGCTTTTCTTGAACATCATAAAATTCTATAAATTCCCTATCAGGCTTTTTGGGTTTTTCAAGATAAATTAACGATAGTAGATTAGCAGAAGATTTTTTATTATCTGGATACATTAAGACTGAGGAGTAGCCTAAGTTAGCCGCTGCGTTGGCACAAAGAACATCATGAATTTCGTGTGCTGTGTCTGGTTGTAGTGATAACTCTCTGGTGTAAAAAATGTATTGATTTTTTTGTGAAAAATTTATCATTGTTTTGGATAATAGGTTTTCAATTGTTAATTACATTAACTAAAGTTAAACTCTATCCTCAAAAATCTTTAATTTCTCTAGTAGGTAAATAGCAGAGTTATAAGATTCTAAAATTAATGGATTTTGTTTTTGGGGTTCGGATTTTAATTTATCGGCTAGCGATCGCAGAGAACTAAGGATGGGATAAATACGTGTGCGAAACTCATCTGAGATATTAGTAAAGTTTTGATACTGGTCATTTGTATTTTGCTCCATATTTGACGATAACTGCCAGTTAATTTTCAGGTTAACCACATCGTCTAATACATCAATGGCGTTGAGAACCCTTAAGGCTGAATTGTATGATTCATCAATTAATTCGTGCCGCTCTTGGGAATTGTCTACCAGATCATCAACTAATAGCCCAAGGAAACCAATCATTGAGTTAAGCCTTGTCCGCAGTTCGTGAGAAATTCGGTTAAAGCTGGGATTCGTTTTGGTGGAAGTTTCAGCCTGATCAGCAAATTGCATTGAGTAGAGGCGTGAGTAGTAACCACCTTTTTGTAAAAGTTCTTCATGAGTGCCAATTTCTACTACAGTTCCTTGGTCTAAAACGGCGATTTGATGGGCTTTTTGGACTGTGGAAAGGCGGTGAGCGATTACTAGGGTTGTGCGATCGCGACTTAGTTCATCGAGTGCAGCTTGGACTAAGCGTTCAGAAACTGTATCTAAAGCGCTGGTAGCTTCATCTAAAATTAGAATTTCGGGATTTTGCAGTAGTGCGCGAGCGATCGCTAATCTTTGCCTTTGTCCACCCGATAACATCACACCGCGATCGCCAATCTGCGTATCAAATTCTTGAGGTAATTTGCTAATAAACTCATAGGCGTTTGCTCGCTTTGCAGCTATGAGAATTTCATCATCACTAGCCTCTGGTCGTCCATAAGCAATATTGTTCCGCACCGAATCATTAAAGAGAAACGTATCTTGACTGACAATCCCCATCGCCTTCCGCACCGATTTCAAATCAAAATCTCGCAAATCTATTCCGTCCAGGGTAATACAGCCAGATGTGAGGTCATAAAATCTCGGTAAGAGGTCTGCCATTGTTGATTTACCAGCACCAGAACTACCTACCAAAGCCAGAGTAGTACCGCGTGGTAAATATAAATTGACATCCCGAAGTACTATGTTTTGATGATTAGGGTACGAAAAACAGAGATCCTTAAAATGCACTCCCTCTTTTAATTTCTCATAAGGAATTGTACCGCTTTCCATGAACGGTTTATTATCATGACGTAAAAAATCAGCGACAATATCAACGCTAGAAGCAGTATTAGCAAAACTACTCCGAAGAGTATTTAACTGAGAAATAAACGGTAATAGTCGCAATAGTAACAATAAATATGTAATCAAAACGGCTGATACTAAACTAAGCTGTTGAGCAAATAAAGTGCGACCCAAAAAGACAATCACTATTAAGGCTATAATGCCCGTGACCTCGCTAATTGGTGCAATCACCTCAGAATTAACTTGAGATTGAAAATCTGCTTTTTCTCGGTCACGAATTAGCTTTTTAATCCGTTTATATTCTCTGCCTTCATTTCCAGTTGCCTTTACTAAGCGAATTCCATTTAGCATTTCTAACACAGAAATCGAATAAGCTTTGGACAATTCCGAAAGCTGGGCACCAAAATCCCTTGAGCGGTAAATCGCGTACTGATTGATTAACGTCACCAAACTTAGCAACGCTGTAGTGGCAATGGTCAACTGCCAGGAAATTGACAGCAACAAAGCGACAAAAACTAAAATTGTAATTGCCAGTATGATTAACCTTATAACACTGCCTATAGCACTAGCAGCACGACTAATTTCTCCTCCAAGACTGTTGATGAGATCACCAACTTTCATTTTGCTGTAATAATCTATGTCAATATCTAGTAATAGCTTCAAGCCTGCTTCTCGCATATCGGATGTCAACGTCCGTGTTAATGAACTCGACACCAAAGTACCGATATAGCCAGCTAAATTTTTTAAAATAATTACAAATACAATTGAGCCAGCCATCACCGTTAGGCGGTAACTTTCAGGAATCTGCTCAAACGGAGAGATAATGGATTTAATAATTGGCGGAGCGCCTGTTAAATCTACAGGTTGACCTACTATTTGAAGAATTAATGGAACAATTAGTGTCGTACCCACACCGTTAAATAAAGCGCCAGAAAATCCAAACAAGATCGTCAAAAAGATCCTAAATGGATAAGGTTTAGCAAATTTTACTAGTAATTTCCTGTTAGACATTGGGGGTTTATATTATAAATTTATAGTTTTATAGCGGCTATAAAAAGTACTATACATAAAGCTTCTCAGGTTAGAGCTATTATTGTATATAGATATACTAAGCCTGTTACAAGATTTTTGATGAAGTTAAATCTAGTACAGTACGGCGTAAATAAGCAGACCATTAAAAATACCTAAAGAGCTTATTCTGTAATACTTTTGACTTTTGACTTCCGTCTTGCGGTACTAGGTTAATCATAGATTTATAATCATACACCATCCTTACAAGCGGGAAATTAACTCAGATAAGGTAGCTCCCATCGCTTCTAAGCTGTACTTTTCTAAACATCTTTTTCTAGCCTTTCTACCCTGCTCCTTTGCTTGTTCTATATCGGCAAATATCAGTTGAATCTGTGCAGCAATTTGTTGGGGACAATTAGGATCAACTAAATAACCAGTTTCTGCTAAAATTTCGGGAATATCTCCTACTCGTGTGGATAAAACAGGTTTAGCCATTGCCATCCCATCTGTTAGCTTTAAAGGAAATTGGGCACGAGCAATTATGCTATCTCTTTGGGGAACAACTACAACGTGAGCAGCTGCCACAACCTCAGGCATAACCTCAACAGGACACTTTGGTAACTTAATAATCCACCGTCCCCATTTTTCAATCAGCTGCTGATCATAATCATCGTAAGGACTGCCTCCTACAATTACTAATTTCAAATCTTGCTGATTCAACTCATCTAACGCTATTAAGACATCTTCAACTCCCTTGTGAGGTCTTGGCGCACCAGGAAACATGAGAACTCGATACTTTGCCAAACCATAACGCTCTCTGCTGACCCCTGGGTTATATTTATCAGGATCAAACATGGCAGTATCTTTGCCATTGGGCAAATAAACACCCCCAAAGCGGTCTTGAAGAAACTGAGTATCTATCGTAATCCCATTGGCACGAGATACTAAACTTTCCATCCACTGGAGATAAAGTGGATGATCGGGAAATCTTAATGCACCATTTTTCTTCAAGATGTCCCTAGCAAATTGCTTAAGATTAGGGCGATACTTCCATTCAAAACCTCCATGCCAGCTAAGTTCCCAGTCATCCATATCTAAAAGTAAAGGACGACGACTAGCTAATTTATGCAGTAGAGGTACACCAAAACTTGTCGGTTTAGGTTTGACTGCATAAATAATATCTCCATCTAGCTTTTGCCAAAGTTTTTTAGCTGAAGTAAAAAACTCAGGATAGTTTTTACCATCAAGAGCAACTACTGGTATTCCTTTAGGAGGAATAGCATATAATTCTTGACCAAATAAAAATCCTACAATCTCAACTTGATAGTTGAGTTTTTTTAGAACTTGAGCTAGTAAAAAAGCTCGAACTGAGCCTCCTCCCGACAAGTCGCTTACAACTAACGAAACTTTTTCTTTCATATATTAGTTGCTTTCGTCACTGTTACCATAACTACTTTTGGTTTTTTTGAACAAGTTGATAAACTGTGAAAAAATAGATATAAATTTTTGACCGCGTGGGCCTCGGTAGTTTTCATAAAGTATAAAACTGGGAGTAATTAGCCTAGTTTGATAAATTAGCTTCACTAAATACTTATTATTAATCTTGATGTTTTTATTTAATAAGTACAAAGGAGGGGAAAATATTTTAATTAGCCGATCAAAATTATCTTGCTCTTTTTCTTTAATTGCTTCTTTAAGCAAAAAACTTATGCCTACTTGGCATAAAGGGATTAAATCATTATGCTTACTGCACACTGTTTCGTATAACAATATGTAATAAGCTTTCATATAAGGCCAGTTATTAGTTCTATTAGACTGATGCTTGGTATAATATGCTCCTATCATAGGTGTATAAACAAAATTAACGTTGGCAATTAAAAGGTCTATTGTAAAATCTCTATCTTGCAAAGCCTTTAAGCGCTCATCAAATTTTTTTTTGTTTTGGACATTTCTATCCATCAATAAACATTGCTGAAGCAAGGGAAATGGAGAATCAGCTAAAAAATCAGGGATGAGTAGCCGCTCAATTAATTGCTCTCTTGATAAAGAACCTACTATATTTTCCTGTCTGTTAATAATTTGTTGTTCTCTGTCTATAAATACCCGTTCATAATCTGTATATAAAACAATATTTTCTTGAACATCTAAGGTACTTAAATGATCTAATTGAAATTTAATTTTATCTTTGTGAATCCAATCATCTCCATCTAAAAACTGAATCCACTTACCTTGTGCCTGTTTAAAGCCAAAATTACGACTTGATGATACTCCGCCATTTTCCTTATAGAAGTAACTAACTCTTGAATCTAAACTGATCAATTGTTGAGCTACTTCTTGTGTATTATCAGTAGAGCCATCATCTACTATAATACATTCAAGGTCGGTAAATGTTTGCGATAGTACGCTTTTAACTGAGCGTTCTAGATAGCTAGCTTGATTAAAACAGGTAACAACGATTGAAACAAGTGGAGTCATTGATTAAACATTCTTGTTGAAAATGTATAGTTCAAAATTCACGCTGGATAAAATTAATTAGTGGAAAATAAATTAAGCTGGTATTTTGATTGAAATGTTGCCACGCTGCAAGTAATATTTGAGGAGTGCTGTATAGATACAGTCTATTAATGGCAATGCATACTTTTTATCAGGGTCAGTATGATTTGAAGCCCAGATTACTGGGAAAGGATTTGGTTCCCACACAATGAGGTTTTTTTGTTGGTCATAGCTGTAATCAAAAGCCATAAAATCAAAACCTAATGCTTTGCGTGCTTGCTGTAAAAGTTCGTGATTGGGGTCTTCTCCACTGAAATAAGCAATATCCTCTGCTATTATTGATTCATTAATTACGCGATTATCGTTGTTGCGTACTTCCCAAGATTTGGAAACGGTTAAAGGGCCAGGGATACCTTCATCTCCTATAGCGAAGTAGCGATACTTACGATACAGACCATCTTCTCCCTTAACATCCAAAAATTCTACTGCAATAGGGGCAATAAACTTTTCAAAAGGGATGTTTGCCAAATCATCAAGATTTTGGACAAAAAATATTTGGCAGCCATGTACCCAGTCTTCACGGATAAAGAAAGGAGTTGACAATCCTCCTTGTGTCTTTTTGAAATCTTCTAGATCAGTAATCGGCACTGTCTTGGCGGTGCGAATGCCCTTTACGCTACCGATCCGTTGTGCTGCCAGTGATTTAATTGAATTTGAGAGGTTATCAATGGGATTGACAATGGGAATGTTACGTTTTTTACATTCTGCTTCTATTGGCTGGGCATATTGATAAATATGCGGAAATCTTTCTTTGAGGGGATCTTGTAGCCAAGGTAGAAATAGTGCATAACGATCCCAGTCATTTATCTCACAAGGGAGATAATGGAGTTCAAACAGATGTGCTGCCTCGGGTACATTTTGACTTACCCAATAAAGGAAGTAGTCATTGTATGTGGACTGGTGATCTTTCTGTCGCACAACAAGTATGCGCTTTGGATATCGGACGTTGTTTATGGCGTCCCGAATTGCTGAAATTGCCTGTTGCCGAAATTCTTTGTACATAAAGGGTTTGTGACGTTAATATAGTTTTGGATGGAATTTTGATAAAATGTGAACTATTGGTGCTAAAAATCTTAGTTGCTTTTTATTGACAAAGATTTGTCACTGTTCTTATTCAATAGCTAAGGTTTTATAAAATAGATAATGGTTTTAATATAAGCTATCTCTTACTTTTGAAGTTTTTTAGGGCAAGGATGAATCAGCCTTTAATATGTCATGAATTATAGAAAAGTGCATATTTTTAGTTAACTTCAGATATTAAGCTTCAATAAAGTTAACGTCATATTTGCTAGTTCGTCTAGCGAAATTTCACATAAGTATGATGTTTTTTATACTAAATATCTATTCATAAGGGAGGCAAAGGTAATGCAGGTAATCCGTCTTGAGGCACTCTCAGACAACTATATATTTTTGTTGTACGATCACAGACAAAATATCGCTGCTGTTGTAGATCCAGCAGAGTCTCAACCAGTATTAAAAAAACTGGCAGAATTAAAGGCTGAGTTAGTAACAATTTTCAACACTCACCACCATAAGGATCATGTGGGTGGTAATAAGCAATTAATAGAACAATTCCCCCAACTGATAGTTTATGGAGGAGCCGAGGATCGTGGTAGGATTCCCGGACAGCAGGTGTTTTTGCAACAAGGCGATCGCGTCGAGTTTGCAAACCGCATAGCTGAAGTTGTCTTCGTTCCCGGACATACCCGCGCACACATAGTTTACTATTTCCCTCCCGAAAAAGCTGGTGAAACAGGCGATTTATTTTGCGGCGATACCTTATTTTCTGGCGGTTGCGGTCGCTTGTTTGAAGGAACACCGGCACAAATGGTGGACTCTTTGAGCAAATTGCGCTCTCTACCCGATGATACACGCGTCTGGTGCGCCCACGAATACACCTTAAAAAATCTACAATTTGCCCTAACTGTGGATGGCGACAATACCGACTTACATAGACGCTTCAATGAAGTAAAAGCCTACCGTAGTCGAGGAGAAGCTACCATCCCCTCGCTGCTGGGTGTCGAGAAGCATACCAACCCCTTCTTACGTTGGGATCAGCCATCATTACAATTAACTGTTAAAAGTAGCGATGCAGTCCAAACCTTTGCGCGGATACGGGAAATGAGAAATAACTTTTAGGCATTGGGCATTCGAGAAAAGTCCATCTTCCTCATCTTCTCCACTCTTCAGATTTTTCTCTCACTAATAGTTGCGATCGCACCCTTTCTTTCGCTACGATCTGTAAGCTTTAGGGTGTAGGCAAAGAAGCTTGGAATACAGCAGTGACATTGTGAGCTATCTTACCCAAACCCAAATTAATCAGATTTTACAGGAAAAACGATGGCGAAACGCGTACAGTTAGTTTTAAATCAGGATATCAGCAAGCTGGGAAAATCTGGCGACTTAGTAGAAGTAGCTCCTGGCTACGCTCGTAATTATCTGATTCCCCAGAAATTGGCAACCAATGCCACTCCTGGTATTCTCAAGCAAGTAGAACGCCGTCGTGAGCAAGAGCGTCAACGGCAGTTAGAACTCAGACAACAAGCTCTTGAGCAAAAAGAAGCTTTAGAAAAAGTTGGCAGCTTAACAATTGCCAAGCCAGTTGGTGAAAACGAAGCAATTTTCGGTACTATCACCACTCAAGATGTTGTAGATGCAATTAAGGGAGCCACCAATCAAGAAGTGGATCGGCGTGGCATTACCATCCCCGATATTAACCACCTTGGTACTTATCAAGCCGAAATCAAGCTGTATTCTGATGTAGTGGCACAAGTCGGTATTCAAGTCGTCGCTAGTTAACTCAGGAGGGGAGGCGGGGACGCAAAGATGAGGGAGCAGGGGTAATAATACCTAACTTTGCCAATTTTAGATTTGGAATTTGGAATTTTGGATTGAAGAAAAAATCTAAAATCTAAAATCTAAAATCTAAAATTGAATGACTCCCATACTCCTAACTAGCTTTCATCTCAAAACTAAAATCGTTTATGGCTGAAGAACTTAGTTTTAAAGGCGATGGTAGCGATGCCTACGGCGGTAAACTACGCCTCCCGCCGCAAAATATTGAGGCGGAAGAAGCGATTTTGGGTGGTATTTTACTAGATCCAGAAGCGATTAGTCGAGTTAGCGATCGCCTCCTTCCAGAAGCTTTTTACATTAGCGCTCACAAAGATATTTATCAAGCAGCTGTGAGGCTCCACACCCAAGGTAAACCCACAGATTTACTCTCAGTCACAAGTTGGCTGACTGACCATGATATGCTTGCCCGGATAGGCGGCAGAAATAAATTAGCAACTCTGGTAGACCGCACAGTGTCAGCCGTGAACATCGACGCCTTAGCAGGGTTGGTAATGGAAAAATACCTGCGGCGACAGTTGATTAAAGCTGGCAATGAAATTGTACATCTTGGTTACGAGACAGAAACCGAGTTACCAACTGTTCTAGATCAGGCAGAACAGAAAGTATTCGGCGTAACTCAAGAACGTCCCCAATCGGGTTTAGTTCACATTTCTGATACTTTAATTAATAATTTTCAGGATATTGAGGATCGAAATCAAGGTATTGCCTTACCAGGTATCCCTTGCGGATTTTACGATTTAGATGCGATGACTAGCGGCTTTCAGCGTTCTGATTTGATTATTGTCGCGGGTCGCCCATCAATGGGAAAAACAGCATTTTGCTTAAACCTTGCTCATAATATCGCCGCTTCTTATAAATTGCCAGTTGCTGTCTTCAGCTTGGAAATGTCCAAAGAGCAACTGACGCAACGTCTATTAGCTAGCGAAGCCCAAATTGAAAGTAGTTATCTACGAACTGGTCGCCTGAGTCAAACACAGTGGGAACCTTTAAGCCGTGCTATTGGTATCCTCTCGGAGATGCCAATTTATATTGACGACACGCCGAATATTACAGTTACGCAAATGCGTAGTCAGGCAAGAAGACTCCAAGCAGAAGTTGGAACTGAATTAGGATTAATTGTAATAGATTACTTGCAATTAATGGAAGGAGCAGGTGATAATCGTGTACAAGAATTATCAAAAATTACTCGTCAACTCAAAGGTTTAGCGCGGGAATTATCTGTACCAGTTATTGCTCTATCTCAGTTGAGTCGAGGTGTCGAAGCACGTACTAACAAACGCCCGATGTTATCTGATTTGAGAGAATCTGGTTGTTTAGCAGGCGATAGTCTGGTGACATTAGCAGATAGTGGGGTACAAGTACCTATTAGGGAATTAGCAGGTAAATCTGATTTTGCAGTTTGGGCGTTGAACGAAGTTACAATGCAGCTAGAAAAGGCAATTGTTAGCAATGCTTTTTCCACTGGTTTAAAGCCTCTGTTTACTTTAACAACTCGATTGGGTCGAAAAATTCGTGCTACAGGTAATCACAAGTTTTTAACAATTAATGGCTGGAAGAGACTTGATGAATTAACTCTTAAACAACATCTATGTTTATCAAGACATCTCCCTAGTTCTGGTAAACAAACCATGACTTATGCGGAAGTTGCATTATTAGGGCATTTAATTGGCGACGGTTGTACATTGCCATGTCATGCCATACAGTACACTACCAGAGAGATAGATTTAGCTCAAGTTTCGTATTGTGGCTCTACCCTTTACAAAGTAAATTTAAGTCGGGAAAGAGCTTTGAAAGTCGGCAAAGTTGTTCAATCATCTAAACTGGTTACTCTTGCCAAAAGTGATGTTTATTGGGACGAAATACTTTCAATTGAATATAGCGGCGAGGAAGAAGTGTTTGACCTCACCGTTCCTGGTTTGCATAATTTTGTTGCAAATAATATTATTGTTCACAATTCCATTGAACAGGATGCCGATTTAGTAATAATGTTATATCGAGATGAATATTACTCTCCAGATACTCCCGATCGCGGCATTGCAGAAGTAATTATAGCTAAACACCGCAACGGGCCTACTGGTACTGCGAAACTTTTATTTAATCCACAGTTTACAAAGTTTCAAAATTTAAAAATTTAGCTTTTGAATTGAGGACTAGGGATTGGGAAAAACTAATGCCCAATTCCCCATGCCCTAGTTTCTACTTAACTCCGAGCAACTCCACATCAAACAACAGAGTTGCGTTGGGTGGAATTACGCCACCAGCACCACGAGCGCCATAACCTAACTCTGAGGGGATGATTAACTGACGACGACCGCCTACTTTCATGGTGCTAAGTCCTTCGTCCCAACCTTTGATTACCTGTCCAACACCAATTTTAAAGCTGAAGGGTTGGCCGCGATCGCGTGAACTATCAAACTTAGTACCATTTTCTAAAGTGCCAACATAGTGAACTTCAACCGTTTGTCCAGGTTGAGGAGTCGCCCCAGTTCCCTCTTTTAACTCGACATACTTTAATCCAGAGGGGGTAGTTACGACATTATCATCGGACGAGGGGGTAGTTAGGGCATTAGCATCAGACATAGTATGGCTCGCAATTAGAGTATTATTTTCAGTTAAAGTTGTGGGCGCTGGCAGCGTTTGGGTTAACTCGGCAGCAATGGCAGTATTCTGTTTACTGCCTACTTGCCCCACAACCAAAAGCACAACGCACGCCAGCATGAACGCCACGCTGAGGAAAATTGCTTTCAAAATCAGTTCTCCTTACTTAGGTATCCTGGCAAAAACATTACCAATAGGACACAATTAGTTTAAATCAGAAAGGACATCCTAACGCCAAAGCTTATTTTCTAAATCGCGCAATTGACGCTCTAAACGGTCAATTCTACCCCGTAGTTCATCTACTTCCGACTGGCGAGCCACCCCCAAATCTTGCATCATATTTCGCATTTGCCGTTGCATTTGAACATCGAAGTTTCCCTGCTCCGACTTTAACTGCTGGGCAATATCATCTATAACTGCCTTGGCTTGCTCAGGATTGAGCTTACCGTCTTTAACTAAATCATCACTGACTTGGCGCAGTTTTTCTGCTACTAGAGACGTTGTGCCAAGACCTACCATCATTAGTTGTTGCAACCAGTTGTTGTTGCTGTCCATACTCCCTTCCTCTTACTTATTTCAAACCAGCCGATCCTTGCTCCTGAGTGTAAGCAATCAAGCTATGCTAAAAGCGCAGTTATTCTAGCCTACATCTCTATTTTGGCAAATTAGCAAACACAGAGATCACAGGGTATGTTTATAGAACGACTCAAGTTTAAGGTTGTCCCCAATTTAAGAGAAAATTTTATCCAGAAGGACGCATAAATTTGGACAATAGCGCTGGCTTAATATCCTAGATTTATCGCTAAAGAGGTTTGGATTAGCCTCAACGGCCACACAGAAATTATCCTCATCATTTGTTCGGTAATGCTAAAGCAGTGGAAAGCCATGCCCCAAGCAGATTTACAGACTAATGAAGCTAAATCCATCCAAGCACTTAGAGAATCTTATCTAAGAGTAGAGTTAGCAAAGTATCAAGTACGGAAATTTCCCCATTTTTGGGTGAAAGATTACTCTCAGTTGGTAGATAAGCAGCTAACTTCCGTCATAGGGAATAGTGAAGCGATCGCCCCAAAAAATTATAGGAATTCAACTTAGCTTATTTCACGACAATTTAAGTCATTGGTACTAATGACCAATGACCAATGACTAATAACTAATCCCCATCTTTAAAAGTAGGAATAAGTTAAATTTTTGCACGCCATTTCTGAAAGGCTATCTCGTCATCTTCTGATTTACTCTGATAAACGCTCCACCAATGGAAAAATAGCCCTAACCCCCATCCTAATATTGGGAAGATAGCCCAAAAATAACTAGGACTAGTTATCAGATTCAAAAGAATAAGGAATATGTTCACAGCTATAAATGAAACAAAGTGCGTCCAAAATGCTCTGCGTCGGAAAGTATTAAATGTACGTTGCGATCGTTCCTCTTCTTGTTGAATTAACCAGTTTTTTTCAGTTTTTTCCAAAATGTCAGAAGAAATACCTAACTCAGATGCCATTTCTATAAGTTGTTCTCGTGAAAATTCACCTTCCTGTCTACGAGTGAGCGCTATTTGCAGGATTTTTTGTACATCTTCAGAATCGTAAGTCATTTTAACTACCTTATAAGTTTGTGTGTAAATGCGCCTTTGATTTCACGAATTGTTGAGATTTAGTTCAATTCAGTTAGCGAATGGCTCCACATTTTGCACCCAATAATTAGCAAACTTACACCCATATTATTTTCTTACAATTAGTTTATGGCTACTGTATTTTTCAATACCTCTATATTGCTTTTAAAATGTTCAGTCAAAGATTATCCTTAGTTCTATTAAAAAATATTAATGATTACAAAAGTAAAGTTATCGTTTTTTTAGAAGAATTTTTATATTAACTAAAAAACCCCATATAGCGGTTCCCATTCAAATGCAGTACAAGATTATATTGCGAGGTGTAGGGGCACGGCAGTGCCGTGCCCTTACGGGTGTAGTTACGTAAATGAGAACCGCTATATCTGCATCTAATTTGGATGCAACAGACACATAAATTTTATAAAAATAATTATCAAGCCTTGTCTAGTCTAGATTTGAATTTGTATAATCTGACCGACAAAAAATCATGATATCAGAGCAACTAAATTTATTTATGGTGATTCTTAATTTTGGATTTTAGATTTTGAATTTTAAATTCAAAGCAAAGCGACGTGACGCACCTTTTCTATTGAAGTTATATGGTGATCGCTTCTACCGATGTATAGAAAAATGAGCGATACCTGCGGCGGTAAACTACGTATCTTAGAAGTGCTGGTAACTCATCCACTCAGATAATGTACATATTTGTATAAAAATATAGATAATTATTTATGCTATCAATAAAAATTTTTATTCGCCCTACGTCTAACGATAGATAGATTTTATTGAATAAATAGTTTAGATTTGTAACAAGTTACACAGAACTAGGTAAAGCACATGGCCAATATTGTTGACACCGCCGCTAATAATGGTTCTTTCAACACACTAGTTGCAGCAATCCAAGCAGCTGGTTTAGTAGATACACTGAAAGGCCCTGGGCCATTTACCGTCTTCGCACCTACTGATGAAGCGTTTAATAAGCTTCCAGCAGGAACAGTAGACGCATTACTGAAAGATATTCCTAAGCTCACAAAAATCTTGACCTATCATGTTGTATCAGGCAAGGTACTAGCTGCTGATGTAGTTAAGCTAAAGACAGCTACAACAGTTGAAGGTTCAGATGTAAAAATCGACGCTTCTAATGGCGTTAAAATCAATGATGCAACTGTTGCAGCAGCAGATGTTGATGCTGATAACGGCGTCATCCACGTGATTGACACAGTTTTGATTCCTGCATAAGCAAACGTCAGAATAGCGAATGCTATTTGTGGGGCAGCGACTATCTATAGTCGTTTCTCTATGACAGTCTGGTTGAATGTTTTTTAGTAAACACCAACTACCAACAAATCCATCTAGATCCTGTCTAGATGGATTTATTGTTTCATGCGTTTATATTTAAATAGATGTAATCAAATTTTTAGTTTTGCCAGACCCAAATAACGGATACCTTCGGGGGAAATATCAAAACGGCAAGGTAAGACTTCTAAACCGAGAGCGATCGCATCGCGTAATAATTTACCATATATAGGATCAGTGCGATCGCCAGGGGAGAATTCAGTACAATCACCGCGATTGATAAAGTAAAGCATCACCGCACGAGTTAGAGGTAGCAGTGCCATTAGTTCTCGCAAATGCTTTTGTCCTCTTGTAGTTTCCGTGTCAGGAAATAAAGCTAATCTTCCCTCAGATAAAGTTGTATTTTTCACTTCTAAATAAATCGCGCGTTCCTCATCACTCCCCGTCAAGAAAAAATCTACTCGACTTTTTTTATCTAGTCCATAAAATACCTCGCCCTTGATTTGGCTATAGTTGCCTAATTCTGGGAAAAGGTGTTTCGTCAAAGCTAGCTTTACAATCCGATTGGGCAAAAAAGTATTTATGCCTACCCAAGTCGGTTCGTTGTCATGTACCTGAATTAGTTCTAAGGTGTAAGCCAATTTGCGGTTAAGATTATCGCTTTTGGAAAGTTGTACTGCACTTTGGGGAGTTGATACTCCAGTCATAGGCCCTGTATTTGGACAGTGTGCTGTCACTATTTCGCCAGAAGCAAGTTGAACGTCAGCAAAAAACCGCTTGTAACGCTTGAGTAAAATACCCGGATACAAGGGTGGGTAGCGATAAAGCCAATCTATCATTATAAAAAAAACCTTGTTGCTGCTAGTAAATATACGTCGATTCCTTACCTATCTACCTCTCAATAGCAGATATTTTCAGCAGCTACTCCGCCCTGCGGCAGAATTTGAGTAACTTTACATATCATAAATTGTCAATTTTTGTAGTTAAATTAACAACATAGTAATAAAAAATAGCATACACTAAGTATTATAAGTCTCCCATAAAGAAAAATCCGGGAGAATTTCAACATGCAAGGAGGTAAATCCTATGCAAAAATTGGGGACAGCAACGGAATTAGAATATGCTTTTCTGTTTACTCTAAGAAAGGTAAATTCAATAAATCCAGAAGGTTTCAAGCCATTTTTCAGTAATATGCCTATTGACCCTTATATCAAAGGCAATTATCGTTCGAGAAGATTATCTCGGTTTATAGTTTCTGGAAATGGTTTAATCAAATTACCTCATGGCTACTTCTTTCAAAGTAAAGAGCATAATCCATTAATGGGTGACATAAAAAGAGAGTTTGCAGAATTAGATGATGCACTCATAAAACTTGATATTTTTAAAAATCTTGTTTTAGCATTTAGTGATTCTTGTAAACTTCATCCGGAAGCTGAAATCGGAGTTCATCAAATTAGAATTACTTGTTCACCAGATAATTTTGGCAATCCAGCGCCTGAAGGCATCCATCAAGATGGTACTGATTTTATTGGCATATTTTCAGTAGATAGAGATAATATTCAAGGTGGAGAAGCACATTTGTATACTGCCAAAAAGGAAAAACCTGTGTTTAGCAAAGTTCTAAATCCGGGCGAACTATTATTGGTTAACGATCATGAATTTTTCCACTTTGCCAATCCCATAAAACCACAGACTGATGCTCAAGGAAGCTTGGATGTTTTTGTAATTACTTCTCCTAGCTTACTTTCAGAATAATTTTAGTTAACTGTAAATCTTTTACAATTTACGAGATATGGGGAATTGAATGGAGTCATTTCCCCAGTTTTTTATTTGTAATTGGAAATAATCGTGCAAATAGTGGTTTATCTTGCTTGATGGCTAAAGTTGGCATATAAATTAATAAAGTTATAATTTTTTATCGTTATATTACCTAGAATCGGAACTATATTCAGTCCACATATAATAAATGTATAAGTAATATTATATGTTTGCTCGTTAGCCCTGTTATCTAGTACACCACGGCGTAAATAGAGCAAACATTTAAAATCTCTAAAAAGCTTATTCCATAATACTTTTGAATTTTGAATTTTGACTTCCGTCTGGCGGTACTAGTGCGATATCTTCACAAACCGGAAGCATAAGTCCAGAGTAACCACAAGTTTTTTCTGATACATTTTTAGTACACGAGAACAAAGCAAAAGCACGCTGAATACTTAAAATATTAAGGGTGAGTGCATGGGTTGGGCTACAAAATGACTGTCCTGGAATTTAACTAACTGAATCAACCAAACAAATACTATGAATGACGAATTTTACAATAGAGGATTGGAAAAGGCTAGGCGAAAAGACTACGCTGGAGCGATTAAGGAATTTAATCATGCTTTACAATTGACACCTTACTTTATCGAAGCTCACTTGCAACGGGGTTTGGCACATTATGATTCAGGAGCAATCCTTAAGGCTGTTTCAGATTATACCGAAGCCCTGAAGCTTAATCCTGAGAGTGTAGAGGCATATTATTGTCGTGGATTGGCTAGGATGGCGCTGAAAAATTTACCGGGGGCGCTAGACGATGTTGAACGCGCTATTCGTCTCAATCTCAATTATGCTCCTGCTTATAATCTCCGGGGGATAGTGCGGCGTAAACAGGGTTGTATTCAAGACGCGATCGCTAATTTTAAAAAAGCTGCACAATTATATCTAGAGCAACAGGATAAAGAAAATTGTCGCCTTTGTCTGGAAAAGATTAAACAGCTACAATCTCCAGAAAAACCTACCGTTGAGCAATCGGGTTCCACAAATGCACCAATTTTATCTACAAAGGAATATTTCACACAATTATTAGAAAAGGCTGAAAAGGGAGATACCCAAGAAGCATTAGCAGATTTAAACTGGGTATTAAAAGCCGATCCGCAAGATGCCCAAGCTTACTGCTGTCGTGGGGTTGTGCGTTGCAAAATGGGGAATTATCGAGAAGCGATCGCTGATTTTAATCAAGCATTGGGACTAAATTTTCAAGATGCTATTGTTTATCGCAACCGAGGTAAAGCGCGTTCTGTATTGGGAGATCATCAAGGTGCGATCGCGGATCTTAACCAAGCACTCCAGATGCAACCCGAAGATCCTTTAATCTATATTGCCAGAGGCAATGCCTATCGGACAATGAGTAACTATCTTGGTGCAATTAAAGATTATACCCAAGCGCTGCAAATAAACCCTGATGATGCTCAAGCTTACTACAATCGCGGCATTGCTTATACTTGCATAGAAGAAATACAAAATGCTCTGGAAGATTATCAACGAGCGGCGAGTATTTTTTGTGAACAAGAAGATTGGGGAAATTATCAACAAGTCTTAAGTAGCCTAGAAAAAATTCAAAAATTTAGTCCACAGTCAAAAAAGCAAAAAGATAGCCTGCTACGTCAGCGACTTTTGCGAATGGTTGGAGGATATTGGGAAATTGCCGAACGATTAATTCAGCAAAAGCAAAATTATTATCCTGGGATGTCAGACGAGTGGTATTTGCAAAAAGTGATTGATGATTTAGAACGCGATCGCAATAGTTGAAGAATTCAGAAGTTAGAATTCAGGAGGTCGCTGAACGTAGCCGAAGTGAGTCAGAATCAAAGTTTCAGGGGAAGGCTAATTTGAAATGTGGAGCCTTGACCTAGTATACTATTTACAGTAATTTGCCCACCGGATCGTTGCACAATTTGTTGAGCGATCGCAAGTCCGAGTCCAAAGCCGCCTGTTTGCCGAGATCGGATAGTATCTACACGATAAAAACGATCAAATATATGTGGCAAATCAGTGGATGGAATACCAATCCCGTTATCTTTGACCTGAATTACCGCGCAGTGAGACTGGATAAAAAGATGTAATTGTACTTTACCGTCTGCTGGTGTGTATTTAAAGGCATTAGTCAGTAGATTAATCACAGCTTGTTTAAGCAAATTAGCATCGGCTTTTAAAATGATCGGATGCTCTGGAAGGTGAGCATTGAAATTGAGACTTTGGGCAGGAGCAAGCGCTGCGAACTCCTGAGCAAGCGATCGCAATATTTCACACAAATCAACGGATTTTAATACGGTTTCTGCAAGCGAGCCATCATAACGCGACAAAAAAAGCAGATCATTGATCAGCGTACTCATGGACTTAGCAGTTCGGACGATATTTTGCAACCGCAATCTTTGCTCCAAGGGGTCTTCGGGAGGCATCAGGGCAACTTGAGCATTGCTCAATACCGTAGCAACGGGTGTGCGTAGTTCATGAGAAGCATCGGCTGTAAATCGCTGCAATTGCTGATAAGCACGAAGGCTTGGTCGCATTGCCAATCCAACCAAAAACCAACCTGTGATACCTATTACACCAAAGGTTACGGGAACCCCGAAAGTTAGAAACAAGCGGGCTTGGTTCAGTCCAATGCGTAGAGAGTTCATTGGAGTTGCTGTTTGGAAGTAGCCAATCAGCACCTTACCTTCCAAAACAGGAAGTGTAACTTGGCGAATCCAGGTTTTTGTACTAAATGACTCTGAGCCTATTGGTACTTCTAACGTTTGAAATCCAGGTTTCGCGCTCAACTGTTTGCCACCCGATGAACCGATAAACTGTAAAAGTTGTTTATTGGAGTTATACCACCGTGCGTAGATTAGCCCGCCATTCAACGATACACCGCTTTCTACAGGAGTCTGGCTGCGCTGATTTTGCCATTGACTTTGATAAAGTGAGTATTGGGTTTTAGTAGCGAAGGCTTTACTTTGTGAAAATAGTTCGTCGTCAAAAACCCGCAATTGTTCTTCTACACTCAGACAATAGCCCACCCCTGCAAAAGCGAACAAAATTCCACCCATTGACAGGGCAAACCAGTGAGCAAGATTACGACGGCTATGATCGAACATTAGTCATTAGTCATTAATCATTTGTCATTTGTCATTAGTCATTTGTCATTACTTTTTCATCCCCTGCTCCCTGCTCCCTGCCCCCTGCCCCCCACCTCCGTTCGACGGTTCACAAATTTGGGGGATTTATTCGATAGCCCATGCGATGCACTGTTTCTATCCAATCTTTGACACCAATAGTCTGTAGGCGCTGGCGCAGGCGGCGAACCAAGGTAGTAACCGCGTTACTTTCTGGTTCCTCTCCGCAGCTCCAAAGAGCTTGCTCAATCTGGTTATGAGATAAGACCTGGCGGGGATGACGCATTAAATACTCCATCAATTGAAACTCCCGGCTAGAAAGTTGAGTTGTCAACGAACCGAGTTCGAGCGTCAAAGTGGATAAATGAAGTTCCAAATCGCCCAAGCTAAGTATATCTCCTTGCCACATAGGCGATCGCCGTCCTAGCGCCCGGACTCGTGCCAATAACTCTAGAACATCCACAGGTTTTACTAAGTAATCATCGGCTCCAGCATCTAAACCCATTACCTTATCTAAAATCGTGTCTTTCGCCGTCAGCATCAATACAGGAGCCAGCTTACCTGCCCGTCGATATACTTGACACAATTCTACGCCACTCACTTTAGGCAACATCCAATCTAGAATCAGCAAGTCATAGTCTTTGCGAAAAGCAAACCACTGTGCTGTTTCCCCATCAGCGATCGCATCAACTGTATGCCCCACCTTTAATAAGGCTGCCCGTAGTGGCTCTAACTGCGATGGGTCATCTTCGACTAGTAAGATCAACATCCCATTTGCTCAGGTTGCCGTAATTTTTCCTTGCTAATTTTAGATTAAGGTAAAAGGATGACGCAAAAGCGAGGGAAACACTCAACCTTATACCTTCCATGCAGCAACTTCAACTTTTTCAAGCGTTGCGCTCGTTAGGCATTGTGTTTTGGTTGTCCTTGCCATTGATTGGGTTAGTTTTTTGGCTGGGGAGCGGCTTTGTAGGAGATCGGATTTTAAGTCGCTCCAATCTCACTAAAAAATATCTGCTAGCAGATACTCAATCGGCACGACAGATTATGAAAAGGATAGTAGCGATTAAGGTCGAAATTCTCCCCAAAAAAGGAATTTCACGGGTTAACGTTAAAACCAATAACTCAGTTCTTACAAGGATAGTATTTGAATTTCCAATAACTGATATAAGTAAACTTGAAACTGCTCTTAGTCAGGAGTTAGGCTTACCACCCGATCGCGTCAAAGAACTAATAGTTGAGTCGAAGCAGTAGGAAACTTTTTGACCAATGACTAATGACTATCTTTGACATTTCTATGTCATATTTATCCAATAAACTACAAGAAAAGTAACGTAATTTTACTTTTATCTAAATAATTGATTGTTGATAGCGAACATTTGACTATTCATTGTTCACTATCAACGATTAACCCTTAGCCCCTAAACCTCAGTAGCCCACCGTTAATCGCTATGGATACTTCTGAAACTCAAGTTTCAACGGTTGAAACCCAATCAGATAGTTCTGTGCCTTCTGAGTTAGCACCTACTCGTTCAGGTAAACCTTGGTTCTGGAGATTGCTGATTCTATTTCTGGCAACTGGTGGCATTATCCTCTGGCGGATGTTCGCTCCTGGTGGCGCACCACCTTCTTCTGTTGCACAACAGCAAGGACTACCTCCAAAACCAATTGAAACAATCTCTCTTGCAACTGGAAGTGCTACAAGAAGTGTCCAGTTGTTGGGACAAGTAGAAGCCACTCAGCAGTCAACAATCCGCGCTCAAACTAGTGGAATTGTCAAGCAAATTTCAGTGCAACCAGGCGATCGCGTGACAATAGGGATGGCGATCGCTTTACTTGATGATACCGATCAGCAATTGGCAATTAGCCAAGCACGAGCGCAACTGGCACAACAACGAAGTAATCTGGCACGTTTGGAAGTTGGTACTCGTCCTGAAATCATTGCTCAACGGCAAGCGGCTGTCACATCTACTAAGGCACGAGAACTGGAGGCACGCGATAACCTGAAACGTACTAGCGATCTTGTTAAAGAGGGCGCTTTATCTCAAAGGTTGTTAGTGGAAGCCCAAGCACAATTGGCTAACATCCAAGGAGAACGATTAGAAGCCGAAGCAGAACTTGCTGAAGCGAAAGCTGGGCCGATTCAAGAAGAAATTGCCGCTCAACGAGCAAATGTAGAAGCAGCAAAAGCCACCTTAGCTCAAGCAGAATTAGCCCGGCAGCGAACTCGAATTTTGGCATCAGAATCGGGTATAGTGCAGACTCGCCATATCAGTAACGGTGATTTGGTACAAAGTTCTGGTCAAATTGTCACCTTAGTAGCAGGCGATCGCTTCGACATTTTCCTAGAGTTACCAGAAGAACTCAGTGGTAAAGTTACCCCAGGGATGACAATCGATCTTACAACTCGCGCCCTACCGCAATGGAAACAACGCGCCACCATCACTGCTGTAGTTCCTTCTGCTGAGACTGCTTCTCGTCGCCAACGTGTGCGTGTCCAAATTAACAAACCACCGTCAGGATTAATACCAGGAATGGCGATCGCAGGCAACCTAAATATGCCCTCGAATCGCTCTAGCTTTGTGATATCACGAGATGCATTAACCAGAAGACAAAACGAGTGGCTAGTTTTTGCAGTTGCTGACGGCAAAGCTAAACAAATTCCAGTCGAGATGGTTTCTGACATGGGTAAAAATGTCGCAATTTATCATCCCACTTTACGTACTGGTCAACGCATTGTGCTACGTGGCAGTGATGGATTGCAAGATGGTGCGCCTGTAAAGATAGTTGATCCAACTTAAAACATAGGTTGAGGTTGTACCTACATTTCCATAGACTTCTTGCAGAAGTCGGTTAAAGAGGAAGAATCAGAAGTATAAATTTTCCTTTTCTCTTTCTCCTTTAACCTTTCCTTCTTCAAAATACTGGAAACCCAGTTTAAATATGACTTTCTGAATTACGAATTAATATGAATTTTATTGAAACCGCCGTTCGTTGGCGACATGGAACTTTTGTTTTGTTTTGCTTGCTAGCAATGTTCGGGGTGTTCTCCCTACTAAAGTTACCCCTAGAATTGCAACCAGGAGGCGATCGCCCTGAAATTACGATCACGACTACATATCCGGGCGCAGGGCCAACAGAAGTAGAAGACCTGATTACCCGCCCCATCGAAGAACAGATGCAAGAGGTGCTAGGTGTCCAAGAAATTAGCAGTACTTCTCGTGCTGGACGCAGCAGCATTACCTTAGAATTTGCTCAGGATGCCAACGCCAGAGAACGGATGATAGATGTTCTCAACCGCTTGCAACAGGTGGAAAGCTTGCCTCCAGAAGCGCAGGAATCGAATGTAGAACTGGTGGGTGGTAACAGTTCACCGATGATGTGGATTCCGTTTGATACTAAAGAAGGATTTCAACCAGATGCAGACCGTTATCGGGACCTAGCAGACGAAGTGGTGATTCCCCGTTTGCGGCGAGTTGAGGGAACTGGACAGTTTTTGTTAGTGGGTGGACAAGAACGAGAAGTCGAGGTGAAGGTTGATCCGAAAGCATTAAGCGATCGCAACCTCGCAATTGGCGATGTAGTACGAGTTCTTCAAGAAAACAACCGTGATATTCGGGGTGGGCCATTAATTTTAGGACGACGGGAATATCGAGTCCGCACAATCAGCAGATCGCAAGATTTATCGCAAATTGAAGGCTTTGTGCTACGACGTGACCAATCGGGCACAGTTTACTTGCGAGATGTAGCAAAAGTACAGATGGGACGCAAACCCCAAGATAGCGCGTTGGTGTTCAACGGTAAGCCTGGGGTAGCAGTCGGTGTAATTCGGCAGATTGGGGCGAATGTGCCGGAGGTTGCTAAAGGCATCCGGGCGGAAATTGCTGCACTGCAAACTGAATTTGATCGGCAAAACCAAGGTATTCGCTTTGTCTACAACTACGATGAAAGCCAGTACATCAATCAATCTATCGAATTTGTCCAAGGCAACTTAGTTAGTGGGGCGCTATTAGCAACCATCGTCTTGGTTCTGTTTCTTGGTTCTATGCGTACCGTTGCAGTGGTGGCAATTACAATCCCCACTACACTGATTATGGTGTTCATTGTCATGTCTGCGTTTGGGCGCACATTAAACATCATCAGTTTGGCGGGATTGGCCTTTGCAGTGGGTATGGTCGTAGATAATGCGATCGTCGTAATTGAGAATGTTTTCACCCACATGCAGCAAGGCAAAAGTGCCATGCGGGCAGCCATTGAAGGTACTCAGGAAGTTTGGGGCGCAATGCTTGGTTCCACTTTAACCAACGTAGTGGTATTTGTACCACTGTTAATGGTGACGGGTGAAGCAGGGCAACTCTACACCGATATGGCGATCGCTCTTTCTGCCTCTTCTCTATTCTCGCTGTTTGCGGCATTAACTTTAGTACCAATGCTATCGGGATTGTTCCTCAAACAATCGGAAGCCATGCAAATGATGCAGGGTGGTGAATATCGCGGCGGTAATTGGTTTGAGCGAATGGTAGCTAAAACCTCTGCGGTGTTTCGTCATTTTCAAAGCAAACTGGAAAACTTTCTCGCCGCTACTGTTAGTTGGTCACTGGGACGTAAGCGTATTGGTCGCAGGTTAATTGTGCTGTCGATTCCAATTGTTTTATTGGTGACTAGTATTTTTCTTTTACCACCTGCCGATTATCTACCTGAAGGAAATCGTAACTTAGTTGTATTGCGGGCGGAACCTTTGCCGGGAACCAGTATCCCAGAAGCGATTCGGCAATCTGAACCTGTACAAAAATTTCTGCGATCGCAACCAGAAGTTGATCGCATCATGTATGTTGACCGTCCAGGGGCGCTCCGAGGTATTGCAACTATTTTAAAACCAGAATTTGCTACTACTACGGGACTTGCTGACATGGTAGATCGGTTACGGGCCCAAAGCAGTAACTTTGCTGGATACCGTTTTGTGATCCCAACGCGGATTTCTATATTCCGTGATCCGGGTAAAGAATTTGAAGTGGATATTGTTGGGGCTGACTTAAATCAGATTGGTGATTTAGAAAAACAAATTACCGGCAAATTGCGATCGCTTCCAGGGGTTCAGAATGTGCGCTCAAACTTTGTATTGGGTGCAGGAGAATTACAAGTGATTCCCAACCGCGAACGCATCGCGGAAGTCGGACTTTCGGAAGCGGAAATTGGTTCAATGGTAGAAGCAGCATTGGGTGGTAAAGTTGCCTCCGATTACATTGATGGCAAAAATGAACTAGATGTCTCGGTGGAACTACAAAATACTGCTGTGGAAACGCCAGAGCAGCTACGCCAATTGCCTCTATATGCACAAGGACGACAAGTGCAACTAGGGGATATTGCCGAAGTCATGGAAACAACGGGAGCTGATGCCATTAACCACGTCAATTTAGAGCGTTCAATTAGTCTCACTGTTTCCCTTGCACCCGATGCCCCTCTTGCTACGCTGGTAGAACGTACCGAAGAAGAAATTCTAAATCCTTTGCGTGCTACTTTACCAACAGGCTATCGGCTAGAACTGGCAGGTTCAGCAGATCAGTTAGCAACAACTGTTGGTCAATTAGTTGCTGCCTTTGCATTTTCGATTTTGATTACTTACTTATTACTAGTAGCGTTGTATCGCTCATTTCTTTACCCAGTGGTAATTATGGCAACAGTGCCGATGGGTATGAGTGGCGCACTATTGAGCCTAGTAATTGCTAACCTGATTCCGGGAATGAATGTGGCATTGGATATGATTACAGCCTTGGGATTTGTGATTCTTACAGGTGTGGTTGTTAACAATGCTATTCTACTGGTTGATCGCGCCTTGCAACTCCAGCAAGCAGGTGAAGATTTTGATGCATCCTTATACAATGCGACGAGCGATCGCCTACGGGCGATTTTCATGTCTGCTGGAACTAGTGTATTGGGGATGTTACCGTTAGCAGTTTTACCGGGTCAAGGTTCAGAGTTATACCAGGGGTTAGGCATTGTTTTAACAGGTGGTCTGGCTTTTTCTACGATTTTGACTCCTACTGTTGTACCTGCACTTATGGGTTTACTGTACGATCTTTCTGGACGGAAATCACCGCGATCGCCAAGTGCAAAAAAGCCAGACGAACTAGTTACTAACTAGGTATTTCGTAAGCTAGAAATTAGCATAAAAAAGTTAGAGGTACTAAGCTGATGCGCGCTAAAAAAGTATAAACACTCTTTACGATCGTTAACTGTTGACTGTTGACGGTTAACCGTCATCAGTCATCAGCCATCAGTCATCTAACTGTTACAACACCTAACCGACTATCGCTTCAGCTTTTTCCTCAGCTTTTTCCTTTACTAGTACATAAGGTTTTTCTGCACCCTGTGCTAGATATTCAGCTAGCTGACTTTCAATTTGATCGCGCACAATTTGGCGATACTCTAGAAAATGCTCGTTGTGGGCACAAGCAGCAAGGTAATGCTCAATAACTCCAGGATTACGCTTGAGAATGCTAAACAAATGATGCCAGAACTTCCAACGGGTTTCCCGTTTGATGCCTTGTCGCCAAATTACAAGTAATAACGCTTTTACAACCACCCACTCTGGCATTTTTGCTGGCGCTTTCCAACTTGGTAAACCCATCATTAAGAAACAACGATAGGTGCGATCTAAGTACTGTACTGGGTCATATAAAGTACAGAATGCTTCAATATATTCTCGTGCAAGTTCTTCCAGGGGACGGGTGGGAAGGAAGTTCATCAATGTTGTCTGATTGATGTTACCATCTTGATTTTCCCGCAGTCGCCCTTCTTTTTTCAGGCGATGCCAAAGCGCGGTGTTAGGTAACGCTTGCAACATCGCAAAGGTAGTTGAGGGAATCGCTGCTTGTTCTGCAAAGCGAACAATGCGATCGCCTGCGCCTGCTTTTTCACCATCAAACCCGATAATAAACCCAGCCATTGGGCGCAATCCTGCTCTGATGATGGTTTCCACTGCCTCAGTTAGAGAACTGCGAGTATTTTGAAACTTCTTGGTCATTTGCAAACTATCCTCATCCGGCGTTTCGATTCCCAAAAACACCGCCGAGAAACCACACTCAACCATCAACTCCAACATTTCTGCATCTTGGGCTAAGTCAATTGAAGCTTCAGTGTCAAATCGGAAGGGATACTTGTGTTCTGCCATCCAAACTTTTAACTCTTTCAGCAACAATTTCACATTTCGCTTGTTGCCAATAAAGTTGTCATCCACCATGAATACACCCCGCCGCCAACCCAATTCATAGAGGCAATCTAACTCTGCTAACAGTTGCGCTGGGGTTTTGGTGCGTGGTTTGCGCCCGTATAAAACAATAATGTCGCAAAACTCGCACTGGAAGGGACACCCGCGCGAAAACTGCACCGACATCATGTCATAGGCATCCAATTCTAATAAATCAAAGCGGGGTATTGGTGTGCTTGTCACATCAGGTTTTTCCGTAGCGCGGAAAGTGCCAGATGTGTCTCCCCTTTTTATTGCCTCAATAAACATGGGTAGCGTGATTTCCCCTTCATCCAGAATCAGAAAATCTGCGCCAACATTTTCAACTTCGTGAGGTACAGAGGTAGGGTAGGGGCCGCCTACTGCGACTAACTTACCACGTTTTTTTGCTTCCTGGATTTGGTCAAGTAAATCTTGTTTCTGGACAATCATCGCGGAGAAAATTACCACATCTGCCCACGCCCATTCTTCTTCTGTTGCTGGGCGGATGTTGCGATCGACTAGCTTGAATTCCCATTCTTGGGGCAGAATCGCGGCTACTGTGACTAAACCCAGAGGTGGTAATAAAACCTTGCGATCAACTAACTCCAAAATTTTTTCATAAGACCAAAAGGTTTTGGGAAATATTGGATACACTAACAAGATTCGCATGTAGTATCAATCCTCACACTTTGATTGTTATCCCACTCTAACGGAAATAAAGAGCTATTGACTTTTTATTAAATTTGTTCTATTTTATCATTTTGGTTAGCAATGATAGAATTTATACATATTTATTGCAATATTGCCTCATTTTCTCTACTAGCAGAGTGTAGTTAAGTGAGCTTTGGCTGATTTATTATGTTTGATTAGCTTATTAAGATGTGTTTGCTCTAATGTTAAGAGTGTCAAATACCCTACTTCACACTTTTAACGCCACTAATTTTTAAAACATCAGTCATGGTTGCACAATAATTTGGCAAGCCGAAACTATCAGGATTGATGAATTTTTCATAGATGAAATGCCGATAGTTCATGCAAAATCTATCCCAAGCAGCCATCCGAATGCGGAACAGAACAATAATCAAATTAGCCAATGCTATAGATATGGGAATGCGAAAGTAAATCTTTTTGCCCAGATAAGCACAAACTTGTTTCACTGCTTGATTAGCAGTTAATGGTGCTTGACCTAAAACAAGCCAACGTGGTTGATCATTTTTGACAGGATGATCAATTAAATATCGCACTACAGTGGCAATATCTCGTGCGTGGATAAAGTGAAAACTGCCATCTGCTTCTAGAAAGCGAATCAAATCGATATATTTAGTCACTTCTGTAATACCAGAAGTGACAGGAGAATAGGGTTTATTCGCATCACCACCCAAAACTAAAGTCGGAAATACTGTGGTAATTTTGGGTGCGATCGCTAATTTTTCTTTTTTCTGTAAGCACTCATATTTAGAACGGATATAATCTGTCCCAATCTCCCCTGCTTGTTTTAATGGTTGATTGTAGCGATCCAAAACACTAGCTGTTGAAAAATAAATCACCTGCTGGCAACGTTCTGGATCTAGCAGTTCCATCAACTCTATAGTTTTGACGACATTAATATCAAATGTCTGCTCACCACCCCAAGCTGTGGCTGTGAGTACTGCTGTATCAATTGTGGATAGCAAATCGGCAAATTGGCGAATATTTTGCATATCACCTTGCAAAACGTTGATACCTGAACGGAAGTTAGTATCAATTTGTAGTTTCTTTGGGTTCCTAACTAACAAATACAGTTCGTGATCTGTTTCCTTAATTAAGGCTTCTGCTAAATAATGGCCTACACAACCACTTGCACCAGTCACTAAAATCCGTTTCTGGCTCATAGAAAACTTTTAAAAAGTAAAGAGTTAAAAGTAAAGAGTTAAAAATGAAATTAAAAGTTCCGAATCAGAAGCTATGAATTAAGTTAGAAGTTAAAAGTGAGGAGTTAAAAATAACTCTGGAAATTTTAGATTTTGAATTTTGGATTTTGGATTGAACGAAAAATCTAAAATCTAAAATCTAAAATCTAAAATCCAAAATTGAACGGCTTCTAACCCTTAACTCCTGCAAGATTCAGTTCCTTTGCTGTTTCAAAGAAGAAAGCGACATTTTCTTCTGGAGTTTCTGGTAAAACACCGTGGCCGAGATTGAGAATGTGACCCCAGTTACCAGCTTTGCGAACGGTATCATGAATGCGATCACGGATAAACTCTTTAGAGCCGAATAACACACCTGGGTCAAGATTTCCTTGAACTTTGACTTGTTTGCCCAATCTTGCCCGTGCGTCTGCCATATCCACTGCCCAGTCTACACTGACTATATCAGCGCCAGATTGTGCCATTCTTTCCAATACACCTGCACTACCGCTAACTAGCAAAATCAAAGGTGTATCAGGATGGGTTTGCTTGATTTGCTGAAAAACTCGCTTCTGATAAGGGAGAGCAAAGGTGTCATAATCTTGAGGACTCAATTGACCCGCCCAAGAATCGAACATTTGCACAACTTGAGCGCCAGAGTCAATTTGGTAGCGGGCATAAATGGCGATCGCATCTGCTAATTTAGTTAACAGTTGATGCAGTATCGTTGGGTCTGAGAATGCCATGTTTTTGATGATGGAATAGGTTTTAGAACCTTTTCCCTCAACTGCATAAGCTGCTAACGTCCACGGCGCACCCACGAAGCCTAACACTGTCGATTTCTCGCCTACTTCGGAGCGCAACGCTTGCAAAATTGTCTTAATGAATGGTAGAGCTGCTTCTGGTTCTAAGGGATGCAGACGATCAATTTGCTCTTGAGTGCGGAGGGGCGAGTGAATGATTGGCCCTTTACCTTCGGCAATATCCATGTCAATCCCCAAACCAGGTAATGGGGTGACAATATCAGAAAATAAAATTACACCGTCTGGTTGGAAGGCTTTCCAGGGTTGCAAGGAAACTTCAATTGCTACTTCCGGAATTTCGGAGCGATCGCGAAACGAAGGATACTTTTCTCTTAAGTCTCGATATGCTTTCATATATCGTCCCGCTTGTCGCATCATCCATACAGGGGGACGATCTACTACTTCACCACGAGCAGCCCTTAAGAGATGAGGAGTCGTTGAATAAACACCCATTTATTACTTCATCCTAAGTCACATTTTTATGCCACTGTTTAGCTTATCATTCTGGGATTACGCTTTTTCAGCAGGTTTACCTCAAAAGCGCTAGTTACTTTACACCAAAGGGCAATCGGGGTCGAGAGAGGGATAAAACAAGAATTAACAATGAAAGTGGAATATAAAAGAATTTCGTCACTCTTTTGTGTTTTTTCCACTCTCTACTCCCCTAACTTTATATGCAAACTGACTCTAACAGTCCCGATCATGTTGCATCTGCTAATAACGAGCCTAATCCAGGAAAGTTTTTGATTCCGCGATCGCAGCGACAGAGGTTCTTTATTCAGTTTACCTTAATGACCCTGATCGGATGGGTTGTGGGTGGCGTTGCTAGTATCGCCTTGGAGAAAATTATTCTCCAAAGCTCACCTAGTGTTGTTATCCAACCACAAACATGGAATATTTTGGTCAGGAGTATCAGTAACGTTGTATTTGCTGTAATTTTTGCTGCTGACCAGAGCCTTGTCCTTTATCGATATTTACCAGGTTGGCAGTGGTTATTTGCTACTAGTGTAGGTTGGTTGATTGCTAACGGCGTTTCTACAGCTTGGATTAACTATATTTCAACTATTGCCTTATCGTTAAATGAAACTTTATCTCCTGAACAAACTTTTATTTTTGCATTTGTGTCTGCGATCGCATATATAATTTCTGGTGTTTGGCTGGGGCTTTGCCAATGGCTGGTACTGAGGCGATACACAACAGGGGTTTGGTGGTGGAATTTTTTACCTTCAATCTCTTTTTTATTAATTAGTATTTTGGTTTGGTTGCTTTTTATTGTGCAAAACCTGATTCCAGAAGCCAACCGGAGTCTTATATTGTATTGGAGTGGACAAGGATTGACAGCAATAATCCTGGGAATTATACCAGCAATTGGCTTGTGTACTTTGAAAAAAAATTTACATCGCCGGAGTGGAATTTCTGGGTAAATTAGATTTCATCTAGATTGTAGAGAATCCCAAATTGAATCGAGGTTTGCTTGAGCTTGTTTGAGTGCTTTTTCTGGAGATGCGCCTAGCATAGTGGCTTCGATGGCTCGCCCTAAACTGTCAGACAAGCGACTATAACCAGGAATGATTGGTCGAGCACCTGATACAGACATTTGGTCAATAAAGACTTTCAAGACAGGTTTTCGCTGGAGAAATTCTTGATAAGCCTGACTTTGGACAGATTTTATGTTAACTGGTAAAAAACCCGTCCCCATACTCCATTCTGTTTGGAATTCTTCACTTAAAACATACTCTAAAAATTTGAGCGCCGCTTGCTCTCTTTCTGGCGTAGTCTTCATCAAATACATATTTCCAGTGGCTGTCACCGTAGCAGGTTTCACACTTGCAGGTATGGGGAATACTTCAAAGTCAACATTAGACTTCATTATATAACTCCAAGGGCCTGTGATCTGCATTGCAACGCGACCTGCAATAAAAGCGTCTTCTTCATAACCTCGCTCTGGAGAGGAGAGGGTTGCTGAACCATCTTTTAATATGTCTTGCCAAAATTGTAAAGCTGCGATCGCTCCCGCATTCATCAAATTTGGACGATTATTTGTTACAATCTCTCCACCAGTGGTCAATAAAAAGGGGAACCAACTAAAGACAGTCCATTCTTCCTTTCCTAAAGGCAATAACATTCCGTATTGTTCAGGTCTCTTATCACCATTTCGGTCTATAGTCAATTTTTTAGCAACTTCCCTTAACTCTTCCCAAGTTTTAGGAATTTGCGTAATTCCGGCAGCTTGAAAGAGTTTAGGTCGGTAAAAAATGCCTAAATTGCTCGTATAAAGTGGGATTGACCAAAGATGACCGTCTAATTTTAATTCCTCCCATAGGTTGGGGCTAATTTCCGATTTCAATGGCAATTTGTCCAACCATTCTTCTAAGGGTTGAATTGCCCCTAGTTCCATAAACTGACCTGTCAATTGAGGATCGAATGACAGAATATCTGGAGATGTATTGCCCACAACTGCTGTTAATATTTTTGGCAATTGAGGTTGACCTATAAAGATGGATTCAACCTGAATATCAGTATGAGTCTGATTAAATTTATTTACTAGTTTGTTAAATACATCCCGATTAGCAGGAGGATTGATTGATTGCCATAGACTCAAATGAATTACTTTATCATTTTTTTGGATTGTCCCCTGACAACCATATAAAAATATAAAAAATATACTCAGAATAATTACTATCAGCGAAAGCCGCAAAACAGAATTGGTTAACTGGCGGGAAAAATTCTGAATTTGGGATTGCAAAAGGGTAGCTTTCATGCCAAATTCTATCTCAATGTTTACGAGGGGTAATAAATCAAAGTGCTATACATTTATTCTAAAATAGAATACGTTGATTTGATTGCAATATAATTTTTTATGGTAAACTCTACCACACCTTCTGTCTTAAGTAGCTTTTTAGAAAACTCATTTGAATTAAAACATCATTTACAAGGTTTTTTAAATTTAGATCCGGAAACTATAGAAACAAAGTTAGCAGCAGGACAAGAGGAAATAAAAACTTTAGGACACAAAGATTTTAATTGGGAAGAAGCAACTGCTTTCTATCGTGAGAAAGTAGGAGAACTTTACTTGTTTGAATTGGGGGCTTGGCATTTATCAAGTTCTGCTTATTTTGGAGATATGTTGCGGTTGATTGCAGATCATGCTCAAGGAAGAGTGTTAGATTTTGGTGGTGGAATAGGAACTCATTCCCTTAGCGCTGCTCTTTGCCCAAAAGTTGAGCAAGTAATATATTATGATATTAATCCGATTAATCGTGATTTTGTTCAGTATCGAGCAGAGAAAATGGGACTGGGCAAAAAAATAATTTGTTCTCTTGAACTCCCTGCTAAAGAAAAATTTGATACAATTTTATGTTTTGATGTTTTAGAACATCTACCAGATCCTAACCAGCAGTTATTATAATTTTATCAATCTTTGAATTCTGAAGGCAAAATGATAGTGAATTGGCATTTCTTTAAAGGTTTTAATCAAGAATTTCCTTTCCATTTAGATGATACTAAAGTAGTAGAAACATTTTTTAATACACTTCAGAGTAAATTTTTAGAGGTTTTTCATCCTTACCTGATTACAACTCGCTGCTACCGTAAGCAAAGTTGGATTTAATTGCATATCTTTTGGGTGGAGCCATAGCGAAACCCAATAAATACGTTTTTTAAATGGAAAGAATGATGTTTAGGAAAATAGATTAACGACGGAAATGTACCATAAATTATTATTTATGTCTACCCCAATGGGCCCGCTAGGTTCAGGATTAGGAGGGGGAGTAGAATTAACCCTATCTAATATTGCTACAGAGATGCTGCGGCGAGGGCATAAATTAGAAATTGTTGCACCGGAAGGGTCTATCAGCAATTGTTTACCTATTAAAGAAATTCCTGGAGAACTAATACAGATACCAGCCCAAAATCAGAGTCCTAGTGATCCGATTTTGTTGCATAAAAATTCCGTTTTAGCGAATATGTGGGATTATGCTCGCCAAGTTCAAGCCGATTATGATTTGATTGTTAATTTTGCTTATGATTGGTTGCCATTGTATTTAACACCATATTTTAGCTGTGCGATCGCACATCTGATCAGTATGGGTTCTTTGACAGATGCAATGGATGAGATTATTGAACAAGTAGCAGTCAAATTTCCGGATACTATCGGTGTTCACAGTCAAACACAGGCAGCAACTTTCACATTTGCAAAACGGTGTATTTGTCTATTAAATGGCATGGATTTATCTATTTATCAGTTTTGCCAGAAACCGACTCAGAGCTTGGCATGGGTAGGTAGGATAGCTCCTGAGAAAGGACTAGAAGATGCAGTAGCAGCAGCAGAAATCACTGGTATTAAACTGAAAATATTCGGGTTAAAACAGGATATATCTTACTGGGAAAAGATTTGTCAAGAATACCCTAATGCTCCCATAGAATATATAGGATTTTTACCAACGATTGAGCTACAAAAGGAGTTAGGTCAATGTCAGGCACTTTTAGTCACTCCTCGTTGGATAGAAGCATTTGGAAATGTAGCAATAGAAGCGCTTGCTTGTGGAGTACCTTTAATTGCTTATCGTCGGGGTGGTTTAACAGAAATTGTCCAAGAAGGAAAAACTGGTTTTTTGGTGGAACCTGATAGTGTCCAAGGTTTAGTAGAAGCGATTAAACGTTTGGATGAAATTGACCGCCAAACTTGTCGCCAGCAAGCAGAAACTCTATACTCTTTAGAAGCTATGGGCGATCGCGTAGAACAATGGTTCCAAAAAATCCTGAAAAAATGAATAATATTTACGGTAAACTATGACGCCTAGCTTGCCGCCGTAGGTATCGCTAATATTCCCGCATCCCCATCTAAAGTTGCTTTTACACCCACTGGCAATGCAGCATTTGGATTATCATGCCCAAAAGGCAAATCAGAAACAATCGGAATACCCAAATCACCCAAGCGATCGCGCAATACTTCTTCTACACTAAAGCTAGACACAGTTGGCGGCGCTTCACAGCGAGTAAAACCGCCCAAAGCAATACCGCAGACTTGAGATAAAGCACCACTTAAACGCCACTGCGTCAGCATCCTATCGATGCGATAGGGTGCTTCTGTGACATCTTCCAACGCCAGAATTACACCATCCAGGTGTGGTAGGATTGGTGTACCCAAAAGGTGAGTAGCCACAGTGAGATTACCAGTTACCAAAGTGCCATTCACTGCACCACCACCCCAACCGCAACCTTTGAGAGGAGCGAGAGGACGACCTTCTACCGAATCAAATAATCGCTCAATTGACCAATCTGGCTCATCTGCTAAAGTCGTCAGCACGGGAGCGTGAACACCAGAAATTCCTGCTATATAAAGGCTCCACAATAAAGCTGTGATATCAGAAAAGCCTATAAGCCACTTGGGAAGGACTGAGTTTGCTTGCCAATTCCAATCTTCTAAAATGCGGGTGCTACCAAAACCGCCTCTGGTACAGAGAATACCACGACAATCGGGATCTTGCCATGCTGCTGCTAATTGCTGACGGCGGCTTTCGTCTATACCTGCAAGATAACCCCATTTGTCATCTATCTGCGGGCTGATTTCTACCCGATAACCACGCGATCGCCAAATTTCTACACCCCGTTCAAATGCCTCGAATTCTCGTAAAGCACCACTAGGGGCAATTACTTGTAGTAAGTCTCCAGGTTTCAGGGGCGGTGGTAAGATTGGGGATGGCATGAAAACAAGTTAGGGTGAGGAGTTTGGAGTTAAGAATAAGAACTATACCTCAGAACTCCTATAAAATTTTGTTGAATTATTCAGCAGTGCTAGCTTTTTGAGGCAAAAGATAAATACCCCCAGATATTAAAGTCAGGGCGACAGAAACCCAAAAGGCAATCAAAGAGGGAATTTGCCACACTTCACCCAGAGGTGCAATTAAAAGTGCGATCGCAACTATTTGACTAACAGTTTTGAGTTTACCCCAAATATTCGCCCCGGTAATCGTCGTTTGATTCACCCGCCAACCAGCGATCGCTAATTCTCGCGCTAAAATCAAAAACACTCCCCAAGTCGGCACTTTTTCTAGTTCAATAAAAACCAGCAACGGCGCAAGTACCAGAAGTTTATCCACTAAGGGATCAAGAAACTTACCCAATTCACTAATTTGGTTGAGTTTCCGCGCCAAATAGCCGTCTAACCAATCAGTCAATGCAGCAATAAGAAAAATCGCCAAACATATCCACTGAGCTTGAGGTGTGGGATTATATAAACCGTAAAGTAGAAATGGTATCCCTAATAGGCGAGAGAAAGTGATCCAGTTGGGTATGGTCATAGGGAATTCACAAATCAAACTTCAAGATTAACAAGTGTAAAGCAACAAGCAGCCAAGCAAATATGCAAAATCTATGCAGATTAGTGTATCTGAGTGTGGCTGCGTGGGAAAATCTGTTTTCTGTAGCTCTCCTAAAACAATACTATGACTGAACACACAGACTATCAATTCCGCATCGAACACGATTCGATGGGCGATCGCCAAATTGCTAGTAACGTTTATTACGGCATTCAAACGCTACGGGCTATCGAAAACTTCCCTATTAGCGGTATTAAACCTTTACCTACTTACGTAGATGCTGGATTAATAATTAAAAAAGCTACAGCAATTGTAAATGGTGAACTGAATTGCATTCCTCAAGATATTAGTCAGGCGATTGTCCAAGCAACTGATGAAATCCTGGCTGGGAAGTTCCGAGATCAATTTGTCGTGGATGTTTATCAGGCGGGTGCTGGAACATCCCACCACATGAATATCAACGAAGTTCTGGCAAATCGCGCCTTAGAAATTCTCGGTGAAGAAAAAGGCAATTATAAACGTGTTAGTCCTAACGATCACGTTAATTATGGGCAGTCTACCAATGATGTGATTCCTACCGCCATCCGTATTGGTGGATTATTGGCATTATCCAAGACATTGCACCCAGCAATAGATGGTGTGATCGCATCCTTAGAAAACAAAGCTGTAGAATTTCAAGATATCGTCAAATCTAGCAGAACCCACTTACAAGATGCAGTACCCGTGCGTTTGGGTGAAAATTTTCGCGCTTGGGCACAAATTCTTACAGAACACCAAAACCGGATTTACACCGCCTCTGGTGATTTGATGGTGCTGGGTTTGGGAGGTAGCGCAGCCGGAACAGGATTAAATACTCATCCTCTTTATCGCACCCGTGTGGTAGAAGTTCTCTCAGAATTGATTCATACTCCATTAGAACCTGCGCCCCATCTTATGGCAGCTATGCAGAGTATGGCCCCATTTGTAAATGTTTCCGGTGCTTTACGCAACTTAGCGCAAGATTTAGCCAAAATATCTCACGATTTACGATTGATGGATTCGGGGCCAAAAACTGGCTTGAAAGAAATTCAACTCCCACCAGTGCAACCCGGTTCCTCCATAATGCCAGGGAAATATAATCCAGTGATGGCAGAGATGACATCAATGGTGTGTTTTCAGGTGATGGGTTACGATAATGCGATCGCATTAGCCGCCCAAGCCGGACAATTAGAATTAAATGTGATGATGCCACTGATTGCCTATAACTTGATTCACAGTATCGAAATTCTGGGTAATACCATCGCTGCACTCAATGAACGCTGCATCCAGGGAATTACTGCGAACGAGGAACGTTGTTTAGCTTATGCCGAAGGCAGTTTAGCTTTAGTAACTGCACTAAATACCCACATCGGTTATTTAAATGCCGCAGCTGTCGCCAAAGAATCTTTAGAAACTGGTAAATCTTTACGGCAGATTGTTTTAGAACGCGGATTGATGAGTGAA
This sequence comes from Nostoc indistinguendum CM1-VF10, assembly GCA_019359215.1. Lineage (GTDB taxonomy): Bacteria > Cyanobacteriota > Cyanobacteriia > Cyanobacteriales > Nostocaceae > Nostoc > Nostoc indistinguendum. The sequence continues at coordinate 101,357 of JAHHHS010000007.1, read as the reverse complement.
GCAGACTTAGCTACAGTGTTAAATCTAGAACAAATGAGTCTTATCTTACCGCTTAGAACAGAATAATAGATTATGGGGCATGGGGCATTGGACAATAATTAATAGTTCTTCTCCCCCTGCTTCCCCTGCTCCCCCTACTCCCTCATCTTCCCCACTCCCCACTCCCTACTCCCCAATTCATCCATGCAAGCTCAAAAACCATCTGTTAGTCTTATTCGGGCTACATCCTACGAACGAGAGGCTTTACGAGAATCCTTAGCCATTCTCCTGGAACCTTTTGGAGGAATGGCAGCATTTGTGAAAAAAGGTGATCGCGTTTTACTCAAACCGAATTTACTTACAGGGACGCGTCCTGGGAAAGAGTGTATCACCCGTGCTGAACTAGTTTACGAAGTTGCCCAGATGGTAATTGAGGTTGGCGGCAAGCCATTTTTGGGCGATAGTCCTGCTTTTGGCAGTGCTAAGGGCGTAGCAGTGGCAAACGGCTATCTGCCGATTTTAGAAGAACTCAATCTTCCCATCATCGATTTTCATGGTCAGCGTTACCAAACCGTCAGTGACAATTTTAACCATCTGCGGCTGTCTAAAGAAGCAATGGAAGCAGACGTAGTGATTAACTTGCCTAAAGTGAAATCACATATGCAGTTGACATTAACACTAGGTGTAAAAAACTTGTTTGGTTGCGTTCCCGGCAAAATGAAAGCTTGGTGGCACATGGAAGCTGGAAAAGACGCGAATAGATTTGGTGAAATGTTAGTAGAAACTGCCAAGGCAATTAACCCTAACTTAACCATATTAGATGGCATCATCGGTCATGAAGGAAATGGCCCCAGTAATGGTGAACCTCGCCAGCTAGGGATTTTAGCAGCCGCATCAGATGTATTTGCCTTAGATCGGGCAATGGTAGAAATCCTCAATGTTTCTCCTGAACAAGTGCCCACAGTTGCAGCTTCCCAAAGACTAGGAGTTTGTCCAGAACTAGCTGGCATAGAGTTTCCGCATTTAAATCCTGACTTCTTGAAAATAGAAGATTGGCGACTACCAGACAAGTTGATGCCCATTGATTTTGGTATGCCTCGCGTAATTAAGTCTACGTTCAAGCATCTTTACACCCGATTTATCAAGGAACCAATGAGTGTTTACGGAAGAAACTAGTACTGCAAGGCGGAAGTCAAAAATCAAAAGTCAAAAGTTTTATGGAATAAGCTCTTTAGGGCTTTTTAATGGTCTGCTTTTTTACGCCGTACTGTACTAGGGAGTAGAGAGCAGAGAGCAGGTGGTCACTGAGCGTAGCCGAAGTGGAGCAGGAAACAAGGGGCACCCTTTGCCCATTGGTGGAAACTTAAGCCTTGGCGAATGGAATTCGCGGCTACACAGGCAAAGTCCGCGGAGGCGGACTAAGGTCAAATCAAAGTTTTGAAACCCAGGATCGTTAAGTTGACACCAATGCCCTTTGCCCTGCCCCTCTGCCTCTTCTGGCCCATGGCCAATTTAGTGCATTCGTTACAGCAATTTTATTTATTAGCAGAGTAATCTGTAATTACCCTCCGATTGCTTAACTAGACCGCCCTATGATAGTTAGTGGCGGTTTTTTTAGCTAATTAATTTGTTATACAATCTTGTTCAGATATGTGCAAAGTTTGACAATAGTTCTCTACACTCCTATCCCATCTTCTAAAAATTGTTTATTCTACCTATATATAGATTGACAAAAAAACTATGATATTGAATATATTTAATAATTTAAATTCTGAAATATTAGTTTAGTGCTATCACTGAATCCATACTGCCCAACACACTTGATGCATCAGTATTTTATTTATTCGCAGCTATCGTTGGTTACAACAATTATTCCTACCATTCTTTTTCTGGTACGAAATATTTGTGTGTATAACTACCGTATAAGAATCAAAAGCACTGAATATCTACCAGTGCTTTTGCGGTTTTGTGTCCTGTATCACAAATTAGCAATTACAGTAAAATGACCTTACCAAAGGCTTTTTAGAATGTTATACTCATGAAGTATCGGACAAATATGTTTTGCTAATTAATCTTTAAGCAGCGAAAAAATGTAATTTATGATGCTGTCAAAGTTGGCTTTGTGTATGCGAAGCATTACACTATACAGGGAAACATCTGAAAATATTAATTACAAAATAAAACATTATTTGTTTACTTGTAACTTTGTATTAAGAAGTCCATGTATAAAAAGGCTATTATGACACTTGTATAACTAGTTTAAGTTGTAGAATTCTACACATTTTACAGTTTAAAACTAGCTAAAATAGCATTAATACTCTCAATCAGAGATTAGACCTATCACAGTGTTACGAAGAACTTCAATTTTGTATGAATTCAAATAGTCAGTCTGCCAATACCGATACATATTCCCAACGTTTGGCAGACATTGTGGGAACTGCAATCGCGCTGTTGACTCTCATCTTACCCGTATTTGTCATCGCTCATTATTCTTCAACTGATGTTCAAAATAACCAGCAACCCCTAATCCAAAACCTACAAGGAAAGAAAGATTGATAAAGCTTTACAAAAGCTACAAAAAAGGAAAAAACTGATTTTGTGACAACCTCTGTAGATGTGAATGTAGTTCATCAGGAATAAGCTAAATCTGTATTGTGTGACTCTAGGTTTCAATTGTATTGACACAATAGGGGCAGAAATCGCTTCAACAGTAATCAAGGATGGGAGAGAATAATACTCTCTAGAAAAAGGGTTGCGAATAAACTTGGCAACCCTTTTTCTATTTCAAGAGGAGTGGGGAGCAGGGGGAGATGAGGCAGATGAGGCAGATGAGGCAGATGAGGGGACAAGAGGTGAGAAGAGAACTTGAAACAAGTCTTTCCCCTTGTGCCCAATTCTCCTTGTCCCCAAGCCCTCTTGCCCATGCCCAATGCCCATCCCAGAAAATGAATACTTTGGGAAGAGATCCATATTGCCCTAAAATTCTACACGGGGAGCGAAGCTGACTGAGTGTCCCCATGATTCGATTCACTGTTATCAGAGGAGTTTTTTGTGGATTTATCTCGTATTCCTGCCCAACCGAAACCTGGCCTAATCAACGTTCTGATTGAAATTACTGGCAAAAGTAAAAATAAATACGAATACGACAAGGAACTAGAAGCTTTTGCTCTAGACCGAGTACTTTATTCATCGGTACAATATCCATACGACTACGGCTTTGTACCCAATACTTTAGCTGATGATGGCGATCCCCTAGATGGTATGGTCATAATTGACGAACCAACCTTTCCAGGCTGTATTATTGCTGCACGACCAATTGGCTTTTTAGAGATGATTGACGGTGGCGATCGCGATGAGAAAATTCTTTGTGTTCCTGACAAAGATCCGCGCTACACTCAGGTCAAATCCCTGAAAGACTTAGCACCACACCGCTTAGATGAAATTGCCGAATTTTTCCGTAGTTATAAAAATTTGGAAAAAAAGGTGACTGAAATTCTCGGTTGGCAAGATGTGGATAAGGTTGCACCTTTAGTAGAAAAATCCGTCAAAGCTTATAGAGGATAATAGAGGAGTTAGGAGTTAGGAGTTAAGAGTTAGAAGTTAAGAGTTATAAATTTTTATTCCTCACTTTTAACAACTCAGTCCTAACTCCTCACTTTGACAAATTTCGGTTGTTACGGATTGTAAAAACTGCCACTAACCCCAAACCCAAATGCAGCGCACTCTCCTCTTGGCAAAAATTCATAACTGCACCCTGACAGGGGCGAATATCAACTACGTGGGTAGTATCAGCATCGATGAAATGCTTTTGGAAAAAGCTGGCATCTTACCCTATGAGCAGGTGCAAGTAGTTAATAGTGCCAACGGTCAGCGCTTTATTACCTATGCGATCGCAGCTCCAGCCCATTCAGGAGTAATTGAGCTAAATGGGGGTGCTGCACGTCTAGGCATTATTGGCGATCGCCTGATTATAATGACTTACGGGCAGTTCACTCCAGAAGAGTTAAAAAGTTACTCTCCTACAGTAGTCATTGTGGACGAAAAAAACAGCCTGTTGGAAGTGCGGCACTATGATGACCTACTCAGTAAGGTCTAATTTCAAGGAAAATGTCAAATTTTGAGTTGTCGGGTTCGCAGAGCTACACGCCTGAAAAGTCATCTACCCTGCCAAGTAGCCCAGCAGGTAAATTTATAGTGCAATTTTGGGGTGTAAGAGGTTTGATTCCCACTCCAAGTAGCAATACCAGTCGTTATGGTGGTAATACTGCTTGTGTAGAAATGCACGTAGCAGGTAAACGTTTGATTTTCGATGGCGGTACTGGCTTACGCATACTGGGTAAAACTTGGCAAGAACTACAACAGCCAATAGAAGCCCATTTATTTTTTACCAACTGTCAATCAAATCGCATTCAAGGCTTTCCCTTTTTTGCTCCAGCATTTATTGTAGAAAATTGTTTTCACATTTACGGCACAGCTGCATCAAATGGAGCCTCAATCAAACAATGTCTATACGACCAGATGCTCCAGCCACACTTTCCTTACCCTTTACAGGTAATGCAGTCGGAATTACAGTTTTACAATCTCACTTCTGATAGTGAGGTGAAATTAGATGATGTAACCATTACAACTGCATTAATCAATCAAACTCAGAGGTCAGTTGGCTACCGAGTTACTTGGCAAGATTATAGTGTTGCCTACGTTACAGATTTACACCAAAATGCTGATCAAGTGGAGCGAGAGCGGATTTTACAGTTTATTCAAGGTGTTGACTTGCTAATTGCCAATGCCACTTACACTCCTCCTACGTCTCACAACCATGACTCTGCTGATTTACTTTGGCAAGCTGCGGTGAATGCAGCTCTGAATGCTGGCGTTAAACGGCTAGCCATTTCTCATCATCACCCAGATGACCATGATGATTTTATTGACCAGGTTCAAGTCGATATTAAATCTGCCTTTCCTCAAGCAATATTAGCCCATGAAGGTCTAATATTAGCTGTTAGTAAGTGATTACGTTGGCACTTTGAAATCGGCGCTAGAACGAGTGGAAGCTACCATATTTTTATGCATGGCGCTGAGATTTTTTTCATTAGACTGCCTTCTTTGATAATACTTGAAATCCCACCCCGCTAAAGCTGCGCTTGAGCTAACTTCCCTGCAAGCCGGGAGTAGTTGGGGGTGGGGTTCTTTTCTGATGGGTAATTTAGCGGACATGATATGAGAGGCTAAATATTGACAAATATTTGATTAAGTGGGCTATTTGCCCACTTTTTTATTGTCAATCTCGTAAATATGCAGGAAATTCTTATTTATTCTCGCTTATGGTCAATTGATGCCACCTTAGACAGTAAGCAGGTTCACACTGTAACCGAGCAAGCGTGGACATAGCTTAACCCAGGCATTACAGCCCTTTATGTTTAATTTAACTTACACTAACTCGTCGACAAGCAGCCGTTCGCATCTAAAGGTGCGTACAATTACTGTTATCCGTTGTCAACTTTTCCTAAATTGTCTTTATATATACAATCATTACAATTTGTTAGTCAAATTAACGCAGACTTAAAACACTTTCAAATCCCTAAAATGGATGTTCGCTCATAGAAATATTTCGCGCTAATAAACCAAATATTAGCATAATTCTTTATATACACACTAAAACTTTATGATAGCTATATCAAACGGCACATTACCGATTTTTGCGACCAAAACCCTATATACTAAATTAGACTTTCATAAATTTGAGAGTTTTGTTAATTGCAACACCAAAAACTACTAATGTTTAGATGAAATACTAGCGTATCTTATAGTCTATAGTTTTTAAGGTTTAGTCAAAACTATATCCAGTATCATCAAAAAACTGCAAATTTCATGTGGTGCAAAAATCAAGCGGGGAGTGAAAACATGAATTTACGTAGAGATGCATTGCAAATCCTCAAAGAAACTAGCCGAACTTTTTATATCCCAATTAATCTTTTACCGCCAAAATTGCAAGAAGCAGTAGCATCAGCATATTTGTGTATGCGTGCCATTGATGAAATTGAAGATCATGCCGAACTAGATAATCCTACTAAAGCAAAGCTGTTAAGAGCGATTAGCCTGACATTACAGGCAGGGGTTGATGGCTTCGCGGTAGATGCTTTCTTTGCAGGATTTAGCGGATATGAGCATACCTTAGAAGAAGTAACTCTAAGGATTAGAGAATGGTTGATGCTAGCACCAGAAACCATTGCACCTCGAATTTGGGATGCCACTGCTGCAATGGCAGACCGGATGGCTTACTGGGCAGAAAGAAACTGGAAAATTGACACAGAAGCTGATTTAGACCGTTATACCTTTGGGGTTGCAGGTGCAGTGGGATTGTTACTATCGGACTTATGGACTTGGTACGATGGAACGCAAACTAACCGTACCCAGGCGATTGGGTTTGGTCGGGGTTTACAAGCAGTTAATATCCTGCGTAACCATACTGAGGATTTAGGGCGTGGGGTAGACTTTTTCCCACAGGGTTGGAGTGCAGCAAATATGCAAGAGTATGCGCGGCGCAATCTAGCTCTGGCAGAAGCTTATACCAAAGAACTTCCTACCGGGCCAGCCTTGGATTTTTGTCAAATTCCCTTAACTTTAGCTAATGGTACTCTTGATGCCCTTGCTAATGGTAAAGAGAAACTCAGCCGCAGTGATGTTCTTGCACTTTTAGAACAACTTATTAGTGTGAATATGAAAGCCAGCTAATAGTTTCTTAACGACTAATGGACATGATTTTGAACTCCCTCCAAGCTTGGGCATCCAAAATTCTACAGCGATTTTCTGTAAGCGAGCCAGTGCGATCTGATCCCTTGATGCTAGCCTAAGACGCCCACCCTAGGATAGCCGTTCGTTTAGTGTCTCTTTTAGGAAAAAGGCTGTAGACCGATAACGCAGCGTTATCGCTGCGCTATCGCTCCAAAGATAACAAGCTTTAAGAGAGCGTTATCACAAATTGGTATATGGTATAAATTAATCTAAATAAGTTTGCCAGTATAAGTATAATACTTATCTTCTTTTGGCGATAAATTTACGTAATCTCAGTTAAACTTTAGAAAATCTTCAAAGAATTTCCAGCAAAAATTACCTTGTAAGAGTTGATCAATATCTAAATAATTGAAGGAGAGTATAACACTCACCGTGATTATTCGTGCAGCGAGTTGACAGTGCATGAGCTACTGCTTAAATCCTATCTGTCCCAATCCAGAAAATTTGGTATATAGCCAAAGGTGTCAGTCTTGTGGCTCGCAACTACTGTTGCGCGATCGCTATCAGGTGATCAAACCATTAGGTCAGGGTGGCTTTGGAGCTACCTTCTTAGCCCATGACCAAGGCTTACCAGGAGAACCGAGTTGCGTAATTAAGCAATTACGCCCATCAGGAAGCGCCCCACACGTTTTACAGATGGCCAGAGAACTCTTTGAGCGAGAAGCCAAAACTCTAGGTAAAATTGGCAATCATCCTCAAGTACCAAGATTATTAGATTATTTTGAAGATCATGAACAATTCTACTTAGTTCAAGAATACATTAGTGGTGATACGTTGCAGGAAGAGGTCAAACTTAACGGTATCTTGAGCGAAACTGGAGTCAAGCAATTTTTGAGCGAGATTTTGCCACTACTGCAATATATCCACGAGCAAAAGGTAATTCACCGTGATATTAAACCAGCCAACTTAATTCGCCGCACTCAAGATGCCAGAATGGTACTCATCGACTTTGGTGCGGTCAAAAACCAAGTTACCCAAGGTGCTACAAATCAATCAGGACAGACAGCATTAACTGCATATGCCATTGGTACTCCTGGTTTTGCGCCGCCTGAGCAAATGGCTATGCGTCCAGTCTACGCCAGTGATATCTATGCATTGGGGGTGACATGCATTTATTTATTGACTAGTAAAACTCCTAAAGATTTAGATTACAATCCCAATACTGGCGAGATGATGTGGGAACACCTTGTGCAAGTGAGTGACCACTTGAGCAATGTATTGCGAAAAATGTTAGACGTGTCTGTGCGTAGTCGCTATCAGTCAGCAGCAGAAGTTCTCAGAGCATTGGAAATAGAACCATACTTAGAAAGTTCGGCAAAGGGTTTACTGATTAAATCTGATACCGGGTCTAAAGAGCGAACACACAATCACCTAGAAAATTCTGCTGTTTTATGTAGCAACCCTTCTGCTGCTGTTACCAGTGTAGGAGTAGCACAGGTAGCCGCAGCAATTCGCGCTAGACGAGCCAAGGCAGCGGAAGCGGCTGGATTACACCAGGGTTCTGGAATGGCCAAATCAACTACTTTAGCTAACAGCAACAGCAACAGCAATGGTTCGCAAATTCAAAAATCTAAAGTTGAGCGTAAATTAGATACCCAAGGTTTATTAACAGCCTATCTGAAAGGAAGGCGGGATTTTGCCCTACATAATTTAAGTTTGCTCAATCTGCAAGGTGCTGACTTATCCCAAACAAATTTCCATTCTGCTCAATTACAAAAAACCAATCTCCAAGGAGCTAATCTCCAGAATAGTGACTTTGGCAAAGCCAGTCTCACTCGAGCAAACCTCAAGGATGCTAATTTGAGCAAAGCATACTTTAACCATGCTGATTTAGAAGGGGCAGACCTGCGAGGCGCAGACCTCAGCAATGCTTATCTCAGCAATGCTAACCTTCGAGGAGCTAATCTGTGTGGTGCTAATCTCAGCAGTGCCAAAATTTCTGATGAGCAGCTAGCACTAGCAAAAACAAATTGGATGACCGTGCGCCCCAATGGTAAACGAGGCTTGTTGTGAGTTTAAAAGCTCACAGATTTATTCAGAATTGACCAATTAAATATGATATAGCCATCCTATTTGATTTGTAATAATAATTAAATAGAAATGCTTACTTATGCCCGTACCAGACCAAAACCTTTGACTGAAAAACTAGGTAATAATTCAGAGATTTTCAAAAATTCTGGACTAGTTGAAAAGTTTGAAGATTGTTATGACGGCTTCAGTTTAGAACAGAAATCAGAAATTTTAGACCGCTTTTTTAGCAGACAAATACCATACAATCCCAGCTAAAAATTTGGACATTATAGCGCTTATAAAAATAAAATGATTGCTCCTCATATAGGAGCAATCATTTTGTTAAGCTTGCTATAACTCATCAATACTTTGAAAAAAGTGGGTTAGTTGTCTATGTAACCCACTACATATTAAAAATTGCAAATTAATAAATCCGCATTTTTTATTCTTCTGGCTCTAAATCGATATCTTCCTCTTCATCTTCTTCACTGGCTTTAGCTACAGAGTTAGCAGAAACAACAGCACCCTTATCTAATTTTTCACGCACCAGTTTCTTGATTTCGTCAGCAAATTCGGGCTTTTCTTCTAGATACTTAATGGCGTTGTCTCGTCCTTGAGAGATATTATCGCCGTTGTAACTATACCAAGCTCCTTTGCGGACAATAATGCCAGTTTCTTCTGCTAAGTCAACAAGACAACCCAAGGTAGAAATACCTTTACCAAAAATAATGTCGAATTCAGCGATTCTGAAAGGCGGCGCTACTTTATTTTTAGCAACTTTGACTTTAACGCGGTTACCAAATTCTTCTGTACCTTTTTTCAGGGTTTGAATTCGGCGAATATCCAAGCGTACCGAAGCGTAAAATTTCAATGCGTTACCGCCAGTAGTAGTTTCTGGGCTACCGTAGGTAACACCGATTTTTTGCCGCAACTGGTTAATGAAAATTACTGTACAACCAGATTTCCCAATATTGCCCGTAATTTTGCGTAGGGCTTGGCTCATTAATCGCGCTTGCAGACCAACGTGGGCGTCACCCATATCGCCTTCAATTTCAGCACGGGGAACCAGTGCTGCTACTGAGTCAATAACTACAATATCAACCGCAGCAGAGCGAACAAGCTGATCGACAATTTCCAAAGCTGATTCGCCTGTATCAGGTTGGGAAATCAGCAAATTGTCAATATCTACACCCAATGCCGCAGCATAAGTAGGATCAAGGGCGTGTTCTGCATCAACAAAGGCTGCAACACCGCCATTTCTTTGCACTTCGGCGAGCGCATGTAGCGCTACTGTAGTCTTCCCGGAACTTTCCGGCCCATAAATTTCGATTACCCGCCCCTTGGGTAAACCACCACCCAATGCTAAATCTAGGGTAAGCGCTCCACTGGAGATAGTCTCCACCCGCATCCGGGTAGCATCGCCCAGGCGCATGATTGCTCCTTTTCCAAAGCTGCGCTCAATCTGGTTGAGCACCATCGTCAGCGCTTTTTGCTTGCCTGAAGTATCGGTGTTGATAGCCATTCTTGCCTCTAATGCCTCTAAATATATGGTTTTAAGGAGTGTTGCTCTGGGAGTTTGAGTAGAACAGATATACTATTTTAACCAGAAAATTCTGGAATAGGACTTCTCAAATCAAAAAAGGGTGTGACAAGATCGTAACTCGATCGCTACTAAATTAGGTTAGTCTTGCACAATGATACCAACTTGCATTCAGAGATAGCTTTTTTTGGCTAGGTAAGCAAGGGGTTTTCAATAAAAAATTATCTAAACAACTGACCTTATACACTGTACATAATGAGACTGCTTTGTTTTAGAAAGAGAAAACCTGTATTGCGGTGCGATGTTTGTCAAATCTCCATCACCCAGTACAAAAAACTAGGTAGTCTCCAGTATTGATAAGTTTAGTAAAGTTACCGTTATGCTTGAATCCGGTTTCTTGGTAGAAAGATAATGTACTAATAATATAGTAATATATGATACATAATTTATCTTCAGCAAACCTGATTGTAGGAGACAGGAGGCAGGGAGTCACTTCAGCTGCACTTAATGATCCCTGCCCTGTTGTTGAGCGTAGTCGAAACACCGCCTCCTACCTTCGATAAATTAGAGTCTATTAAGCTACTTGAAAGTTACGGATGGACAAAAGCAGATGCTATGTGTTTTTTGGAAGTAATTGACTTTAGTGCCAATCCTGATGAAATTACCATTCGCAGAGCTATTTCGCCTTTTGCTGGTTCTGAATTAACTAAGCGTCAGCGTCTTCAAGTTGCCCAGAAAGGGCTAGTGACGAGGAAAACCAGAGAGATTGAGTTAAAGGATAAGTACAGACCTGAAATTTTCTACAATATGTTTCCGTAATCCACAATACCTGTAATGTAGATAACATTGTAGTAAATTTTAAAATTTAGTATAGTATTATGTCTAGTCAAAAACAAAATTCCAATCAGACATTTAAGCAAACACAGGTTAACGCAACAAAGAAGAAGAAAGCACAACCTCCAGTGGATATCAACAAACCAGATAAAACTGAATAAAAAGCGTTATAGCTCCTTGTAGAGACTTAATTTAAGTCTCTACAATTTTTATCAAAAATAAATCAGTTTATTTGTTTTTAGCTTGAGTCTTTGCTTGTTCTAAAGCTATCTCTTTAATTGCCTGATATGAATTAACATTTGAAGTACCTTCAATAGCTTTCACTGCCGTTGGCGTTTTATTGCTTCGTAGTTATCTGTATTTATTTTACGAGTAGTTTTTAACTTGTACTGAGATTCTTCTTGTTCTTGCTGGCGATCTTTAGCTAATAAATCGTTATATGCTTGAAGTTGTTCTTCATACTCTGCTTGCTCTTTTTGCCATTCTTTGCGCCTGATTGTAATTTCTTTCTCTAGTGTTTCCCTTTTGCTGATAATATCTTGTTCTAGGGTTTTTAATTTTTCTTGGTGTTCTTGACTTAAAATATCTAGAGTATCTGCTACAACTCTTATTTCTTGAAGCTCTTGTAGACGTTGAGTTTCAATTTCTATAGCTCGGTTCAATTCATCTAACTTGGAATTTTCCTGAGCTAGTTTTTCAGATAATGCATTGAGAATACTGCCAAACTCTAATTGTAAATCAGCTAAACCTTTAACAATACTATCAACTGTATATGCAGAGGCTGCTTGCAGAATTTCTTGACTTTTCTGCTTCCTCTTGTTTGGTTGCTATTTTGGATTCCAGCTTTTTTCTTTGAATAATAATTTGTTGAAATGCTTGCATTAGCTGTTGTTTGCTGTCCTTGACTCCAACTGTAGTCATCTTCCAACTCCCTTCAATAGGCAATGATATATTGGGTAGCAAGCCATACCAAGGACTACCCTATGCAGACATCAGAGTAGCTTTTAAATCAACATTTTTAACGCCGTGTAAATACGGAAATCATCACCATAAGACACTTAGGAAGTACAAATTTTCCACATATATGTCTTTATGCTTTTCAGATATAGCAGATTGCAAGTAAGTGAGGTACAAAATGCAGGATTCAGGCATCTGATATAAAGAGTTTTTATCTCCTACCTCAAAATCCATAACTTTGTACTTCATGCAAAAGAAAACTGCTGTATAGTTTTTCCTTTGATTAAGTGTAGTATTTTTGTACTAAAGAAAATATACTCAACTTCATCTGCTTTTGTCAAGACAACCCTTCATGTAATTGCGTCAGACTATTAGAAGCTTGCAGCCACATTGATTTTTGATTTTTGGAAGCCGCTTAAAAGGGTGCTGTGACGTATGTTACTTTTTGTAAAGAAAATCTAAAAGAATTAACCCTAGTGGAAGCACGGTTGCAGTAAGGCGAGATAATAGATTCAATCATTCCAATTGATACAAGCACAGTCCCAGACTTTTGTGATATCAATGTATACCACTGAATCGACCAAATATTCTGCTAGAACCGACATTGGACAAGCCAGCCGGATTCTAGTAGTAGAAGATGAAGAATTAATCCAGGAGATGCTAGCTGTAGCCCTGGAAGAGGAAGGTTATGGGGTGACAACAGCACCCGATGGACGGTCTGCTGTAGAGTATCTCAAAAGTTTTGAAACCAATTCAGGGGAACTTCCCTTTGATTTGCTCATTCTTGATTTGATGCTGCCTCAAATCAATGGGCTAGATATTTGCCGTTTGCTGCGTCATCAAGGAAACCCAGTACCTATTTTAATGCTCAGTGCTAAGGGTAGTGAAACTGACCGCGTTCTGGGGTTAGAGGTCGGAGCAGATGACTACCTGACTAAACCCTTTAGTATGCGCGAGTTAGTAGCTCGTTGTCGTGCTTTACTCCGTCGCCAACGCCTAAGTAATTTACCACAACTCCCAGTATTAAAATTTAAGGATATCACCTTGAATCCCCAAGAATGTCGTGTGTTGGTTCGTGGTCAAGAGGTGAGTCTTTCCCCCAAAGAGTTCCGCCTGCTGGAATTATTTATGAGTTATGCCCGCCGGGTGTGGTCACGGGAGCAATTGCTAGATCAGGTTTGGGGTCCAGATTTCGTCGGTGATAGTAAAACCGTAGACGTTCACATTCGGTGGTTGCGCGAAAAATTAGAGCAAGACCCCAGTCATCCCGAATATATTGTGACTGTAAGAGGTTTTGGCTATAGGTTTGGATAATTAGTTTAGATAGTTGTTAGTTTTTAGTAATCACCAAAAAACTAACAACTCAAATGCTTTTATTGGGATTTTTTCTAGGTTTAGCGGTAGGCATTGGGTTTTGGGTTTGGCAACAGGTTCAACTTAACCGCTACCTGAGGCGCTTACTCCAACCGTTAACCTCGCATTCTCACAAGATGGGACTGCTACTGATTCCTGGGTTGCGGCAGAAAATAGCGATGGTGAAGCAGCAACAGCAAGATTTGCAGCAGTCGTTGCAAGCTTACAAAGACCTTTTAGATTTTGCACCACTGGGATATTTGCAGGTGGATGAGGAAAATCAACTGCTGTGGTGCAATCGGCAGGCGCAGGAAATTTTATATTTGCAAAGGTGGCAACCAGAACAGGTGCGCTTGTTACTGGAGTTGGTAAGGTCTTATGAACTTGATCATTTAATTGAGCAAACTCGTGATTGTCAAAAACCACAGATAGGCGAGTGGATATTTCATCCATCTCGTGATGATGCGGCAGAGATGCAAACAATAAAATCTTTGGCTTTGCGGGCATCTAGCTTGCCTTTACCTAATGGTGAAGTAGGAGTCTTTTTAGAAAATCGTCAACCCCTATTAGATATAAATAAAGTACGCGATCGCTCTTTTTCTGATCTAGCGCATGAACTTAGAACGCCCTTGACTTCAATTCGCTTGGTTGCGGAAACTTTACAAACGCGCTTGGAACCACCTCTAAATCGCTGGGTTAACCGCTTGATGCAAGAAGTTGATCGACTGATTAACTTAGTGCAAAGCTGGCTAGACCTCACCCAAATGGAGGCAAACCCAACCATGCAATTGCAAACCAAAGCTGTAGAATTGCGATCGCTAATTACATCTGTTTGGGAAACATTAGAACCCTTGGCAGTGCGCCAACATCTGTCTCTTTCTTATTCTGGCCCAGAAAATCTTTGGATTAAGGCAGACCAAGCCCGTATTTATCAGGTTTTTCTCAACTTGCTAGACAATAGCATTAAGTACAGTCTGCCTTGTACAAGTATTCGCGTTGAAGCAAAAATCTTATCAACAAAGGATAATGATGCTGCTTCCTCAATCCTCGAAATAAATCTTATTGATTCTGGAGTTGGATTTTCTGAGGTAGATTTACCTCACATTTTTGAGCGATTTTATCGAGGAGATAAGGCTCGAACCCATTCTCCACAAGATGGTAACTCTATAGGAGCGATCATTGGCAATGGTTTAGGTTTAGCGATCGTTGAGCAAATTATTCTCGCCCACGGTGGTTCAATCAAAGCTATGAACCATCCAGAAACTGGTGGTGCGTGGATGCAAATCCAATTTTGTGAAGTTATGGCAAACTCTTTAAGCCAAGACTATAGTTAATAGTATCTTCTTATCTTCACCTTTGAGACAACAAGTGTGAAAGCTGTCCATCATAGTCCTAATCCTCAAAGACCTCAACTCGCACGCGCCATTAGGCGCTTAGAACGCGATATATTACGCATGGGTGCTTTGGTAGAACAATCATTTCGCCTCAGCCACCAAGCTTTATTTGCTCGTAACTTAACAGCAGCTGAGGAACTTCCCCGATTAGATAAAAAGATTGATCGCTTTTATAGACAAATCGAATCAGACTGTACGGCGATTATGACGTTGCAAGCGCCTACAGCTCAAGATTTGCGCTGTTTGAGTGCCTTTATGCAACTAGTGCGAGACTTAGAGCGCATTGGCGATTATGCTGAGGATTTAGCTGAGATTGCAATTAAAATTTTTCCTTATGCGCCTCATCCGTCAATGCCCGACATTGAAGCTATGTCTCTTCACGCGCAGTCGATGCTAGCAACTAGCTTGAAGGCTTTGGGAGATTTAGATGAAGGCGGTGGACGTCGTTTAAAGCACTTAGATGATACCGTAGACGATGCATATGATCGCGTTTATCAGACTTTAGCCCAACAACGCGATGTACCAGGCGTAGTCGAGCCAATTGTGCTGCTAGCACTGGCAATTCGTTGTCTGGAACGCATGGCAGATCATGCAACTAATATTGGTCAAAGGGTATCATATATTGTCACCGGTCAACGCTCTTAATTGACGGTTTATTAGTCCTTAGGCTAAAGCCACTATCTCTACAAAATAAAGGCTGACGACTCAAGCGACTTAGCACAGCTTTGCGTAAAACCTTGGCTTTTACCACGCCTTATTTCATGTCCGCCAAATTACGCATCATAAAAGAACCCCTCCCCGTCGGACTACGGTGTACACACAAGTTATCCGATTAGCCAAAAGTCCTCCAAAACCTCACCTTGTCCGGTTCTTCAGGTTTAATAAGTAATCAAGCGGACATCATACAAGGGTCATTTAGAAAGTAAAAATAGAACTGTAGCGACTGTCTTAAAACCCGTAGCTTTGTATTTCATGCAAAGCAAAACTACTGTATGTGTGCCTAAATACTTACTAAGCCTTAAGAAAATACTAAGTAATTAAAAAGTAAATTTACTAAATATTTTACTAAAAGCTTACCTGTTCTTAAACTTGCACAATTAAAATTAGGAGACAAATAACTTAAAATATTCTGCTCTATCTTAGCTAATAAATCTCTCAAAGCATAAGTTGTCTCCATCAGAAAATTTTGAGCTAGTCTCTAGCTCTGGTTGAAAAAAAGACACCTTCAGATATATAGGTAAAGTTTGATACAAATTATTAGAGTTTCTTAATCATTGTAAATAGCGGGATTCCCTGATAATTATGTAGTTACGGTTAATGATGTATTCCACAACTCCTACTTCAAACTCTTCTGCTGTGTCAAATAGCTCTGCTTTGAGCGGACAATTACCCCAGCAGATATTTACTCCTCGGGAAGTAATTCCACTTCAAGATGATGTACTTTGGCGGATTGAGCACGGTGCAGTTCGTACCTTAACATGGAGTGAAAATGGAACATTCATCACTCTTGGTTATTGGGGATTGGGGGATCTGATTGGTTATCCTTTGTCTAAAGTCAAGCCCTACCAGATTGAATGTCTCACAGGTGTGGAAATAAGCATTGTGCCACCTGATTTGTGGCATCAAGATATTAATGCTTTGTTATCTCATATTCAACAGGCAGAAAATCTACTAAGCATTGTGCATCGAAAACCAATTTCGCTACGCTTATGGCAGTTTTTAGTGTGGTTAAGTGAAAAATTTGGACGTGATGTAGATAAGGGAAAGCTAATTGATCTAAATGTTACTCATCAAGATATTGCTGAAGTTTTAAATACCACTCGAGTAACAGTTACCCGACTCCTACAACAATTGGAAGAAGAAGGAACAGTTTTACGTTACAAACGCCGCATTATTTTGCGGTTCCCAAATAAATTAATTAAAAATTATGATTCAGCACTATGCTAACCGACTTGCTTGTAATAATCACAGATGATAAAGTATAATCATCATTGTGATTGTGTGTATAATCCCCGAAAATAAAGTGCTATAAGCATTTTATTATTACTGGATAATCTAGGTGTGAGTGAGAGTAATAACATGACAAAACAATTCTGGAATCTTATTAAGGTTAGTCCGGTTGTTGTCGCTGCGACATTTTTCGCTGCCAATAGCGCCTTAGCTGCTGAAGTCAATGAACAAGTAACAAATGTTGCCCAGTTATCTGAAGCTCAAGATAACAACATGAGTCAGGTAACATCAGTTTCGCAATTTTCGGATGTGCAACCCACAGATTGGGCATTCCAAGCTTTACAATCCCTAGTTGAGCGCTACGGCTGTATTGCAGGTTATCCCAACGCAACCTATCGTGGTAACCGTGCTTTGACCCGTTATGAATTTGCCGCAGGTTTGAATGCCTGTTTAGATCGGGTTAACGAACTGATTGCTACCGCTACTGCCGATTTGGTCAGCAAACAAGACCTGGCTACTTTACAGCGCTTACAAGAAGAATATTCTGCTGAACTAGCAACTCTGCGCGGTCGTGTTGATGCGGTAGAAGCCCGTACTGCTGAGTTGGAAGCGAACCAGTTCTCTACTACCACTAAGCTGGTTGGAGAAGCAATTTTCGCGGTGTCTGATGTTTTTGGTGAAAATAGAGCAGTTCCTGCTGGCGAACCTACTGAAGATTTAAATAGCAATACCACTTTTTCTGACCGCGTTCGTTTGAACTTGTACAGCAGTTTCACTGGTAAAGACCAGTTGCAAATCCGGCTGAATGCTGCCAACATCGTCTCTAATGCTGGTGTGAGCGGTACTAACATGACCCGCTTGGGCTTTGACGGTGATAATGGTAACTCTGTTGTAATCGATAAAGTCAACTATGCTTTCAACTTGACTGATGCAGTGCGTGTCAAGGTTGATGCTACTGGTGGTGAGTTATATGAAAACGTTAATAACTTCAACCCTGACTTTGCTAGCTCTGGTAGAGGCGCTCTATCTCGCTATGGACGTTTCAGCCCCATATATCGTCAAGGTCAAGGTGGCGCTGGTTTGACAGTTACTTTCAATCCTACCGGCCCTATCAGCTTGAGTGGTGGTTATCTAGCTAGGACTGCTAATAATCCTACACTTAATAATGGGTTGTTGGAGGGTGATAATGCCATCTTTGGTCAGTTATCTTTCCAACCCACCAAAGCCTTTAATATTGGTCTAGCCTACGCCCGCACTTATCAAGGTAATACTGTTGCCAACAACCTCTTCCAAGGTACAGGTAGTACTTTTGCAAATAATCCTTTTGGGACTAACACTGCTACCGAATCTAATAATTACGGTGTACAAGCTACCTTCCAACTTAGCTCTGCGTTAGCTATTAGTGGTTGGGGAGGTTACACAACTGCCGATGCTAGGAATGGTGTTAATGCAGGTGCAGACGCAGATATTTGGTACTGGGCTGGAGCACTTGCTTTGAGAGACTTTGGTGGAAAAGGCAACGTCTTAGGTGTTATTTTTGGTCAACCACCCAAAGTTACTGGTGGTAGTATAAAAAATGCCGCCGCCAATGTTGAGTTAGATGACAGCACATCTTATCACTTAGAAGGTCTTTACAAGTTCAAGGTTTCTGATAATATTCAAGTAACACCTGGCTTGTTGGTAATCTTCAATCCAGAGCACAACGATGCTAATGATACTGAATACGTAGGTACTCTACGTACTACCTTCAGCTTCTAAAATTGGTGATGAGAAATAAAGTTCAAAATTAGATAAACAAAAGCCCGCCTTGAGGTGGGCTTTTGTTCAGGAAGAAAATTAACTATTTGGGATTATAATCTGGCTGACTAGATATATCTGTTAAGGGGCGATCGCTACTCCAAGCCCACCACACAGAACCACAGTGACAGTAGTAAAACTCTTGCCATTTGCGACGACGGTTTTCTGTAAGTACAGGCGATCGCCGATTTAGCCAAACTTTTTCAGCTTCTCGGCTAGTTGAGTGGCAATTAGGACAGCAAAATTCATAGGCATGTATTGCCTTATTCGTCCATTCAGGCGGAAGGGTAGCAAAAGCGTCCATGTAGTTACAAGTGTAGTTGCAATGGTTATCCAAAACTTTGAGGTTTTGAATTTAGCGGCAAATGGATACTATAAAATCCCGCCACACTATCAAACTGCTTGATCAATATTCTTATAGCTTGATTTAAATCTATTCACAAACCGCCATTTACTAATAAAATAACCATTTAGTAAAGATTGCCAGAGCATGTCATAAATCAAAGGTTAACACTAATGATAACTAAAATACTTACCATGCACATTATGGCTAATAATTAAATTTATGGAGCCAAATGTTGAAATTCGCCGTTTATTAGATGTGATGCCTGCTTCTGGTCGAATGACGACAAAAATCGTTAGTAAGCCAGAACAGGCAAAAGTGATTGACGCCTCCTTTCCCCAACCCTGGAATCAGGCGCGACCGATATATATTAATTTCGATTTGTGGCGTCGCCTGACAAAACCGCAACGAGACTTGCTGCTGTTACAGATGGTTAGCTGGTTAACGGGCGTAAAGTGGTTTAAACCTAACATTTATCAAGGTGTAGTACTGGCAGGGCTATTAGGCGGATTATTGGAAGCAGCACAGTCAGATGTGGTAGGTGTGGCCGTAGCCGGGGGATTAACTGCGATCGCTGCTTTTCGGATCTGGCGGACTAATAAATCTCAAGAGTCAGAGTTAAATGCCGATGCAGCAGCAATTCGTATAGCACAACGGCGTGGTTATTCAGAAGCTGAAGCAGCGCAACACTTGTTATCTGGAATTGAAGCAGTAGCCAAAATTGAAGGGCGTTCCAGTTTAAATTTTACCGAGTTGATCCGTTGCCAAAACTTACGAGCGATCGCAGGTTTATCAGCAGTGGGTATGCCAGAAACTTATAAGTAGAAATGAGCCAGAATACGTCTATTTTAATAGTTCAATAATCAGGATAACATTTGATGAATAAGTTTATCCTCAAATTCTGATAGTATCTTTAAAAATTTTTCTTATGCAATCAATCTCATTTTGAACTAGTAATGTTAAACACAAAAATTATAAAATTTACTTCGAGATTCCCTTTTCATTCTCCTTGGTTTATTATCATTATTTTTTCTGTTATTGGCTTAATAGGTATTCTCAACCATTCAATGTGGCGAGATGAACTAAATCCCTGGCTTATTGTCAGAGATAGTGAGTCTTTTGGGGATTTAATTGCAAATATTCGTTATGAAGGTCATCCTGTCTTATGGTATTTTTCTCTGGCGATTCTGATTAGAATAGTCGATAACCCTATTATTATGCAAATTTTTCATTTGGCAATTACTGTTGCCTCGGTTACTCTATTTTGCTTATATAGTCCTTTTAACTATCAACAAAAGTTTCTGTTTTCATTTGGTTTCTTTCCTTTTTACGAATATCTTCTGATTTCTCGAAACTATGCCTTTAGTATGTTATTTGTTTTTGCCTTCTGTACACTTTTTTCTTCAAAAAAAATAACTTATGCTTATTTGGCAATTTTATTGGGTTTATTAGCAAATAGTAGTGCTTATGGTTTGCTAGTATCATTTTCTTTATCATTGACTTTGCTAGCTGAATTTTGTTTTGATAGTGAACATCGCCAGCACTATTTTAGTCAAAGCCAAAAATACGACTTATTTTTAAGTATTTTAATTATTATATTTTCCTTTATTTTATCCATTTATATTATTACTCCTCCGGCAGATAGTTATCTTCATGGTGGATTAAATAATGGTTGGTTAATACAATTAGATATCCGTCATTTATTGAAAAGCATAGGTAGAATATTTGGTAGCTACTTATTAATTATCCCTCAACACAAAAGATGGTTAGATTTAATTGTGTGTGCGATAATTACTCTTTTCATTGTAATTTTAACATTTATAAAATTATCTAAAAAGCCAGTTCCTTTCTTTTTTTACTTTATAGGTAATTGTGTAATCTTTGCCTTTACATACTTGAGATTTACAGGTATGCCCCGGCATTTTGGGCATTTTTACTTAGTTTTAATAGCGGCTTTATGGCTGGCAAGTTATTATCAAGAGTCTACAGTCTTACTTAATAAATTTTCTATTCGTCCAAATTCAATTATATTTGTTCAAAAGTGGCATCATATCGCTTTGATGCTTATTCTTTATGCCCAGTGTGCGGGAGGTATTTATAGTTTTTCAAGAGATTTAGTTATACCATTTTCTGCTAGTCGAGAAACAGCACAATATATTAAAAAATCTGGGTTGGATAATGAGTTTATTGTTGCCAGTCGGGATGCAAATATGGCTCCTTTATCAGGTTATCTTAATCGAAAGTTTTACTATCCTGAGCTTCAAAAAATGGGAAGCTTTACCCTATTTCAAAAAGGTCGCAAAGATGTCGAACAAGCTGAAATATTAAGTCAAATTAATTCTCTATTCAAAAATCAAGATGAGCAAAAGAAAATTTTGCTGATTTTAAATCGTCAACTGAATGTCAACCGTAATGATTTGAAGATTTCTCCGCTTACAGATTTTCAGAGAGGCTGGGTGGATAGTGAACGATATTATCTTTATTGGGTAGATGAAGCATAAGGATAATGCGCTACATAATTTTGCAGTTTAATATGGGATAGGCTTTTTTGTACTGAAGCAATCAACATTTACACTTGATATATATCGCTATGAATCTTTGGGTTATCGAGTGGCAATCAATAGCAAAAGACATCTCATTAAAACTACAGCAATTATTTTACAAGCAACATATATTGCCAAAATACCGCAAAAATAACGCTTTTACGCCTTTTGAGTCAATATACCGCCAGTGAGAACTAGCTGCTATGCGTGAGGCTAATCTACACTGGAATAAGAGAATGTATGTTTAACGAACTCAGATGTTCAAGACTGAGGAGCTTAGTCATACCTTCTCGGTGTTGGTTATGAAGTGCTTACCTCGTGTGGTAAAACTTAACTTAAATTCTGTCAGTTACTAACGGAGTTGATAGGAATGGGTAACTTTATTATTTTTGCCTTGATAGTAGTTTACGGAGGCGGCGTTTGGAAGTTTTGGAATGGGTTTGCGCGAACTAATTTTAATCCAACTTTGACCAATCGCATTGGTTTATCTTTGCTATGGCCTGCTTTGTTTATTACAAATCAATCCTATCGTCGAAACTTTAGAAAAGCGTTGAAGGGCTAGAGTTTACTATTAAGTCTAAAGTCATCTGAACCTAATGATGGCATACATCCCAATATAAATCTAACCCAGCAACCCCCTTTACCTACGAGGTAAAGGGGGTTGTGTTTCCTTATCCACAAAGCAGAGGGATTAGGGGAAGGATAAGTTCGTAGTGTTTACAAGTGAAACCCATTACCGGTTGGGAATATTTTAACCGATGAGTTTATAAATTATTTGCCATTGGTGAGCAGATGGATTGCTGCACCAACAGCTGCACCATCAACAGCATTCCCAAGGGTATCTTTGCGATCGCCAGTAATTACGCCAGTCACTGCGCTAGCCCCTGCACCAACTCCGACATCTTGAACAACGCTCCGGTTACGGCGATTGCCAGTGTTTCTCAGACCATTTGCACCATTGACAGCCGCACCAGTAACACCACCTTTAACAGCATTGTCTAATACACTGCCTCTTCCCCTAACTGCTCCGGTTACTACATTGGTAACAGCCCCAATACCTGCATCTCTTAATACTTGGTCATCAGCAGCAGCCGGTTTAGCGGGAACTAATGTGACACCAGCTAAACTTGCAGCCATGAGGCTGGGTAGAAGTGTGCGTTTTAGGATATTATTCATTGTGTTACCTTCTCAAAACATCAAACAATTGGATAAAGCCGAAGTTAGTGGAGTCAGAAAAAATCATACTTTTTCAATCGGACAACAGCAACTATCTATTGTTTGAGGACATATATATGATGGCAGTTATAAAGCCATTACTGCATCCACTGAAAGCATGAATATACATTAAGCCTTGAGAAGGCCTTGGTGATTTATTAGGCGATACTAGAGATTACACATTGACAAATTAAACTAAAGATGCAGTGTAGATTTTCAGGTATAAAAGTTTTATTTTTTCAGTGCTAGCAAGCGATTTCTGATGATTAATCGTGTAGTGTTTACTCTATCTATCTAAAGATAGTTGACAAAATAAGTAAACTAACTAATGGGGTTAATATTTAATTTTCTTAGTTTAGCAGCCAAGCGTTGCGATCGCTTTCTCCTCATAACTGCTAACTCAAGGTTCTGTTCTTGTCCAATTGTCTAAGCTTATTCCTTCAACTCGCAGCAAGTCAGAGTCATTGGAAACCAGAATTAAACCGCGTGCGATCGCTGTAGCCGCTATCAATATATCTTGTTCTTGTATCTTCAAACCCCTACGTTGTAAATCCACATGGATTTCACATGCTCTCTCAATAATTTCTATATCATCCAAGAATAAAACTTCATATTTTCTGTAAAACTGATTAAATTCTGCTATTTGCCTCGTAGCATTTACATACAAAAGTCCTCTTTTAACTTCATAATAAGTTATACAGCTGGTAAAAACTTCTTGTCCTGAACGATTAGCATCCCGGAGTTTCCTACTAACAGTTGCATTTCTGCTCAAAATGTAACTAACAATATTTGTATCTAATAAATAAGCCACTTTGTCTATTTTCGTTTTACTGCATCATCGTACATTTTGATTTGCTCTGGGGTCAAATCATTTAACGTACCAGAAACCGCTTCTAAGACAAGAATCTTATCAATTCTGCGTGTCAGTTCATGCTCGGTTATAGCTCTCATTTCCTCTGGTGATAACTGTCCAAAGAGTTCTACTAACATTTCTATCATTTCCTGTTGGTTTAACTTAACTTGATATAAGCTATTACCTTTAATTAGCTTTTCAACGATTGGTGATATGCAATTACTCACTTCTTGATTATAATTAGCAACTTCTGGCATAATTCTTTCCATTTATCAAATAATTACCTCAATTATAAACAATCTTACTCAGCGAACCTCTGCGTTTACCTCAGCCCTCCTCTGCATAAAAAAAGGCGGGCTTTTCAGCCCACCTCACAAAATTTTGAGAATATTCTGTTGCTATTAACCCAACAATTGTTTAGCCTTAGCTAATACATTATCAACGCTAAAACCAAACTTCTCTAAACAAACACCGCCTGGAGCGGAAGCACCAAAGCGATCGATACTAACGCAATCACCTTCAGTACCTACATACTTGTGCCAACCGAAACTAGCGCCAGCTTCTACAGATAAACGCTTGGTGACACCTTTTGGCAGAATAGACTCTTTGTAAGCCGCATCCTGTGCTTCAAACAGTTCCCATGAAGGTAGCGAGACGACACGAACTTTCTTACCTTCGGCTGTGAGTTTTTCGGCTGCGCCAACGGCGAGGCTCAATTCTGAACCAGTACCAATCAAGATGATATCAGGTGTACCTTCGCTATCCACTACGGTGTATCCACCCTTCGCCACGCCCTCAATTGATGTACCTGCCAAGTTAGGAACGTTTTGACGGGTAAACGCCAACAGAGATGGAGCGTTTTGCTTCGCTTTCTCGAGCGCTATTTTATAAGCGCCAGAGGTTTCGTTACCGTCTGCGGGACGAAACACTAATAAATTAGGAATGGCTCTCAAGGAAGCAAGAGTTTCAATGGGTTGGTGTGTGGGACCATCTTCACCTTGTCCAATGGAATCGTGAGTCATCACCCAAATCGCGCCAGCTTGAGAAAGGGCAGATAAGCGGATGGCAGCACGCATATAATCTGTGAAGATCAAGAAGGTAGCACCGTAAGGGATTAATCCTGAACTGTGCAGCGCTATACCATTACAGATTGCGCCCATAGCATGTTCCCGCACACCAAAGTGGATGTTGGGGTTTTGGTATTCTCCCTTTTGGAAGTCGCCCTTGCCCTTGATTTCGGTCAAGTTGGAGTGGGTTAAGTCAGCCGAACCACCAATCAATTCAGGTAAAACTGCCGCTAGTTTGTTGAGGCAGGTTTCTGAGTGTTTGCGGGTGGGTATTCCTTTGTCTTCTGGGGTGTAGGTAGGTAGTACCTTATCCCAACCGTCGGGGAGTTTGCCGTTTAGGTAGCGTTCAAATTCAGCCGCTTCTTGGGCATACTTAGCTTTGTAGTCGGCAAATGTTTTGTTCCATTCCTCTTCATAACCTGCGCCGCGCTCAACTGCTTTACGTGTGTGGTTGAGGGCTTCTTCTGGAATTACGAAAGGTTCATATTCCCATTTCAATTCTTTGCGAGTCAAGGCAATTTCGTCTGCACCCAAAGCAGCGCCGTGAACGCCAGCAGTGTTTTGTTTATTGGGAGAACCATAACCAATGGTGGTTGTCACCTTAATCATTGAAGGTTTATCGGTGACAGATTTAGCTTCTTCAATTGCTTTGGCGATCGCTTCTAAATCAGTATTCCCGTTCTCAACGTGCAGAACGTGCCAACCGTAAGCTTCAAAGCGCTTGGAAACATCTTCGGTGAATGCCACATCTGTGGAACCGTCGATGGAAATGTGGTTGTCGTCGTACAAAGCGATGAGTTTACCTAATCCCAAGTGTCCTGCAAAAGAACAAGCTTCACCAGAAATCCCTTCCATGTTGCAACCGTCACCTAAAATTACGTAGGTGTAATGGTCAACAATCTTGGTGTCGGGTTTGTTATATTTAGCGGCAAGGTGGGCTTCGGCGATCGCTAAACCAACTCCATTAGCAATTCCTTGACCCAAGGGGCCAGTTGTGACTTCCACGCCTGGAGTCATGAAGTTTTCGGGGTGTCCAGGTGTTTTGGATTCCCATTGACGGAATTGCTTGATATCTTCAATGGAGACGCTATCGTAGCCTGCTAGGTACAGTAGGGCATACTGCAACATCGAGCCATGACCGGCAGACAAGACAAAGCGATCGCGATTAAACCATTTAGGATTCTTGGGATTAAACTTCATGAAGCGATCCCAGAGGACAAAAGCCATAGGAGCCGCACCCATTGGCAGTCCTGGGTGTCCCGATTTTGCTTTTTCTACGGCATCAACAGCCAAAAACCGGATCGAGTTAATACAAAGTTCTTCGAGGGACAATTCTTTGAGGGATTGGGTTGCAACAGTCATAATCTCTTGTTTTTAACGACGGGTTAGCACTCTTCGTAGTTTCTCTTCCTGGGGTTATTTTAAATTCCCCACGTATCCTCATCATCCCATTCCCGCTTGTCGATGGACAAGCGGGATCTTCTGAGTTTCTGGTGATAAATCAAGCTGATAATTGGGTCATGCTGAACGCTTACTTTATATCGGAATGATATTTCTGATACTTTGGGCATTGGGCATTGGGCATTGGGCATGGGGCATTGAGCAAACGAGCAGAGTTGGATTAAACTACTGAATTCTGAATTCTGGCTCCTGTCTTCTGCCTCCTACCTTCTGCCTTTTGACTTGTTTTAAACGTATTTCTTAAAGGCCAGTGTGACATTATGACCGCCAAACCCGAAAGAATTGGATATTGCCACCTCAACTTTTTGGGCGCGGCTGTAGTTAGGCACGTAATCTAAGTCACACTCTGGATCGGGATTTTCCAGGTTGATTGTCGGTGGAATTTGGTCATTAGCGATCACTAATACTGTTGCGACTGCTTCAATACCTCCAGAACCGCCCAATAAATGACCTGTCATCGATTTGGTGGAGCTAATTGCCACCTTATAGGCGTGTTCTCCCAAAGCTTTTTTGATTGCTGAGGTTTCAGTTGAATCATTAGCTGGGGTACTAGTGCCGTGGGCATTAATATAGCTAATCTGTTCAGGAGTTATCCCGGCGTCTTTGAGTGCCAGTTCTATCGCTCTAGCGGCTCCGAGTCCACCAGGGACGGGGGAAGTGATATGGTAAGCATCACAGGTCATACCATAGCCGATCATTTCGGCATAAATGTGAGCGCCGCGACTGAGGGCGTGTTGCAGTTCTTCTAGAATTAAAATTCCTGAACCTTCACCCAAGACAAATCCATCGCGATCGCGGTCAAAGGGACGGCAAGCATGAGCCGGATCATCATTACGAAAAGAGAGGGCTTTGCAGGCGGCAAACCCAGCCATTGATAATGGTGTCACAGCTGACTCTGTTCCCCCGCAAATCATCGCTTGGGCATATCCCCCTTGAACTAAGCGAAAAGCATCGCCTACAGCGTTGGAGCCAGCAGCGCAGGCAGTTACAGGGCAGGAATTTGGGCCTCTAGCACCCGTGTGAATTGCCGTTAATCCTGCGGCCATATTGGCGATCATCATCGGGATCATGAATGGACTACAGCGATCGGGGCCACGGTTGAGGTAGATAGTTTGTTGGTCTTCTAGTACCTTAATGCCACCAACGCCAGAACCGATCATGACACCTACCTGGTCTGCATTCAGGTCATTGATCACTAACTGCGCGTTAGATAGAGCCTGTTTTGCTGCCGCAACCCCAAATTGGGCAAATCGATCCATGCGCTTGGCCTCTTTGCGCTCCAAGTACTCATGTGGATCGAAGTTTTTCACCTCTCCAGCAATGCGGCAATCATGGCGAGACGCATCAAAAAATGTGATGTAGTCGATGCCATTGCGTCCACTTAATAATCCATTCCAATATTCTGTTGCTGTATTACCTATAGGTGTAATCGCGCCAACACCAGTTACAACAACGCGTTTACGTGTATGATCTGTCATGATTCAGTTAAAAATGGCGAAAAAGCAGCAGGCAAAAAATTCGGGGTTAGCGAGTAGGTAATGGTGAGCCAGCATGGCTTTGGGGATTTCCAAGCCACAATATCACTTTAAGAGACACACCAGTTTTTGCACTTGGGGAAACCCCTTCCCGTATCGTCTCAAAGAGAAGACCGCAGGGCTGCCCCATGAGCGACTGACGTTAGCGACGTTAGAAGCATCACCCAAAGGGTAACTAGGTACAAAGAAAAATCTTCCCAATCCCCAATCCCCAATCCCCAATCCCCAATCCCCAATCCCCAGTTAAGCTGATGCGGTAACTTTGTTTTTGATGTAATCTACTGCGTCTTGAACCGAGATAATCTGCTCGGCAGCTTCGTCAGGAATTTCGATATCAAATTCTTCTTCCAAAGCCATCACCAGTTCAACGGTATCCAAGGAATCTGCTCCTAGATCGTCCATAAACTTTGACTGGGGTGTGATTTTGGCAGCATCATCAACACTCAGTTGTTCACTGACGATTTTCTTGACCTTTTCAAAAAGTTCCGTTTGGCTCATAAATACTAAAATTCCTTAACCAGTTGCTAGGATCTACTCTTTAGAGGAGACATTGTTTTGAGCATATACATCTTATCGTCAAGCGTGATCGCCCGTATACTACCAAGGGTTTTTCTGTTAGAAAACCTTTCTTCTAAAAAAATTGCCTAAGTTTTTTAGGAACACTTGGGCAGTGGAGCGGTTTACGCCATCGCCGATACGTGTAGATGCTTCAGTTGCCTAATTATTGCTAATTTTTTTTACAATGTCTCGATCAGTATTTAAAGCCTTGCTAGCAATAAGAATATGTAGATGCTGCGGCTTTGAACCTAGATGGTTAAAGGGTCGCTGAACGTCAAACATCAGAACTTCGGTGCTAACAAGGAATCATAAAACAGTTATTGTTTAGAGCGATCGCTCTAACCCAAACATATCTCTATGCTACCTCACACCTTGAAATACGCTTACTTCCCTGGCTGTGTTGCCCAAGGGGCTTGTCGGGAACTTTACCAGTCAACTCAAGCGCTTACCCAAGCACTGGGTATTGAACTGATTGAACTTAAAAAGGCTGCTTGCTGTGGTTCTGGCACATTTAAAGAAGATTCTCAACTGCTAGAAGATACAGTTAACGCCAGAAATATTGCCTTAGCAGAAGAATTAAATCTACCCTTACTTACTCATTGCAGCACTTGTCAAGGTGTTATTGGTCATGTGAACGAACACCTGAAAGAATGCCAAACAACTGACCCTGCTTACATTGAACAGGTTAACGGTTTGCTGCATAAAGAAGGCTGTTCGCCTTATCGCGGCAGTACCGATGTTAAACATCTTCTCTACGCCTTGGTAACAGATTACGGCTTAGAGGAAATTACCAAACGTGTCACCCGGAAGTTAAGTGGATTAAAATGCGCGGCTTTTTATGGTTGTTATCTCCTCCGCGCCCAAAAATCTATGCCTTATGATGACCCTTTCCAACCGGAAGCGATGGAAAATATGTTTCGGGCGGTGGGTGCAACCCCAATTTATTACCGAGGTCGGACACAATGTTGTGGTTGGCCCCTTGCTAGCTATGCCACTACCCAATCTTTCAAAATGGCGGGGATGCATATTCAAGACGCTTTGACTTCTGGTGCTGACTGTATAGTTACACCTTGTCCACTGTGCCACTTAAATTTAGATTCGCGTCAGCCAGAGGTAGAAAAAGTTATTGAACAGAAGCTAGGTTTACCAGTGTTGCATTTATCTCAGTTGATTGCTTTGGCACTTGGGGTTAGTCCAAAAGAACTGGGTTTAGAACGCCACGTTGTTTCCACCAAGCCAGTGCTGGAAAAGTTAGGATTCTAGTTTATCAAGTGCAAGGTAGGGGCAATTCATGAATTGCCCCTACAGCGCGGTCTAATTCCCAACAAACAATAATTAATAAAAACTTTTAAAC
Organism: Nostoc indistinguendum CM1-VF10; assembly: GCA_019359215.1. Classification (GTDB taxonomy): domain Bacteria; phylum Cyanobacteriota; class Cyanobacteriia; order Cyanobacteriales; family Nostocaceae; genus Nostoc; species Nostoc indistinguendum. The sequence goes on along the minus strand of JAHHHS010000007.1, from coordinate 71,822 downwards.
CCACCTGCGTGGGTTTTGTCTGTGTAGCCGCGACTTCTAGTCGCCAGGGCTATCTTTGAATTTACGTTGTAATTGTTTTAGTGATTGATACATATCTGGTAGGCGGCTATAAACAGCGCATACCTTGAGATATAGCTTATAAGGAATGGCTGGAGTTCCGCAGACAACTTCTCCTGGTGCAACATCGCTGTGAATTCCAGTTTGAGCAGATGTCATCACCCCATCTCCAATCTTCACTTGATTGGCTATTCCTGTTTGTCCAGCTAAAATAACGCGATTTCCTAGTTTAACACCTCCTGCCATGCCAACCTGGCCTGCGATCGCACAGCCAGAACCGATTTGGCAACCGTGACCTATTTGCACTAAGTTATCAATTACTGTATTACGTCCTACTCGTGTTTCCCCGACGGCTGGGCGGTCAATGGCGCTGTTACAGCCAACTTCTACGCTATCTTCTAAAACTGTATAGCCGGATTGTTCCATTTTTAACCAACCTGTCCGGGTAGGAACAAAACCAAAGCCTTCTGCACCGATGACAGCACCACTGTGAATCACGCAATCTGCACCGATGCGGGTGCGTTCGTGGATGCTACAGTTGGCGTGTAAGGTGGTGCGATCGCCTATTTTGGCATCTGGATAAATCACCACATTGGGATGAATAATTGCGCCATCGCCAATTTCTACCCCTTGTTGAATCACAGCATGGGGGCCAATGTAAACATCATTACCAACTTTTGCCGTAGAGTGAATCACAGCAGTGGGATGGATTTCTGGGATGGGGCGATATGGTTGGTAAAAAAGTGCGATCGCTCTGGCAAACAGCAGTCGCGGATCTGAGGTCGCTATCCAGACAATACCGCTTTCTTGTGCAAGCACCTGTAATTTTTCGTCCTGGGGCAAAATTAAAGCACTAGCATCAGTCTTACTGATAAAAGACCCAAATTTTGCCCCTTCTACGTAACTGAGAGTACCAATGCTAGCTTCATCAATGGCTGCTACCCCTGTAATTTCTGGGTCATGGTCTGGGTTGCTAGTCAGGCTATGATTGGTAACGGCATCACCAAATTGATGGAGGATTTCGCTGAATTTCATTGTTGGGTGTATTCAAAATTGATCTGCAATGGCAAGACAATTTTCCCATTACGGATTACGAATTAGTAATTATTTGGTCAAGTTCAAATTGACACAAAGAGAAATTACTCCTCTTCGTGTCGCTTTCTATAGCAGGACTATTCACTAGTCGCCATTGCTACGCCTGCTAAATACCCAGTTGTCCAAGCACTTTGGAAGTTAAACCCACCGGTCACGCCATCAATATCTAAGATTTCTCCGGCAAAATAAAGACCAGGAACTAATTTACTTTCCATCGTCTTGAAATTGACTTCTTTGAGATTAACACCGCCACAGGTAACAAATTCTTCTTTGAAGGCTCCTTTACCGTTGATTAAGTATTGTCCCTGAGTAAGTTCTTGCAGCAGTCGATTTAAGGTTTTACTAGATATTTCTGCCCAACGGTATTCTGTGGTAATACCTACACGAGCAATGATATATTGCCAGAGACGATGAGGTAAATCAACGCCGCGATGCAATGCGATCGCTTTCTTTCCCCATTCATCCTTAACTGCTAAAACTTTTTCTCGCACTTGTTCTTGTTGCAAATCAGGCAGCCAATTAATCAATAATGTGGCTTGATAGCGGCTTTCGTGCAGAACTCTCGCACCCCAAGCAGAAAGCTTCAAAACAGCCGGACCACTCAAACCCCAGTGGGTAATTAGCAATGGCCCAGTTTGTTGTAATTGGGATTTTCCGCCCGCCGATAACCGCAATTGCACAGGGTTAACGCTAACTCCAGCTAAAGCCCGCAATTGAGGATCAGCAATATTGAAGGTAAACAAAGAGGGTACTGGCGCTTCTATTTGATGACCTAACTCTTTGACAATTTTATAACCCACAAGGCTGCTGCCGATAGCAAGAAGTAGGCGATCGCATTTAATAGTCTCTCCTGATTTCAGAAGAATATCAAACCCCTTATCTGCTGCGGTCACTGAAGTTACGTGTGTACCGATACGGAGTTTGACTCCAGATTTCGCCACCGCTTTAATCAAACATTCCACAATGGTTTCTGAACTGTTGGTGACAGGAAACATCCGACCATCAGCTTCAGTTTTTAGATAGACTCCACCAGCAGCAAACCAAGCTACTGTCTCTTGAGGGCCAAAGCGAGTCAAAGCACCCCGCAAAGCTTTTGCACCTCTGGGGTAATTTTGCACTAACTCTTCAGGCTCAAAGCAAGCATGAGTAACGTTGCAGCGTCCACCACCAGAAATTAGCACTTTCGCCAGTGGTTGACGACTGGCTTCGAGTAAAGTAACTTCTGCATCAGGATTGGCTTTAGCACAAGCGATCGCGCCAAAAAATCCGGCTGCCCCGCCCCCAATAACTACAATTTGTAACGGTAACAATTTCAAAAATATCTCTTTTACAGCACCTACTCTCTAGGCTAGCTGTTCTCTTTACTCTTCAGCAGGTTCAAAGTCTTCTTTTGTCGCACCACAAGTCGGACATACCCAATCATCTGGTATATCTTTAAAAGCTGTTCCTGGTTCTATACCGCCATCTGGATCGCCTACTTCTGGGTCATATTCATAGGCACAAAGAGTACATATATACTTTGCCATGCTCGTTTCCCCTAGTAAATTGTTGCCATTGCTTCAGTATTAAATACTTTTGACAGTGAGTCAAAATAGGGACTCTACAATTCTTAAACGGGGCTACGGCATAAAAATCATCAGAAAAAAGCGTATCTAGGATGGTATCTACCCAAGGGTAGATTTCTGAAATTATAAACGCCACCATGTTCTTTGGGCATAACTGATAATTCCGATCGCGATCGCCCCTAGTAACAGTAGCCAAATTATTCCACCTGGAATAAAAGTGAGAATACCAAAGCCTCTCAGTAACCAGACGGCTACGCTAATGCCGAGAAGTATACCGAAAATCTGAATTAATCTACGATTTAAAGAAGATTGACTCACCTATTCTTTCTCTCACCTCAACAGACATTACAGATAAATAAAATATAAATTTACGATGAAGTTGCAGTTTTATCAAAAATAACACGTAAAAATCAAGAGACGCTATCCAAACGTTGGGGTAAAGTGCTTGATATTAGGTGGTGTTTCTGCAATTTTAACTGTTAACAACGCAGTTTTTCATCTACAAGTATTCCTCTGATAAAACTCACTTAAGTATTAATTATGTTAATTCTGATAATAAATATAGTTTTTCCAGTAAAGTGACTGAAATAATTACCAAAAAATAACCCTTTCCGGGAAAGATAGGTATTACACTGGAACTAAAATTTAATGGGTTGGATCTAAATCAAGTTTTATGGCTTGTAGTTTCAACTTTATTAGGTGGATGAGTTGAGGAGTAACTAAAATCATTATGTCTGCATCTTATATATCAGACTCAATTATTGCAGGTTCAGATATGGCTTGGAATCAAGACAAGCAAAAGTTGCTGGTACAGGGTGAAATTTTAGTAGAAACGCGATCGCACAAAAGCTGGGGTGGCGCGGTGACTGCCTGGATGTATGTGCCGATGGTGCGATCGCAAGTCTGGCAGCAATTAACTGATTACCCCCGCTGGGTACAATATTTTCCCGATATTACTAAAAGCGAAATATTACATAGAGGCGAAGTCAAACGCCTGTATCAAGCAGCACAAAAAGCCTTTTTCTTTTTCACAGCTCAAGTTGAAATTTACCTCAACGTTGTAGAAGTGTTGGGGCAAAAAATTCAATTTCGCATGGAAAAAGGAACTTTTGAGGACTTTAACGCTAATTTAGAACTCAAAGATTGCGGTAATGGCACTTTGCTTTCTTATACTGTGCAAGCTACACCTCTGATTCCAATTCCATCAATTTTCATTCAACAAGCGATGAACTTAGAGTTACCTGCAAATATGCGTAAAATGCGACAAGTACTTTGTAAAGGACAAAATAATTCGTAATTCGTAATTATACACCCTACTAATGTTTGACAAAAAACGCCAAGAGGCTCTTGCTTGACTTGGCGTTTTTTTGTGAAATGATCTTCAAGGAAGAGGACATGGGGAAAGCTCTCACTCAAGTCACCTTGTCTCCCCTGCCTCCCCCTGCTCGCTGCTCCCTGTTCCCCTGCCTCTTTTTCAATTAGCTGGTAAATACCTCAGCAGGTAAGCGACTAAAAGAAAGACGCTCATTTTGCACATCTACAAAGATGGTGTTGCCGTCGGTGAATTCGCCGCGCAAGATGGCTTTGGCAATTTGAGTTTCTAACTCTCGCTGAATCGCCCGCTTCAGTGGACGTGCCCCATATACTGGGTCATACCCTACTTCTGCTAAAAAGTCAAGTGCAGCATCCGAGAGCTTGAGAGATATTTTGCGATCGCTCAATCTTTGGCGCAATCTTTCCACTTGCAACAGCACAATATGCCGCAATTCTTTCTTATCTAAACCGTGGAAGATGATGATTTCGTCAATCCGGTTCAGGAACTCTGGACGGAAGCTATTCCGCATCGATTCCATTACCCGACGGCGCATTTCGTCGTAGTGAGTGTTATCTCCGGCGACATCAAGAATGTACTGCGAACCGATGTTGCTAGTCATGATAATAATAGCGTTCTTGAAGTCCACCTTATGACCTTGGGCATCAGTGACGCGACCATCATCGAGAATTTGCAAGAAGATATTAAATACATCGGGGTGTGCTTTCTCGATTTCGTCGAAAAGAATCACTGAATAAGGACGGCGACGAATCGCTTCTGTAAGTTGTCCGCCTTCTTCATAACCTACGTATCCTGGAGGCGCACCGATTAAACGAGAAACGGCGTGTTTCTCCATATACTCCGACATATCGATTCGCACCAGCGCATCTTCACTGTCGAACATATACGCCGCCAGCGCTTTCGCTAACTCGGTTTTACCCACACCCGTAGGCCCAAGGAAAATAAAGCTAGCAATGGGACGATTGGGATCAGCCAATCCAGCGCGCGATCGCTGAATTGAATCCGCTACAGCTGTGACTGCTTCTTCTTGTCCAACCACGCGGCGGTGCAGTTCATCTTCTAAATGCAGCAGTTTTTCTTTTTCAGATTCCACTAGCTTGCTGATGGGAATTCCTGTCCATTTAGAAATAATTTCGGCAATATCAGCTTCTGTGACTTCTTCCCGCAATAGTGATTTACCACTTCTTTGAGCGCTTGCCAATTCAGCCTCTACTGCTTCCAATTGACGATGCAAACTAGTTAAATTGCCGTATTTCAACTCAGCAGCGCGGTTAAGGTCGTAGTCGCGTTCTGCTTGCTGAATCTCTAAGTTGACCCGTTCAATCTCTTTTTTCACAGACTGAATTTTGTCAATGATATCTTTTTCAGACTGCCATTGACTATTCAGGGTTCTTTGTTCTTCTTTGAGATCGGCAATTTCTTTTTCCAATTTTTCTAGACGTTCACGAGAAGCTGCATCACTTTCTTTTTTGAGCGAAAGCTTCTCCATTTCCAATTGCAGAATCTTGCGATCAATTTCGTCGAGTTCTTCAGGTTTGGAGGTAATCTCCATTTTTAATCTCGCGGCGGCTTCGTCTACCAAGTCAATGGCTTTATCAGGAAGGAAGCGATCGCTAATATAACGACTCGACAATACGGCGGCTGCAACTAAAGCACTATCCGAAATCTTCACCCCGTGGTGGTTTTCATAACGCTCTCTCAAGCCGCGCAAAATCGAAATGCTATCTTCTACACTAGGTTGATCGACATAAACTTGCTGGAAACGTCTTTCTAGTGCCGCATCTTTTTCGATATGTTTGCGGTATTCATCTAGAGTTGTTGCCCCAATACAGCGCAATTCGCCTCGCGCCAACATCGGTTTTAACAAGTTACCAGCATCCATCGCGCCTTGGCTTGCACCAGCACCGACAACGGTGTGAATTTCATCAATAAATAAAACAATATTGCCGCCAGATTCAGTAACTTCTTTTAATACTGCTTTCAGGCGTTCTTCAAATTCACCCCGGAATTTTGCCCCTGCAATCAAAGCACCCATATCTAAAGCAATTAGTTTGCGGTCTTTGAGAGACTGGGGTACATCACCGGCGACAATGCGCTGTGCTAGCCCTTCAGCGATCGCAGTTTTACCAACACCTGGTTCACCAATTAGCACAGGATTATTCTTAGTGCGGCGAGAGAGAATTTGCACAGTGCGACGAATCTCATCATCTCGCCCAATCACTGGATCGAGTTGACCTTTACGTGCGGCTTCTGTAAGGTCACGCCCGTATTTTTCCAGTGCTTCGTATTTGCCTTCTGGATTTTGATCGGTCACTTTTTGGCTCCCTCGAACTTGTTTAATAATATCTTTTAGCTTGCCTTCGTTTAAACCGAATTCTTGGAATAAAGCTTTGCCAAAGCGGTCATCTTTAGCGTAAGCCAACAATAAGTGTTCAATTGAAATATATTCGTCTTGAAACTCTTTGCGATATCCGTCTGCTCGATCTAGAAGTGTATCCAAACTGCGTCCTAAGTAAACAGAACTGCTAGTACCAGATACTTTCGGCTGACGTTGGAAAAATTGTTCAGTGCGATCGCGCAGTTTTTGGAGGTTAACACCCGCTTTTGTAAGAATCCCTGTTGCTAGAGCATCTTGTTCTAGCAGCGCTTTCATCAGGTGTTCGCTTTCTATTTGCTGTTGTTGATATTGTTTAACAATATCCGGGGTATGGGTGATCGCTTCCCAGGCTTTTTCTGTAAATTGGTTAGGATTAGTAGGTTGCATAGGCTTTTTCAGGAACGAACCATATTAGACATCGTAAAAGCGCAAAGCACTGCTGACCTCAGATCAGGGCGGTTTTCCGTAAGTTAAGCTCCAAGGAAAGGAAAATTTTTGTTTTCATATCGTTATTGTAAGAAGATGAGCGCGATCGCCTAGATCGGTGTTCACGTCTTGTAAAAGTGGTATTTTCCCGTAGTTCCCATTTCTTATTTGTTATTCTCACTCATTAGACTTCTTGCAAAATTCGGGGTAAGGAGAAGGGGAAAAGGGTAAAAAAACTCAAAATCCTTTGCCTTTAATATGCACCCTTTTCCCTAATATCATGTCCCGATAAATAAGTTATGATTCCGACAGTCATTGCACCCCACCCCGCTTGCGGGGAACTCGGGGCCCCCTCTGGGGATTAGGGGCAGGGGAGACAAAGCGTAGCTTTGGCGGGGTGGGCTTCTTCGGATTTAATAAGTAATCAAGTGGACATGATATAAAAGTGCAAAAACATATTTTTGCAAGTCTGAAAGAATTAAAGCGATTATACCTCTGATACAGTGCCCTTTAGGTTGGAATGCAATGGCTAATTATGAGTAGATGCGATGGGTTTTTAGACTGATTTAATTCATGACTTCATACCTTTAAAGCCTGGTTAACTACCTTATTTTCATCAGGGTTTACCTGCTATATCTTTATATCCAGTCTACTTTCTAGCCTCTTTGTCACCTTCAGGCACAGCATACACGTACAATAATTGAAATTTTGTATTGACTTCTACTGAACGATAGAAAACCTCTACTTCGTTAGACATAATCTTCATATCATTAGTTACTGACCATTGGAATGATTTAATTTTTTATTAGAGAATTTATTGGTAATTTTATACAACTTATACACTATTAAAACATTTATTTAAACATGAGCTTTAACAATAGGATGTTAAAGTAAACATTGTTAGCAAAAATTATTTATATTTAGTAATTCAAATAAAAGGTTTATCTTGGCGATGTGTCCATGAAAGCTAGTGTCTTTAGTATATTAGTTACTGCAATCAAAGCTACTATAGAAATCTGATTTGATTACTGGACTTACTTGCGTAAGGAGGGAACTCTTAACTCAAACTAAGGGAATTTATGTGTACCTAGCTTCGCAAGAATTAGATATGAGTCCTAGAAAAGAGTAAATACTTTGAAAGATAATACCACGTTTGCCGTTTTTGGCCTACTGATGAGACGTTTATTAAACTTCAAGTCAGCACACAATAAATTCACGATTTAAGAACATTTTAAAGCTTAATAAAATCTCAATTTTGAAACTATGATGCATAGAAATAATAGATTTTCTACTCATCCTTCATTTCTTGAAGGGCTACGAATACTGCTTGTAGATAATGATGTCAATTTCTGCAATTCGTTCACGCCAATATTGCAATCCTATGGTGTGAGTGTGCAAGCGGCATTTTTAGGACAAGCTCTGGAAATATTTGTGCAATGGCAACCTGATATCCTCTTAAGTGATATTTCCACGTCAAATGAGGATGGCTATGCTCTGATTCACCAAGTGAGAACACTTGCGGGAGAGCGAGGCAAAGTAGTACCAGCGATCGCTCTGACAAGCACTGTAACTGAAGATATGTATCAACACGCTTTTTTAGCTGGGTTTAGTCTATGCGTTGCTAAACCTGTAGTTGTTGATGATTTTGTTGCGGTGCTTGGCATTTTAACAATTGTTAATAATCCTCATCCTCATGCTAACTAACTTTAATTGATGTCTTAGATATAGTAGTCTAACTCTTTAGCAATAATGATATGGTTCATTTATTTATGGAGATAATTATTTTTAAAACGCTACTAATGAACTTGAAAAACAATAGGATTAATCTCACGAGCTATCAAATATATATTTTCACTCAATTAACTCTGCTTTTAAGTAGCGGAATTATTGGTATTGGATTTATTCTAGCTTCTTATTTATTGGCAATGACTTGGATTTAGGAACTTAAATTGTTTACTTGCCTTGTATTTAAACTGTTATTATATACAAGGCAAGTAAGTAAACTGACCTAAAATATGAACCTAATCTGCCAAATCATTGCAGTGCTAAACTTCATCCTATGACATCTGACCAACCCTTTGAGCAACCTACATCTGAATTTATCGCTAATGATGCGTTCGATGTAGAGCAGCAAGACATTGGAGATGCTTTATTTCCCGTCGTTGGTATTGCCGCCTCTGCGGGTGGATTAGAGGCGTTTACGCAGTTGCTCAAATATTTGCTTACCGATACAGGGATGGCATTTGTGCTGATTCAACACTTAGACCCTAACCACAAGAGTCTGTTGAGCGAGATTCTGGCAAGAGGAACTCAAATGCCCGTTACTGAAGTGCAAGACGGCATGAGTGTAGAACCTAACAAGGTCTACGTTATTCCGCCTAACACTAAGATGATCTTATCTAATGGAGTGTTGCAACTCAGGCCGCGAGAGAAAGTTCAGGGTAAATATATGCCTGCTGATGCGTTCTTTACTTCATTGGCAGCAGATCGACGCAACAAAGCGATCGCAGTAGTTTTATCTGGGGCGGATGGAGACGGTTCACTGGGGGTAAAGGCAATCAAGGCAGCCGGAGGCGTGACTTTTGCTCAGTGTGAAGACACGGCAAAATTCGATAGTATGCCCAATACTGCTGTTGCCACCGGGAATGTTGATTTTATTCTACCGCCTCAAAAAATCGCCGAGGAACTGATAAACCTCAGTCGCAATGCTTTTATTTCTGGCTTATTACCAGCGATCGCAATTGAGAAGTTGCCCGAAGAGGGAGATGCCCTTGCGACTATTTTTGTATTATTGCGATCGCACATCAATCAAGACCTGAAAGTTGCCAATGAAGAAATCCTCTCCAGCAATGAAGAGTTGCAAAGCACCAATGAGGAGCTAGAAACTGCCAAAGAAGAGATTCAGGCAACCAACGAAGAACTCAACACAACCAATGAAGAACTTCGCTCTCGAAATCTGGAATTAAACCAACTTAACAACGATCTTACGAATTTGCTTGCCAGTATCAATATTCCCATTTTGATATTGACTTTGGACTTACGGGTTCGACGTTTTACGCCAATGGCGCAACGGCTTTTCAATTTAATTCCCACCGATGCTGGACGACGTTTGAGCGATATCAGAGCCAATCTGAATATTCCTGATTTAGAACCTCTAATTTTGGAAGTACTTGACACACTCGGCATCAAAGAATTAGAAATCCAAACTCTGGGGGGACATTGGTATAACCTCCGCATCCGTCCTTATCGCACTACAGAAAACCAGATTGACGGTATAGTGTTGGTGTTAATAGATATCGATGTTCTTAAACGCAGTGCAGAAAGGTTAGAACAAGCCCGGAATTATGCTGAAGCGATTGTGGAGACGGTACAAGTGCCGTTAATCGTCCTTGATTCTGATTTCCGGGTGAATAAAGCCAATCGCTCGTTTTATGAAACATTCCAGGTTTCACCAGTACAGACAGCGCAATCTCTGATTTTTGAACTAGGGAACGGTCAATGGAACCTGCCCGGACTGCGATCGCTCTTAGAAGACGTTCTGGTTAACGATACCAGTATTCAAAATTTGGAGGTAGAGCATCGTTTTGAGCAGATTGGGCAGAAAACCATGCTGATCAATGGTTGGAAAATTATTCAACAGGGAGATGCTGAAAAGATTTTGCTAGCGATTGAAGATATTAGCGATCGCAAGCACTTTGAGTTAGAGCGATCGCAACTCCTCGCACAGGAGCGGTCAGCCCGTCAAGAAGCGGAAAATGCCAACCTAGCTAAAAATGAATTCCTGTCGAACCTCTCCCATGAACTTCGTAACCCGCTTAATACTATACTCGGCTGGGCACAACTTTTCCGCACCCGCGATTTAGATGAAGCAGCAGTGGCTCGTGCCTGGGAAGTGGTAGAGCGGAGTGCTAATGTGCAGGCTCAGTTAATCGATGATATGCTGGATATCTCACGGATTACGAGTGGAAAGCTTCATTTAAACACTCGTCTAATCGATCTAGTTTCAGTAGTGAATGCTGCGATTGAGTCTATCGAATTTTCCGCAGAGGCGAAAGGCATTCAAATTGTTTCACAGTTGAACTCGGCGACAGTTGTCGGAGATTTTGACCGTTTACAGCAAGTTCTGTGGAATTTACTTTCTAACGCGATTAAGTTCACTCCAGCCGATGGGCGAGTGGGAGTTATGCTCGAAGCTGTATATAGTCACGCCGAGATTCGAGTCAGCGATACAGGAATTGGCATCTCGGCAGACTTGCTGCCATATATTTTTGAGCGTTTCCGTCAAGGAGATTCCAGCAGCAGTAAAACGGCTCAGGGGCTTGGATTGGGCTTGTCAATCGTTCGTCATATTGTAGAACTTCACGGTGGAACAGTTCAAGCACAGAGTGCAGGTGAGGGACGAGGAACCACGATCATTGTCAGGCTGCCTCTGCGCTCAATGCCGCCAGAAATTACACCGCCAACTTATTTAGAGCCGAGCCTTTTATCAGAAACTCCAGATACATTAAATGGTAAAAATTCATCTCTTACCCTTAAAGGGTTATGCATCTTGGCTGTAGACGATCAAGCGGATAGCCGCGACTTAATCAAGTGGATGTTATCAGACTTCGGGGCTGAAGTAGTAGTTGTTACATCGGCAAGGGAAGCGATCGCATCTCTAACTGAATCTCCTGGCAAATATGATCTGCTTTTAGCAGATATTGGGATGCCAGAAGAAGATGGTTACTCTCTAATTCGTCAGGTTAGAGAGCTTGAGGCTGAAGCTGGGGGACAAATTCCAGCAGCAGCAATCAGTGCCTATGTCACCGAGCAAGAGCGGCAAAGAGCGATTAATGCTGGTTTCCAAATGCATCTAGCCAAACCGATTGAGCTTAATCAATTGATATTGATGATTGCAAAGTTGAGTGGACGAGTCATAGATAATTCGTAATTCGTAATGGGCTACGCTCCGCTTCTCTACGAGACGCTACACGTAGCTTGCTTCCACGAAGTGGTACGCTAACGTAATTCGTAATTTTGGGTACTGTTGTCAAATATAGCAATACAACATTTGATTTGTGAAAATGCGCGGTGTCCAAATCCCCCGCAAGCCTACCGTTGTACACACAAGTCTTGTAGAGTGGCTCCACAGACTTTTAATCTCCCCAAGCCTTCTTGAAAAGCAAAGCTGTTCCATTCCCTCATTGGCTCAAAAAAGACTTGTGTTCTGAACGAAAAGACTTGTGTTCTGAATGAAAGTCCTCGTGTTCTGAACGAAAAGACTTGTGTTCTGAACGAAAAGACTTGTGTTCTGAATGAAAGTCCTCGTGTTCTGAACGAAAGTCCTTGTGTTCTGAATGAAAGTCCTTGTGTTGTGAACGAAAGCACTTGTGTGTACACACAAGTCTTGTCGCAGCCATATCTTTATTAATAAATCTCGCACTACGTTTCTATCCCGCCTCGGAATGAATTCCGAGTCTCATAGCTGAACTTTAGTTCTGGGCGGGATGTCGGTAAGTGTGACAGTTTAACTCTGACAAAAATGTGGGTAAAAGAGTTGAAACGTATGTGGACAGCACTTGTGTGTACACCGTAGGCAAGCGGGGAGTGTTTGGGGTGGGTTTTTTTATGCTAATTTGGCGGACATGATATTATAGCGGTTCTTGAATAGAAGCAATACACTTTGACCTCTCTCCAAACCTCTCTCCTAAAAGGAGAGAGGCTTTGAATCTTACTCCCCTTCCCTTGTAGGGAAGGGGCTGGGGGTTAGGTCTGTATTGCACTCAACAGAGAAGCGCTATATTTAGCACTGCTATATATTATGTTTTAATCAATGTTTGAATTACGTATAAATTGTTTAATCTGCATCTAAAACATTCAAAAGTTATAGAGAATATTTAACATTTTTACTTAAAAAGATACAAAACATATTTAATTTATTCTATTAAAACAGAAGGTATCAACTATGAATTGAGGAGTTTTACGCATGACTGCAACCTTCATAAAAGTGCCTAAGTTTCGCGCTACTCAATGGGTGAGCTTTATTGGTGGAGAAGGGATTGTACGCAGCTACACACCTGAATCTGGTACATGGACGTATCTTATTGAGATGGCATTAGGGCTAGAGCCTGACTTTGGCAGAGTTGGTGCAGAAACGATGATACTCCTTACCGAGGAAGACTTACATCTTACATACATTGCTAGTGAGGGCAACGTGACCCTTAAAAGGTTCGAGGCACTTTACAACCTCAAATGACTTAGTTCTGAATGATGCCATTCCAAGACTTCAAAACTGATAGCTCCTCCTTAGATGAAGTTATCCAAAAATCTGATTTGGACGAACAATTAGAGTAAAACTTCAATACCATTCATGCCCATTTTTGCCGATTGGAAATTAAGTGCCAGTCCCTTATAAATGCTAAGAGATTTTTAAACAATATCAGTAGTGAGTAAGTAAAGCAGTGGCAAGATGTTCACCTCATAAAATTTGATAATTTATTTGTTGTAAGTCCCTAAATACAAACACTCAAGCATTTTTAAGGAAGATTTGTGACAACCCTACATCTACTCAGCCCGATCTTCCTCTATTGCAGCAATAGTTCGTTTCGTGGCAAAACCGTTGAGAATGATATCTCGAATTAAGGGACTTCCAAAGAATAAATTATTCCAAGAAAAACAAGAAATATGTTTCTGGGTATTCATCTGCTGTTGTGCAATCTTGGATTCAATTTCGATCTCTTCGGTCACAGGGTATGCCTCCTCCTTGGCGGCGGGTTCCTTTGACAACTCCACTAGCCGGTCCGGGATTTCTGCGAGCGGCAAGCAGTAATCGACCTTTACATACTGCAAGGCGCTCTTTGCCATGCTGGGGTATTCTGCTTCCTTCGGGTCTTGAACGATCACCACTCCGCCTCGTTTCTTGATTGCCTGCAACCCCACCGTGCCATCATCAAGATAGCCAGTGAGTACCACACCTACCACCCTTGTACCATAAGCGCGGGCGGCTGAACGAAATAACGCATCGATCGCAGGGCGAAAGCGATTTTCTTGAGGCCCACGCACGACACGCATCGAGCCTTGATTCACCAACAGGTGATGATCCGGCGGTGCAACATAGATTCGCCCGGTTTGAATTGGCTCTCCATCTGCCGGGTGAGATGCTTCAAGAGAGCCTACATCTACAAGAATTTGGGGGAGAATGCTGGGCTTATCTGCTGCGAGGTGCTGAACAATGAAGAAGACAGCATCAATGTCAGCAGGCAGAGCGCCCAAGATTGCGCCCAGCGCTTTGAGTCCACCTGCCGAAGTGCCAATCACAATAATGTTGTGTCCAACCATAGATTCCTTTTCTTAGTGAATAAAACCGTTTTAGTAGGCAGGGGAAGCGGGGGAAGTTGGGAAAGAGGTAGTAATTGCGATCGCAACTTGGTATCACAATCCCTGCCATTCTCGCTTGGAGAGTTCTTCTATCGGCAACAAACTGGCTTCAATCTCCTGGCGCACAACGTCTGTGATTTCACAGTTACTATTAAGGCAATCGATAAGCAACTGATTGGCATCGTAATATTGTTGCAATACTTGCTGTTGCTGCGGGCTGAAGTGCCATTGATGCTGAATGTTTCGATGCTTGGCGATAATCGCCTTTAACCGTTCCATCCAAGCAGGATAACTTGTTTGCCACTGTGTCTGAATGCTTTCTCTACTTTGTTCTGGATCAGGCAGTAGGTCTTTAAGTTGTTGTAAAGCTTGATGTAAGCCAGCATCTTGAACAATTGCTAAAGCACTACTCACAGCATCGTTGCACCCATAGACATCAGCAAAATTAGATTCGCATTCCATTACTAAGTTATCTAATGCCACATCCAAAAAAATATCTTGATCGAAGATGCAGACAAGGGCAAAGTACGCAGTAAGGTGAGGAATTCTAGCTAGGGCAAGATAAAACGCCCGAATTGCAGCAGGCTCAGGAGCAGCGACAGACTTTTGACTTGCCCAAGTCAAAAATTTTTGCAAATATGGATCTTGAGCCGCTAGCGCATCAATTTCTTGCTTCATCAACAGTACCAAAAAATCTGCATTCCGTAGCATGGCAACCGTTAACAAAAAGATTTCACGCCATCTGGGTTCAGTAATATGAGTCACCAGACGTTCTAAGGGTTGTTTTAATGCTTGTAAATTATAACTGGCAACGATTTTTCGAGCAGTCAGGTATTCTTGAAACGTCAAATAAGAGAAAGAGAAAATCCCCCGCACTCGTTCTGCTAGTAATCCATGTTGCAACTCTATCGCCTGAAGTACCCCTTCCCTATCTAATTCCAATTCCTCTGGTTCTGTGGAAGCATTCGGCAAATCGCTGATATAATCGCTAATGTGTTGCTCAACAATACGTTGTTCAAAAAAGTAATTACCCTGCTCAAATGTCGCGCTAGCAACCTGACTCAGCAACTTAAGTTTTTGTGGTAATGAAAAACCTTGGTATACTTCATCCCGCTCAATTGCTTTAGTTTCGTCCCATTTACCCAGGAGCAGGTCTAAACACTGCTTATAAAAAGCAGATTTTTGGGTTGGAAATTTGTTCTGGTGATGAAAAACCCAGCAGGCGAGATGCAAAAACAAGGGAGTGACAACAAGTCTTTGAAATTGTAAATTTTCGGGTAAATCTAGTTTCCGGGTAAACTCAAATGCCTGTTCTTGTTTATCCTGGATGTTCGTTTTCGCAACTGCTGTAAACCACTTCTGAGCAAAAGCAACAATTTGATCTTGACTAAAAGGGGCAATTTCAACATCTGTAAAGCGTCTGAGGTTCAAAGCTTTAGCTGCCGTGCGGCAGGTGACGACAAACATATTCTTTTGATACTTTTCAGATAGTCTGCGAATCTCATTGACGACACCCTTACTCTGTTGATGGAGTACTTCATCTAATCCATCCAGCAACAGCAATACTCTGCCCTCCAACAACAAAGTTTCCAGCACAGATGGATCTGAAATTCCACAGGTGAGAAATTCTTTGCAAATATAGTTGAGTAAATGGAACTGCCCTGCAACTCTCGTTTCGTCGGCAAAATCTCTTAAGGTGATAAAAACAGGAACCCGATTTGCTGCAAATCTCCCTCGGTTGCATTGAATCGCCAGATGTTGTAAAAAAGTGGTTTTACCTGCTCCCGGTTTACCCAACACCCGCAGCTTTGAGTAAGTTTGAACTGCTGTGATTCCCGCCATTTGTGTCTGGGATACTTCACCTAAACCGAAACGATCAAATTCTTTTGATGTAAAGTTTTGCAAATCAGCAAACTCTAACCACTGAAGGCTGGCAATCTCCTCCAAAATGTTGACATCGATGTAAATGTCGTCTATTTTAACGGGGCGAGTAACATCTAATAACTGCAAAGTGCCGCACTGGTCTTGAATTTTGTCGAAGCGTTGCGATCGCACTTGTTGTACTAGAGCATCAATATCTAAAAATTCGGCAGCACCAAGTTCTTTTGATTCAGAGAATTCTTCTGGAGGATTAGCCGCAATCTCGCGCCAATTCAACGACAGCACAGAACAAATTTGTATAAAGATATAACGCTCTACGGGACGCCCAGTAAAAAACCGCCAAATTGGTTGGCGAGTCTTTAAGTTGACTTCAAAAGCCAAATTGTCTTGTGTCCACCCTTTATGAGCGAACGCTTTTTTGGCTTGTTCAATCCCAGTGAGTGACGCCTCGAGCGATCGCTTTACCATAGAAGCTTACACACATCAAATAAGAATTATTCAATTTGGCATTATTGCAACATACAGTTTCGGAACTACTTAAAAGTAAGTTAGCTATTTTTGCTATTTTTAAATACTAATGATTTCATTTAAAGCATCTTTAGCCAATATGCTGTGATTATATTATTCTCGGTATAATCTGACGCAATAAAGTATCTTTTATGATTTTATATTTAATGTCATAGAAACTTTTTCTATATCTAGTAGCTGTAGTACTGCGGCAAGTTCAAATTTTATGTATGCTTTATGTATTATCCAGTACTTGTAATAAGTATTGTAGCACTTCTTTATATTTGTTTATAAAATCTATAAAGTTAGCTTGTTATGTTTAATATTTAAATAACTTATAGCATTTCCTAAGCAGCAAGTTACACCAAATCTTTTTTACCAAGGTTAGTACCTTTGAAAACCTACCTCACTAAGTACAGAACTGCTATAGCTTAAAAAGTAAAGAGTAAAAAGATAATCCCGCATAAATAAATTTAGGGTATTTGATAAGAACGTATTGTTTCACAGGCACGATAAGTTTTTTCACCATCAGCATTAAAGATTGGCAAGATTGCAAGTGTTGTTATGCTTCTAGTTTGAAATCCTTTGCCTCAAATTATGCCTCTACCATTCTCCTCCTGCCCCCACACAGAGTTAACATAATCTCAGGTCGCCTAGTGGATGCTGAAAATGATTGACCCCTACGACTTTGAAGATGATGACTTTGACTTTGAGGATGAAGATTTCTTGAAAATAAAACCCATCAGCCAAATGACTGAAGGGGAAAAGCTACAGCGATTTAAGGGCTTCTTTGACAGTAGCAGCCGTGCGATGTTGCAAGATTGTCTATTTCGTATCGTCAATTACGAAGATGGTACGGGTACGTTAGAAATTCTTTGCCCTAATGAAGTTGTAAGACAACGCCTTTCCAAGAAAAAACGCAAAATTACCAACAACATCAATACTTGCTGGAGTCATATCAGATGGTTTTCGCTATGTGTCCAGCAAGATAGTGAGTTGCATTGCCAGAAGTTTACCCGTAACGGCGATTTGGTGACATCTTAATTTAGGTATTGGGGACTGGCGATAAAGAAAGTGTTTTCCCAATACCTAATGACAAATGACAAATGACTAATAACAAATGACTAAAAAACAGAAATTTCCTTACCTAGTTGGTTCTAAGTGGACTGCACAGAAAAAAGTTGATGGCTGGCGACACTTCCAAGTTGTTAACCGTAAAAATCAGGCTAAGTGGGTTTATGCCGAAATGGTTTCTGCTTGCGATCCGAAAGTCCGTTTTTGGATAAATGCCAAATTATTACAAGATAGCTCCCAGTGGCAAGCTGGCTGGCAAACATTACAGGAAATCCACGGGCTTGAAACTGAGGTGTCCTGATTACCTTAAATAGCACGACTGAAATAAATTTTAGACTTACGCATACTCTAAAATTGTTCTCTTAGCCCACGGAGGTGGGCTTTGCTTTGTGTAAGCGCGTACTCCTACGGAGAAGCAAGCTACGCGTAGCGTGCCGGAGGCTCTATTCTATTGGCTTGGCTCTTGGAAAATATTTGGCAAATTAATAATTTTTTACAAAACCAGACTAACTTACTCTCAAGCAGCAATTAAATGGTTGTAACTACAGACTGAAAACTGGCAATTTTTCTGCGATACCTTCTCTACGAGACGCTACGCGTAGCTTGCTTCCACGTTCGCGTAGCGTCCCGCAGGGAAGTGGTACGGTGAGCTACGCTAACGCAAATTCCAGTAGTATTTCCAGCATAGGGCTGCATATACCTCTCTTTCCCCTTAACCCTGCGCCCCAATGCCTTGAAAACACGTTGTGCGACCATCAGCTAATTCTATGAAAAGCATTCAAAAAAGGCGATTTCATATTTTTGTATTTTGTAACTATTTTTATAAAAATAAGTTATAAAAACTGTTTATTTATGCTTTTTGGAGCTAATAAAGCCTTTAAGCGCGATAAAATCTCAAATATATCCAATTTTGACTTAATTCATCGTATAAGACCGTTTTCCAAATTAAGAGCCACTTTCTTTTCTATGTAATTTGCCCAATAATGACATTCACAGACCTCACGCATCGCCGTCTCAGGAAAGGTGAAGGCAAATGTTTGAGCCACAAGTTTGACAAAAAGCTATAAGAGGCAAATAAAAAAAAGTGAAACTAGCAGTCTACGGAAAAGGTGGTATCGGTAAATCCACAACTAGCTGTAACATATCAGTCGCCCTAGCTAAACGTGGCAAAAAAGTGCTGCAAATTGGTTGCGACCCCAAACATGACAGTACCTTTACCCTGACTGGGTTTTTGATTCCGACAATTATCGACACCCTCCAAGAAAAGGATTATCACTACGAAGATGTTTGGCCGGAAGATGTAATTTATAAAGGCTACGGCGGTGTTGATTGCGTAGAAGCTGGTGGGCCACCTGCGGGTGCTGGATGCGGTGGATACGTAGTCGGCGAAACCGTAAAATTACTTAAAGAACTCAATGCCTTTGATGAGTACGATGTAATTCTCTTTGACGTTTTGGGTGACGTAGTTTGCGGTGGTTTTGCAGCACCACTAAACTATGCAGATTACTGCCTGATTGTTACAGACAACGGCTTTGATGCTTTGTTTGCCGCTAATCGAATTGCTGCTTCAGTCCGCGAAAAAGCACGAACTCACCCATTGCGTCTAGCTGGGTTGATTGGCAATCGCACCTCCAAGCGCGACTTGATTGAAAAATATATAGAAACTGTGCCAATGCCAGTTCTAGAAGTTTTACCTTTAATTGAAGATATCCGTGTTTCGCGTGTGAAGGGTAAAACTTTGTTTGAGATGGCAGAGCAAGATCCTTCCCTAGACTACGTTTGCGACTACTATCTCAACATCGCTGACCAAATTCTGGCGCGTCCTGAAGGTGTTGTGCCTAATGACACACCAGATCGTGAGTTGTTCTCTTTGTTATCCGATTTTTATCTAAATCCGGGTAAACCCCAGGTTCCTAATTCAGAAGAGGAACTAGACTTGATGATTGTATAAATCACCAAGTTCTCAGGATGGGGGACAATAATATGGCTTTCTTTCACAGCTTTACAGATTCAATAAAGCAAAAGTGGTTGCAATTTTTCCAGAACAATCGAGACTGGATTACCCTGCATATGCAAGTGGAATCAGTGTACACCCCTGATGGCGGGAAGCGACCACCTTCTTACCTCATCCTGGGAGTTCTTAACGCCCTAGAGCCAAAACTAGCGCAGCTAATGTTGCCCTTTGCCAAACTCAATCCTGATGCCGATACCTTGATTGAAGTGCTAGATTTGCATTTTGACCCAGATTTAGTTCTCGGTAATCGCTTTGTTGGCAACCCAGAAGTAGAGAGATTCGTAGAAGAAGCAGCAGCTGTCATCGACGAAAAGCCTGAAGAAGAAACATTGGCCTATCCTCATACAAATGGCTTTGCAGCGGTGGCGGTAGTTCAGGAGTTCACAATAGTGGATTCTGACGATCCAAGGCTGGAAATCAGCGAGTTAGAGGAAACCGAAAATGACTTTGGCGATATTTCCTTATCCAACGGACACACCTTAAAAGATGAGTCTCTTGAAACCTCTAGTTTAGAAGCAGATGAGTTTGGGGAAATTGCCTTCGATACAGATGTAACAGCTGTAATGGAAATAAAGCTGGATGAAGACGAGGGACTTGAAGATAGTCCACTAGATGAGAATGCGTTTAAAGACGTGTTATCAGATGTCTGGGGTGATGAAACAGCTTTGCAAAAAGCTGAAGACAATAACGATTTTTTAGGGGAAGAACTGCCAGCAGGCGTTTTTGATGAATCAGAAATTGCCCGTCTCTTCCCCAACGCTTAATTATTGCCGTTCCTCGCAATTTTAAGGTTTAGATTTGGGATTTTGGATTAGGAATTAGGGAAATTGTCGTTAGACAAAGGATACTTTTGTTGTCCCAGTCTTCAATCCAAAATTATCAATCTAAAATCTAAAATTGGTTGACTTGCCATTAAATATCAAGGGGAGAAAAACCAAAATGACTGTCGCTCAACAACCAGAAGCTTTAAGCTTTGAATGTGAAACTGGAAATTACCATACCTTTTGCCCAATTAGCTGCGTGGCGTGGTTATACCAAAAAATTGAAGATAGCTTCTTTTTGGTGATTGGGACAAAAACTTGTGGCTACTTCCTGCAAAATGCGATGGGGGTGATGATTTTTGCTGAACCCCGCTATGCAATGGCAGAGTTGGAAGAAGGCGATATTTCGGCACAACTGAGTGATTATGAAGAGTTAAAGCGGTTGTGCTTGCAAATTAAACGCGATCGCAATCCTAGTGTAATTGTCTGGATTGGGACTTGCACCACGGAAATTATCAAAACAGATTTGGAAGGTTTAGCACCGAAGCTAGAATCCGAAATTGGTATTCCCATCGTTGTAGCGCGTGCAAATGGTCTAGATTACGCCTTTACCCAAGGTGAAGACACCGTATTAGCAGCAATGGCTAACCGTTGTCCTGATAAGGCTCCTGTGGCGGAAACAGAGAAGAATGAACGCAATGCGATCGCTAAATTGCTCAACTTCGGTAAAAAGAAAGAAGATGTCGCCCAAGATGAATCTGAGTACGTAGATCATCCACCCTTGGTTCTCTTTGGCTCCCTTCCTGACCCCGTAGTTACTCAGTTAACTTTGGAGCTGAAGAGACAAGGCATCAAAGTTTCGGGCTGGCTACCCGCGAAGCGCTTCACTGAATTGCCAGTACTGGAAGAAGGGTATTATGTCGCTGGTGTTAACCCCTTCCTTAGCCGAACAGCTACCACCTTAATGCGCCGCCGCAAATGTAAACTCATTGGCGCACCTTTTCCCATTGGCCCCGATGGCACCCGCGCTTGGATTGAGAAAATCTGCTCGGTGTTCGGTATTACTCCCAAGGGTTTGGATGAACGGGAAGCACAAATTTGGGCAGGGTTGGAAGATTACGTGAAACTGATTCGTGGTAAATCTGTATTCTTCATGGGTGATAACTTGTTGGAAGTTTCCCAAGCAAGATTCTTAATCCGTTGTGGGATGACAGTTCACGAAATCGGCATTCCCTACATGGATAAGCGCTATCAAGCTGCTGAGTTGGCATTGCTGGAGAAAACTTGCCAGGAAATGAATTCACCTCTGCCAAGGATTGTAGAGAAGCCTGATAATTACAATCAACTTCAGCGTATTTATGAGTTGAAACCAGATTTGGTAATTACTGGTATGGCTCACGCTAACCCATTGGAAGCACGCGGTATTAATACAAAATGGTCTGTAGAGTTCACTTTTGCTCAAATTCACGGCTTTACCAATGCGCGTGACATGTTAGAGTTGGTGACTCGTCCGTTGCGTCGGAATAATAATTTGAAAGATTTGGGTTGGGATAAGTTGGTGAGAGAAGAAGCGAAGATTTAAGATTTGGGTTTGGATTTAGCAACAGCATAATACTATATTATGGGCGAACTTTTGGGTTCGTCCTTTTTTTTACGTAGACGCGGAGCGGCTTGCCGCAGGCTACCGCAGAGGCGTAGAGAACGCAGAGAAAGAGAAGAATTTGGAATAATCCAAAATGCTAAAATTTTTATATTAGTCTGATATTTTTTACTTCTAAATATAATGGAAATTACAAAATTGTCTCCTCAAGGACAAGTAATTATTCCCCAATCTTTCCGGGAAGCTCATCAATGGGAAGTAGGTCAAGAATTTATTTACTGAAACACCCAGATTAAGAATACTTGCTGCTGAACCAAATTGAGAAAGTATTGTTGATGCTTGAGTTAAATAAGGTACTGTTTCACGTAACATAGCAACTATCTGCTTTGTCCGAAAATCACGAATAACACCTCCAACACGTTTGTAGCTTTAGTTTTTAAGCCTTCATTAATCCAATCAGGAATTGAAAATGTTGCTGTAACCGTTTCCATAATTTTCTCTCATTTGCTAAAATTTCAACAGCGTGATGTCTGCTAGCTAGTCACTTCGATTCTCCGCAGCAAATAACCACGCTTTACTCAGTATTCCCAATTTGAGTTTTATTCTGTCTAATAGCGATCGCTCTTTTTAACGAACCATCCAAGCTAACAAAGAAAAGCGATCGCTCAAATTCATCTCACTCAGATACAGTTACAATAAAGTGGGAAAGATGTGAAAAATTTCGTACAAGTTATTATGCTAGTTGAACCACCATCCGAAGAAGACGAAACTACCTATATTCTAAAATCAGAAACGAACAAAAAACATCTACTCAAAGCTTTAGAAAATGTAGAAAAAGGAAATTTAATTTTTGTTAATTTAGATGAATATGAAAAAATTGTCTTTGAATCACAAATTTATAAAGTTGAAGAAGATTGATTGTTTTGAATTATAAATATCATTATTAACAATAAAGGTTATTGAGGCTGAAATATTGTTTTAGTTTAGGCGATCGCTCTTTTTAACCAGAGAATACAAAGCAAAACAAGAGAGTGATCGCTATTTTTAATAAATTCAATTAACTAACAGCAAAATCTGTATATTTACGCACAGATGGTAACTGAAAACCCAAAACAATATCTTCTTTTGGGACACCTAATTTAACTAATTCATTAGCAATTCCTACCTCTGTTCCATCTTGCTGAATCCAGATTTTCTCGTCAATAATATCTAGATGCAGAACAGGCCCATATATACGGTCTTGCTCATGCCAACCTACATAAACTAATTGATAATGATCGTGTTCTGTATCATAAATTGTCTGTGCTTGAATGCGATTATCCCAAACAATACTAGCGTGTTGTTGAAGTAAATTCTTAATATATTGTCGATATTCGTCTAGCTTTGCCATTGGTCTATTGCCTCCTGTTCAATATTATTAGAAGTGAAACGCAGAGGTAAGCGCAAAGTAGCGCAGAGGTTTTAGAGAATTTGTGACAAAAACTTGCGTGTTCTTTCTTCTTTGGGGTGGCTGAAAAATGCGTCAGGGGTGGCTGACTCGACGAGGGAACCGCTATCCATTAAGATAACTCGATCGGCGGCTTCACGGGCAAATCCTACTTCGTGGGTGACGACTACCATTGTCATTCCATCACGGGCGAGATTACGCATTACATCCAAAACTTCTCGTACCATTTCTGGATCTAAGGCTGAGGTTGGTTCGTCAAACAGCATAATTTTAGGTTGCATGGCTAAAGCACGAGCGATCGCTACGCGTTGTTGCTGTCCACCAGATAACTGTCCTGGATATTTCTGCGCCTGTTCTAAAATTCCCACTCTTTCTAATAGTTGCATTGCTAATTCTTCGGCTTTTGCCTTTGGTGATCGACGTACCCAAATTGGTGCCAAAGTAATATTTTGCAACACTGTGAGATGAGGAAATAAATTAAACTGCTGAAATACCATTCCCACTTCTTTGCGAATCGTTTCAATATTTCGCAAGTCATGGCTGAGGGTAATGCCGTCGATTTCAATTTTTCCCTGTTGGTATTCTTCTAAAGCATTAAATGTGCGGATAAAGGTAGATTTACCTGAACCAGATGGTCCCATCAAAACCACTACTTCTCCACGATTAACTGTCAAGCTAATACCCTGAAGAACGTGGAATTTACCATACCACTTGTGAACATCTTCAGCAACAATTATTGACTGTACCTCTGACATAATATTTAAAGTCCAAATAATGAATATTAATTTTATAATGGCCAATGACCAATGACTAATTATTCAACTGTCTCTCTAATCGCCGAGAAGCCAACGACACTGAGTAACAAAATACCCAATAAATAAATCCAATAAAAAGATAAACTTCTGTATAGCGATCAAGAAATTGTGGTTGTGCCAATATGGAACGGGCAATACCTGTTAATTCTACTAATCCCACCAAAGATAATAGTGAAGTATCTTTAAATAAGCCGATAAACTGACCAACGATCGCAGGAATAACGGTACGTAAGGCTTGAGGTAAGATGATAAACAAAACCACGAAGGCTGTATTTAATCCTAGCGCTTTTGCGGCTTCAATTTGCCCGCGAGGAACTGATTGGAGTCCACCGCGCACGTTTTCTGCCATGTATGCAGCACTAAATAAAACTAATCCAGCAATTGCTCGTAGTACCCGATCTAAACGCACATCTGCTGATATAAATAATGGCAGCATTATCTGAGCGAGGAACAAAATCCCAATCAGTGGTACTCCCCTGACGATTTCAATGTACAGGATGGAAAACCAACGGACTACGGGTAAATTGCTTGTACGCCCTAAAGCCAGTAAAACCCCAATGGGGAAGGAAAGTACAATACTGGTTGCTGCCATCAGTAGAGTAAGTAGCAAACCATTCCACAAATTTGTAGATACAGGCTGTAATCCCCATCCACCACCAAGTAGCCAAAGAATAACGGGGAAAGACACTAACCATAATAGAGGAAGCCAAGGAGTTATTAACTTAGTAAACTTTCCTCCACACCAAAAACCTGCAACTAGCAAAACTGCAATTAATAGTAACCAGAGGCGGGCTGTAAAGTCTAGCGGTAAAAAAATTAATAAAACGCCAGTTATAAAAGTAAAAAAATAAATTTTACGCTTAGTTAACTGTTGTTTACCAAAAAATATACCTATAGTTATAGCGCCTAAAGTTGAAGCGATCGCCAGTGCAATCCAAGTTCGCCAATATAGCGTTTGAGGAAACCTACCAACTAAAAATAAAGGTAAATTAACCTGAATTACCGCCCATTGCGCTTGACTCGTTGCCCAAGTTACAATTCCTCTCACTACCCAAAACAGCAACACCAAACAGACAACAGTTAATAAGGTGTTGTACCAAGTATTAAACAGGTTTTTACGCAACCACAACAATTTTGGGTTTTGGACTTCGGCTACGTTCAGAACGATTTTGGATTTGGGATTGTTTGTCATCTTAATAATTTATTCTCCCCATATCTCTGTTAGACTAATTTACAAAGATGATTGCGACAAATAGAAAACAAAAAGCAATTACCACTAAATATTTATCTATCAGGACTTACACATAGCTTGCTTTTCGTAGGAGTACAAAATCTAAAACCTAAAATCTAAAATTTAAGTATTATCTCTCTTTAATTTGTACGCTACGATTGAAGAAATTCATAACTATAGAGATGGTTAAACTCAGGGTGAGATAGGTGAGTATAATCAGTAATATCACTTCTACGGTTCTCCCAGTTTGGTTATAGGTGGTAGAGGCGACAAAATAAATATCAGGGTAGCCGATCGCGATCGCTAAACTTGTATTTTTCGTCAAATTAAGATACTGGCTCGTCAATGGTGGTATTATTACCTGCAAAGCTTGGGGAAATACTACCAGACGCATAACTAATCCTGGTTTTAATCCTAGCGATCGCGCTGCTTCCCATTGTCCCCTAGCGACTGATTGAATCCCTCCTCGGACAATTTCAGCAATAAATGCACCCGTATAAAATGTTAATCCCAACAGCAAAGTTGAAAACTCTGGAGATAAGGTAAACCAAGGGAGTTCTAAGCCATTTTGACTAACGCTAATAAAACCCCAAAGGGATATCTTATTTTCTGTTTTGGGGAAACTGATGAAAACAGCAAAGTACCAAAACAACAATTGCAGCAGTAAGGGTGTATTGCGGAAAATCTCTACGTAAACAATCGTGATATTCCGCACTAGCCAGTTATCAGAAAGCCGGGCAACCCCAGCACCTACTCCTACAATTGTTGTGAGCAAAATTCCTACAAGCGCCACCCGCAAGGAGTTAATTAATCCCACCCACAAAGCATGACTATAGGGGTCAGTGGGTTTATAGGGAATTAGCGTCTCGCCAATATCAAAAGATGCTTGTTGCTTAAAAAAATCAAAGCCAAACGGAATACCTAATCGCTGCAAATTACGATTGAGATTGCCCAAGAGTATTACTACTACAATTACTGCTAACAATACGGCAATGAATTGTAAAGCAATGCGCCAAAAACGGACATCACGCCATAAAGGTGGTTTTGAATTTGTCATTTGTCATTTGTCATTGAGTACAAGAGCCATAGGGAGAATAATAACTCCTAACTCTTAACTCCCTACCGGAATGGTGGAGAATAAAGCAGTCCGCCTTTGTTCCAGAGTTGATTTTGACCACGAGGTAGATTGAGTTTTGTCTTGGGGCCGAGGTTGCGATCGTAAATTTCGGCGTAGTTACCAACGTGCTTAATTACTCTAGCTGCGAAGTCGTTAGTTAAGCCTAATCCTTCACCAAGGTTGCCTTCGGTTCCTAAAAAACGCTTAATATCTGGGTCATTACTAGCAGCCAACTGACCCACATTTTGGGAAGTAATACCCAACTCTTCAGCTTTTACCAGGGAATAAACCACCCATTTAACAGCATCACCCCACCTAGCATCACCTTTGGCAACTGCTGGCGCAAGGGGTTCTGAAGAAATCACTTCCTCAAGAATCACGTTATCTTCTGGTTGGGGTAGAGTCGTGCGCCGAGAAACCAATGCCGAACGATCAGCTGTAATACCATCGCAACGCCCTTGAGCATAGGTAGCAAAGGTAACATTAACGTCTTCAAAGACAACGGGTTTGTATGCAAGGCTCCGTTTCCGCATTTGATCTGCTAAGTTCTGTTCGGTAGTAGTACCAGTTTGAACACAAATGGGTTTATTTTTAAGGTCTACCAGTGACTTAATGTTGCTATTTTTGCGAACCATTATGGCTTGTCCATCGTAAAAGACCACAGGTGCAAATTCTAGACCTACAGAGGTATCGCGGCTAAGTGTCCAGGTAGTGTTGCGGCTGAGAATGTCTACTTCGCCAGTTTGCAAAGCTGTAAACCGCTCTTTGGAATTCAGATTGCGGAATTCTACTGCGTCTGGGTTGTCAAATAAAGCTGCGGCGATCGCGCGACAGATATCTACATCTATACCGCTATATCTACCATCAGTTCCCACAAAGCTAAACCCTGGAACTTCGCCACTGACACCGCAAGTTAGCTGACTACGACTTTTAATACTATCCCAGCGATTTCGAGCTGCTGGTGCGACTGGATTACTAGCTGGAGTGCCGGTTGTATTTGCTATTTGACCTGAATCTCCACCACAAGCAGCGATCGCAAAGACTAGAGTTGTGATCGCCAAGATTAAAGCTGATTTACGCATAAACTTCATTGATATCTACAATAAAAAATGTATTTTTCACTACAATTATTCAGTAAAAATATTTTGCTGCTTGTAATATAAGACTCTACCAGTCTTTGTGCTATATTTATTCGCTTTAAAAAACGCTAATTTAAGTTTTTACTTATTTTTTCAAAACCTTCAGATGGTAAGTGTAAATCCCTCAACTTTGCTTAAGCTTCTGAGTTTTATTTAATTTACTGCTACCATACTTGATATAGCAATACATTCATTAGACCTGGAAGATAATATTAAAATTTAAGTGAATTAGTTTTATATCCTTCACTGAATAAAATTTATAAAAACGCGTTGAGCGCTTCTTGAATAATAAGCAAGAGAACCCTAGAAAATATCATTCATAGCCCAAGATGAAAATCTGTTTTTTCTATCTTCACTTCAATGGCCAATGCCCCATGCCCAATGCCCCATTCCCTAATTGCATACTTTGATGCGATCGCTTGTAGCTACACCAACCTAAACAACTACCCCTAGCAGGTTAAACTAAGTCTGGTAACAGCTGCTCCATCGTTCCTTATGAGGCTTTTATGGGAGCTAACCTCAAACAGATTGCCAACTATTTAGACAACCTTGGTTGGGACTACCGTTTTGATGATGAAGAAGACCGGATTATAACAGGTGTGGAGGCTGATAACCTAGAAGATTTCCTAATAGTTGTCCAACTGGATGAAGAGGGGAAATTTTTTCGGGTATTCGCCCCTCAAGTTCTGTCAGGAATTCAAGACCATCCTCACAAGGGAATTATCCTACAGACAATGCTTGCCATCTCTTGGGAAACCAAAATGTTGCAATGGGAGTACGACCCATCTGATGGCGAGATTCGTGCCATTATTGAGTTTCCTCTAGAAGACTCGATTCTCACAGAAAAACAATTTCACCGTTGTCTGAGTGGGTTAATTCAGATTGTGGATAGCATAGCAATACCTCGCCTGAAAGAAGTTATGGCAACAGGTTTTGATCCGGGGAATATAGAACTTGGGGAAAGACTGTTACTAAGTATTCAAGAAGAAGCCCCAGGATTGCTAGATTTGTTAGAAAAGGCAATGGAAGCGCGAAAAAAGCGAGGAAGTTTTCCCAGCGAGTGAGACGGATCATCACTTAAATCGCTATACTCCAAAGTGATACCCTCACTATATACTGAAATTTTCTGGGGCTGGATATTATGACATCCTATGCAACCTCCTCTGCCAAAGCGGAAATGAGTGAACTACGGCGGTTGAAAGGCTTACTACCGCCAGAATTACAGAGCTGGGTCACGGTTGAAGGCACAACTGAGGTCAATCCACCCCTGGTTCGTTGCGAAGAAATTGGTAAAGACCAGGTAGAAATTCAAATTGACCTGATTAAATGGGATGCCCTCGCAATGGATCAGCGCAATCTGCTGTTCTGGCATGAAGTTGCTCGCGTTCAAAATGACACAATTCCTAAAGATGGTTGGGAAATGGCAGCACTAGCCATCGGTTTAGGTGGTGCTGTAGGCGAATTGTGGGTACAAGATGGATTGCTTTTGGTGTTAGCTTTGTCGCTGTGTGGTGTGTCAGGCTGGCGACTGTACCAAAAGAATAATGGGGAAAAGCAACTAAAAGAATTGCTCAATGCTGATGAGAAAGCGATCGCTTTGGCAACTCGTTTTGGTTATAGCCTCCCTAATGCCTACAAGAGTCTAGGTAGCGCCTTGAAAACCCTGATTGACAATACTCCTAATAAGCGCCAACGGTCGAGATATGAAGCCAGGCTCTCTGCTCTCAAACGTAGTGCTAATAAGGCTAAAGCTAAATCCAGAACTCCAGATGAAAGCGGATTGTAATTAGTCATTAGTCATTGGTCATTGGTCATTGGTCATTGGTCATTGGTATTAATAACTAATTACAAATGCAAAATCCCACGGCAATTCAAGAAAACGATAGCGGAGCGTTAACGAGTCTACGAGTGTCGCGATCGCGGGAGCGTGTTATTAGACAAGCGATGTTTTCGTAGCCGTGGGATGAGTAAAACTCCTCAATTCTCGCTCTTCACTCTTTTCCTCATTCCCAGCTTCAGGCTGAGAATGCCTAATGGAGGGCTGCTGCCTTGATGATTAGCGGCAGCAATGAGCATTTCATAAAATCTTACTTTTTTCTTGACTACATCTTTATCAAACTCAAATTTTACAGAAGCTTTTACAGCTGGTTCAGCATTTTATGCGTCTGAGGGATCACACGCACGTGCTTAACAAACCCCTTCATCAAAGCTTGCCAGTTCAAAACTTGATCGGCCGCAGGCGCAAGCATAGGTATTGGGGAGAATTGCTCAGATACCGCTAAAGGCGTTACAGGTTGTAAAAATACTGAGATATCTGGACTAACCTCTGCCACTAGCAAAGCTGAACGTTCCAACTCGGCTGGATCTGTGTTTTGAGACACAATTATCTTGACAAAAACATTTAAATATGAATCATGACACAATTGGAGAAATTTAGCATGTTCTAGCCAATAACTTTCACCGCTAACACTGGGCAATTTGAAATCCATTCCTACAGAGTCTAAATAGGGGAGAATCATTGCCAGTTGTTCTGGGCGATGTCCGCCAGTTTCTAAATATACAGGTAGACCAGTTATGGCTCGCACTTGGGGTAGAAACTGCATTAAAAATGGGGCATGAAGAAGTGGTTCACCCCCTGTTAAGCTAATGCTATCGTGTAAACAAGGTAGGTTTTGTCGTTCCACCCATTCGATTAATATGGGTAGAGAGACAGGGTTAGAGTGAATTTCAAAATCGCGCAATCCAGGCGATCGCTCTATCCGACAACTAGCAGGTGCATTCCAAGTGTGGGCACTATCACAAAAGTGACAGCGCAAATCACACAAAGCAAAACGAATAAATATCTGACGCGTCCCTACATTTAGTCCTTCCCCTTGAATGGCAGAAAAGACCTCAACTAGGCGTGCGGTAGGTGTAACCGTAGTTTTAGCAATCATTTGATGAGAGCAACGCGATCGCGCTGCGTCGGCACAACAGCAAGGATGTTTTTTGGCTTCTTGTTCTATTGTGAATCGTCGCTAGCGATCTCCAATCTCAGCCCCGGTAAATAGCAATTAGTCCCTATTACTACTGATTCCAATATTAGGTTAGGTAATTTTGTAGGACAAAATAATGTTTGGCAGATTACATTATACATGGCAACGAAAGTGCAGAGCTTCATGACAAGCCAACCGACAGAGGTCGATTTTCCAGTTAATTCCCTAAATGACACAGCTATAGTGCAGATGCCTAAGCGGTTGAGCGTGCTGGAGGCTTTAGGCTTTAAAGAAGCCTGCCAAAGCTTAATCCAATCCAATTCACATCCTAAACAAATCATCATTGACTTTTACCAAACTATTTTTATGGATAGTAGTGGTTTAGGTGCCCTAGTGAGTAATTTTAAATACGCCCAGACCAAAGGTATTACATTAACACTGCGGAATGTAACGCCTCAAGTCATGGCAGTCCTAAAACTCACGGGATTAAATGAGGTTTTTCCCTTAGAGCTAGTGGGCGATGGATCGCTGATAAAACCAGAAAACTTAGTAGATAACCAGAAGGCAACTTCCCGTAAAGTAGAGCAGCTACCCACTACTCACCCTTCTGTGGCATCTTGGATGAAACGGTTATTAGACATTGTCGGGTCTGTGGTCGGTTTATTAATTACAGGTTTTTTGTTTATTCCTATTGCGACCGCTATTCAAATTAATGATCCCGGCCCTATTTTCTTCAGCCAAACCCGTTGTGGTTGGATGGGAAAGCAGTTTAAAATTTGGAAATTCCGCTCTATGTGTGTGGATGCAGAAGCGAAGAAATCCCAAGTAACAAACCAAGCGCAAGGTGCTTTTTTCAAGAATGATAATGACCCTAGAATTACCAAAGTAGGGCGCTTTTTACGGCGAACTAGTCTTGATGAATTACCGCAATTTTGGAACGTCCTTAAAGGACAAATGAGTTTAGTAGGCACTCGACCGCCTACACCCGATGAAGTGGAACGCTACGAAGTACCGGAGTGGCAGCGTTTAGATGTTAAACCCGGCATGACTGGCGAATGGCAAGTAAATGGGCGTTCTACAGTCCGTAGTTTTGAAGATGTAATTCGCCTGGATTTGCAGTATCAAAAAAATTGGAGTTTGGTGTACGATTTAAAGCTAATTTTCAAAACTATAGCTATTCTGTTTAATAGAAACAGTGGTGCTGTTTAGCTAACTAACCTTATTCATAATTTTTTGTTAGCTTCCAATCACGATAATTGTTAGATACACCCAAGCCTAAATATAGGCTTGGGTAAATTTTAGGTTTCTACAGCACCACGCAAGTGTCATCCTCTGTTTAACAATTAAAAAAGACAGGCAATAAGCCTGTCTCGTCAGCAATGATTTAGCAAAGAATTTAGAAATTCATCTCAGCAGCTTGAACTTTCTCAACCTGCTTCTTCTTCAGCACAAGCATAACTTGGGCTAACATTACAAGAGCGATGAACGCAATCATCCATTGGACTCTAGAGGCATCTTGCAATACGATTTCTGCATCTTGTTGACCGAATCCACCGACATTCGGGTTGTTGGTCAAAGCTTCACCAGTCTTAACTGCTTGCCCTTCGGAAACAACCAGTTCTGGTCCCAAAGGAATCGTATCAACAACAACATCACCAGATTCAGGTTGGATGTTGACTAGATATTTAACGTTACCGTCTCCATCTTCTTCTTTGGCAATTTTAGTAATTGTGCCAGTAGCAGAAGCGTTGTAAACAGCGTTGTTGCTCTTTTCGCCAGTAGGATAAACTTGTCCGCGTCCTCGGTTAGCACCTAAGTGAACTGAATATTTACCGAAGTGGATGTTTTTATCGGTTGCGGGATTGGGAGAAAGAACAGGGAAGACGATTTCCTGATACTGTTCACCGGGTAAAGGCCCGACGATGACGACATTTTCTTTATCTTCGCTGTAGGGTTGGAAGGGAGTGTCGCCAACTTCTTCTTTAAGTTCCTCAGAAAGACGGTCTTCAGGAGCAATCTTAAAGCCTTCAGGTAGCATCAGTACAGCACCGACGTTCAAGCCAACCTTAGAACCATCAGCACCAACTTGCTGGGCGCTCAGATCGTAAGGGATTTTCACTACAGCTTTGAATACAGTGTCAGGTAGCACCGATTGGGGAACTTCCACTTCTGCCGGCTTGGCTGCTAGGTGACAGTTGGCACAAACAATCCGCCCAGTTGGTTCGCGGGGGGTTTCAGGATAGGTTTGCTGTGCCCAAAAGGGATAGGCGGCAGCTGATTGGGGAAGGGCTAGATCGCTGGTGAAGTAAAATGTCACGGTGGCGATCGCTATGAGCAATGTTTTTACGATCGCTCTAGCACTGCGAGTTAACCTCGCTCTGAAGAAAACATTTCTCATCTCTAGTAAGGGCAACGATTGAATTAGTCATTAGTCACTGGTCAGTGGTCATTAGTCATTAGTCATTTAGCCCTGAACAAAGCGCAAAGTCTGTAGACGCTTCTGCGGTGAAGCAGTGCGGTCTTGGGGTTTCCCCCATGAGCGACTGCTGAACCCGAAGGGCTTCCCGCAGGGTGCGCCGGCTTCCGGCGAACAGAACTTTGTAAGAGAGGACGAATAACTAAGGACTAAAGACAAAATTATTAAGCCCACCAAGCTGCATCACCGGTACGGAAGTCGGTTTCAGTCCAAGGGGTCAAAACGATTTTGTCGTCGCTTACATTGGTATGGGCCAAAGGCAAAGACAACGGTGCTGGGCCCCGAACAACCTTACCAGTTTCGTCATACTGGGAACCATGACAAGGACACTTAAACTTGTTCTCTGCAACGTTCCAGGGGACGACACAACCTAAGTGGGTGCAGATGGCATTAATGCCATAATCTTTAATTGCCTCTTTGCTGTCTACCACAATATAGGTAGGATCTCCCTTTAGCCCTTGGACTAGGCTGCGATCGCCTGAATTCCGGTTTTCTAGAAATTTAGCAACGCTAACATCGTTACCTAACTCGTCTTTTGCCGTCGTACCGCCACCTGCACCACCAGTTGCAGGTGGAATAAAGTAGTTGACAACGGGATACAATGCACCCAGAGCTACTCCAGTGACAGTCCCAAAAGTGAGCAGATTCATGAACTGACGACGCCCCATATCGGGCACGTCTGCTGATTCAGAAAATTGAGCCATAATCTACGCGCTCTTTGTGTATTTTGTTAAGCATTTTGACAAAAGTACTAATACTTGAGGAACTCTTGTCTAAGTCGAAATGCTAGCGCTCACAACGATGCCATACTTCTTTGTTGCAAGATATAAAAAGCATCTTTTCTGTTAGCATTACATTTCTTTATATCCTTATCATACTGGAGTCACGGAACTTAACATCATAACTAAATGTAAAATCTGATTGAGAAAAGCTATGACAGGACAGGAATTACGTCAGATGTTGCTTGATAAATGGGGATACTCTTACGATGTCCAGTTCCGGCGGGCACAGGGAAAGATATTTTTGCAAGTAATGTGGAAATACTTGGAGCAAGCTTCTTTTCCCTTGAGCGAGACAGAGTACCAAGAGCATCTTGATAGCATTGCTAATTATCTTCATGCCTTGGGTGGGTCAACACAAGTACAAACATTTATCACCCAAACACGCGATCGCCCCAGGCTCGGCAAAGCTGTTAGCATTCCTCTAGATTTGGGTGAACGTTCTTCAGAATGGATATTATGACCAAGTTTTTCTTCCTTAATTTAGAATTATTCTAATCCGTCATTTCAGGATAGTAAAACTATGAATTCTCCATTTCCCGGAATGAATCCTTATTTAGAAAATCCTGTGTTTTGGTCAGAATTACATCATCGATTCATTACAGCTATAGCAGATACTATTGAAGAAAATATTCCCCCACAGTATCGAGTTGCAATTGAACAACGTACTTATTTAAGTGACGACTCAGATTCTGTATTGGTTGGTATACCTGATGTTTCTATTTTTTCTCAACACAAATCACCGCAGCAATACTCATCAACTACTACCCAAACAGAAACGTCAGAAGGCATTACGGTGATGATACCGTTACCTGAACATATTACGGAGAATTACTTAGAAATTCGAGAAGTTTTTACAGGTTTTGTGGTAACTTCTATCGAAGTTTTATCTCCTAAAAATAAACGCCCAGGCGAAGGGAGAAAAGCCTATGAACTGAAACGCAAACAAGTTTTAGCTAGTCTTTCTCACTTAGTCGAAATTGATTTGCTCAGAAGTGGAAAAGCCATGTCAATTTTAGGGGAAGTGCCTGTAACAGATTATCAAATTATTGTTAGCAGAAGTGAAACACGTCCTCAAGCTAAATTATACGGATTTAGCGTCAGAGAAACGATTCCTGTATTTCGATTACCGTTACAGTCAGAAGATACAGAAGCGATTGTAGATTTGCAATCTTTATTGCATGGTATATACAATCGTGCCAGATATTACTTAGCAATTGATTATAATAAAGAACCAGTACCACCCCTAAAACCAGAAGATGCTTTATGGTCTGATACCCTCTTACGCGAACAAGGGTTAAGGAATAATTAGTAATTAGTTAATAATTTTACCTATTCCCTATGTTATTTACCTGTGAGCTTCACCAGTCCAACACCACCAAAATAAAGCCCTAAAACTGCTCCCGCTAAAAGACTTTGAGTTAAGGGGTCAGTAGAAGGTGTAAGCACGGCTCCTAAAACGACTGCTCCCATAATCACGTAACGCCAACCAGAAACCATTCGTTGAGATGAGACAATGTTCAAATTACCGAGCAACAGTTGGATAATCGGAATTTGAAATGCTAAACCAGTGCTGAATAACAGTAGCAGCACAAATTCAAAATATTTATCAATTGACCAAATTTGTTCAACAACATCTGCTCCGTAGCTGATGAAAAAATTCAAAGCTGCGGGAATCAGCAGTAAATAGGCAAATACTAACCCAGCCGCAAACAGCACACTCGAACCCAAAACCACAGGCCCCACTATCCGGCGTTCACGGCGAGTCAGTCCTGGAAGCACAAATTGGATAATTTGGTAAAGAATGAAAGGACTAGTAAGTATGATACCAGTGTAGGCTGCAACTTTCACGGAGACAAAGAAATACTCTCCGGGTGCAAGTTGGAGAAATTTTACTCCTTGTGCTGGAACCTCAAGTAGCTGGACAATTGGCTTAACGGCAAAGAAACAACCAATAATACCGATGGCTACGGCAATCAGCGAATAAAAAATGCGCTGTCGCAACTCTTCTAGGTGGTCGAAAAGGGACATTTCAACTTCACCTGGCAACTCATCAAGAGGATTGGTGCCTGAGTTGCCATATCCTTCTGGATCGATGTTCGGAACGTTTAGAGTATCTACGTCTTGTGAAGGCGTCATGAGTCAGTTAGTAGGCAACATTTGTTAACTATTTTATCCGGGGAATGCAGTTAGCAAGATATGTTTTTGAGTGCTGTGGGTTTTTTATCCTGTTTTTTGGGGTTGCGTCTGCATAAGTTAGTAGGAAGCCATATTGTAGGCAATGCTTAACCAAAAAAGGTGGAACCGATAATTTAGAAATAACGTCTCTGCGGCTACTAGCGCTGAGTAAATTGACACAACATCAACATATAATACTCAGTTTTGAAAATCCGGTTCATCAAGGTGGTATCTATACATAGCGCAATCGGAAATTTTTTGCTGAGGTTTTATGAATCGGAGAATTTGCATTGGATTAATGGCATTGCCTGTTTATTTATACAATGCTCAACTAAGCAGTACTTGTAGTAGTGACGTGTCAATTGTTGAAAACCAGCTTTCCATAATAACTGCTCTAGTGGTTTACAGCACAAATTCTCAGTTAGACAAATTTCCGTGGCAAATGTCGGCTAGAGATGACCAAACGGAAGATTGCCTTCGCGCTGGTACTTGCAGAGATTAATAAAAGGCAGGGGGCAGGGGAAAAGAAAGGTACAAACCTTTTGTGGGTGAAAGCACTTCTGCTCTTATTCTTCCTTGGTTGAAACTTTACCACTTCAGGGCGTGGTTTTTCTCCCCTGTAGCGTGCTTATTCAGACTAATTTGTAATTACAGCAATCCCATCATAGTGCGGAGAGAGTTAATGGTTGCAGGAAATCAACGTACAGTAGTGGTTACAGGAGCATCAACAGGAATTGGTCAAGCGTGTGCTTTGCTTTTAGACCAGTTGGGCTTCTCTGTTTTTGCTGGCGTGCGTCAAGATAGTGATGCTCAAACACTTAAACAGAAAGGATCACAAAGGCTCATTCCGATTTTTTTAGATGTTACTGACGCTGAATCGATCGCATCTGCGGTTGATAAGGTAACAAATGCAGTCGGTGGTGGTGGAATTTTAGGTTTAGTAAATAATGCTGGAATTGCTATCCCAGGCCCCTTAGAATTATTAGCGATCGCAGAATTTCAACACCAGATGCTAGTTAACGTCACTGGACAATTAGCGGTGACACAAGGATTTCTTGGTCTATTACGCCAAGATCGGGGTCGAATTGTCAATATGGGTTCGATTGCCGGTAGAAGCCCTACACCGTTCCTGGGAGCTTACAATGCGTCAAAATTTGCCTTGGAAGCACTAACTGATGTGATGCGGATGGAATTACGACCTTGGGGAATCTCGGTTTCAATTATTGAACCTGGTTCCATCGCTACCCCAATTTGGGAAAAGTCCCTTGGTCAATCTGAAATAGCACAGCAGGATTTACCGCAAACGGCACAAAATCTCTATGGTCAAGCGATGAATATTGTACGCAAGAAAATGCAGATTCTCGCTTCTAACGGAATTTCTGCGGATATTGTCGCTCAGGCTGTTCTTCATGCGCTCACTGCAAAGAAGCCAAAGACACGCTATCTCGTTGGACAAGATGCCAAAATTGGAGCTGTGCTGAAGCATATTTTGCCTGACAGACTGCATGATCGCGTAATTTTATACTCTATGGGCTTGTAAGCTTGGGGAAATAAATTTTTAATATCGTGGGGTGAGCGTCTCGCTCACCCCACAATCAGTAGTTGAGTATTTTTTTATTTAAAATTTCCTAGTGATGGTTTTGATAGCATTGAAATAGCTTTCTAGACAGAGGAAGCATTTAAAACAATTACATAGCATTCCAACATATACTAGTAACGTATATTTGACTAGAATTAAGGTATTATAGCGATTCTCGTTTGGATATCATCTGCGGTAGAAGCGTACAGAAGTGCTTTTCTACTAAGGATACGCCAGTTTAGCTACAAGTTTATATCTACCGTTTTACGTGTATTAGAAAAATGAGGTTTCAAGACTGGGCGACTAGGGTGCTACTAATCTCGCTGATGTTCATGGCTCTAATTGTAGTGCTGCTAATTGGACGAGCGACAAAATTACAAAATAATCTGGCAACGTCCCATATATCCAATCCACAGGTTACAGCCTGGAGTCAATATCCCCAGGCACAATTCCAATCAGCAAAAGAGCCAGAAAAGAAATCTCAAGATGTTATCAAGTCCTCAGCCAAGACTAACAAGCCTGTAGCAAGGTACGTAACTACTCAAGCTTTTGCACAGTACAGACCTAATTATGAAGTTGTCTCAGTTAACCCAACTAATTATGGAGAACGGTACGCCCAAGATGTTAACGGCCTTCCTCTCAATAACCAACCAATTATCGTCCTCCATGAAACTGGTTATTCTGCTTCCAGCGCCATTAATTTCTTTCAAGTAGCCCATGACGATGAAAATGTGCAAGCAAGTTACCACACTCTAATTAAGTTAGACGGAACAGTAGTTTATCTAGTACCACCAGAAAAGCGGGCTTTTGGTGCAGCTAACTCAGTATTTGATAGTCCTGATGGAGTGGAAACTGTAAAGACTAATCCAAATTTACCCCCGTCTGTGAATAATTTTGCTTATCACGTTTCTTTGGAAACACCCCCAGATGGTTATGACGCTACCAACCAACAAACCCATAGCGGTTACACGGAAGCGCAATATAATTCTCTTGCTTGGTTAATTGCTCAAAGTCAAGTTCCAGACGAGCGCATCACTACCCACAAGCTAGTAGACCGTTCCAGTAAAAAAGTTGACCCGATCAATTTTGATGGTAATAAATTTCTAGACTTACTTAATACTTATCGTCAGGTTAGACCAATTTATCGAGTCAGCAAATAATTTATTTGTAAGGTGCGTTACGCTACGCGATAACACACCCGACAAAATTTATTGAAACAAGCTATTTGCTAAAGCTATATATTTGCTGCTTTTCTAAGCGATCGCTAATCGATGAAGGCAGTGTACCATCAGAGAATGTTTGCCGATCTAGTTGGACTTGTAAATTACTCAACGGATCGGAACCAGAGGAAATCAGAAACTCTAGTTTCTGGATGTATGGCAAAGTTGCTAGGTTATCCAGAATTTGGAAGATAGCCTGTATATAAGGATGACCACTTTGTTGATACCAATCAGAGCTAGCAACTTTTGCTTGATCAAAACCCAAGTGTACTGTTAAAGATGGCTCATCAAATATAGCGATCGCTAATGGACGCGCTTCTTCCTGCAACAATAAATCATTACTTTTCGCTAAGTGTCGCAGTTTCTCTAAGCGTTCATAACGTTCTGTCACAGCTTCCGGGTCATCTTGCCAATGAATTGCTACTGTTACCAGATAAGTCTGTAACAGCATATGACCCAGCTTTTCCGCTTTTGTCGCCAGGTAATAAGAATTGTAGTCGGTTGCTTCAATTAACAATGGCACGCGATCAACTACTTCCAACCCATAGCCCTTGACTCCAGCAATTTTACGGGGATTATTGGTAATCAAACGAATCTTTTTGATGCCCAAGTCCATGAGCATTTGTGCGCCCATGCCGTAGTCTCGCAAATCAGCAGGAAATCCCAAACGCTCATTTGCTTCTACTGTATCCAGTCCCATATCCTGTAACGAATAGGCTTTCAGCTTGTTAATCAAGCCAATTCCCCGTCCTTCTTGCCGCAGGTATACAACTACACCTTGACCAGCAGACTCAATCATTTTCAGTGCAGCTACAAGCTGCATTCTACAGTCGCAGCGCAAAGAACCCAAAGCATCACCAGTTAAGCATTCTGAGTGCATCCGCACCATTACTGGCTCATCTTTGAAGTTAGCTGGATCGCCCTTGACAATTGCGACGTGTTCTGTATTATCAAGAGTGTGACGGTAGGCGTAAATTTCAAACTGACCAAATTGACTAGGCAGCTTGGTAATCACCTCACGATACACGAGGCGATCGTGCTGTAGGCGATAACTGATTAAATCCGCAATACTAATGATTTTTAAATTGTGACGTTTTGCGTATTCGACTAACTGCTGCAACCGCGCCATTGAACCATCGGAGTTTTGAATTTCACAAATTACTCCTGCTGGGTATAGTCCTGCTAGTCGGGCTAAGTCCACAGCCGCTTCCGTATGTCCTGCGCGTTTGAGTACGCCACCAGCTTTAGCCCGAATGGGAAAAATATGACCAGGACGACGTAAATCTGTAGGCTTTGTGCCTGGATTAAGAGTAACCTGAATAGTGCGGGCGCGGTCTTCTGCTGAGATGCCAGTGGTTACACCCAATTCTGGGCCAGCATCAATGCTAACAGTAAAGGCAGTTTGGTTAGTATCTGTAATGTTGCTTACCATCAAAGGTAAGTCTAGCTCGTCTAAGCGATCGCCTGTCATTGCCAAACAAATCAGCCCTCTAGCTTCTACCGCCATGAAATTAATCATGTCGGGCGTAGCAAATTGGGCGGCACAAATTAAGTCGCCTTCATTTTCTCTATTTTCATCATCTACCACTACAATGACGCGACCAGCTTTTAGGTCTGCTAACGCGGCATCAATCGAATCAAATTTAAAAGCTTGGTTAGTATTAGGCTGTGACACAGAAAGATTTCCAGCTACCAACGTAAATATTTTTTACAATTTCTTCTTTTAGATTGTAGCTCGTTTATAAGGCAGAGAAGTAGACTAGCAATGATTTGATAACGTGACAACAATTTCTGCCCCTAAAAATTGGGGTTTAGTAATAAAGTGCAACGACCAGGGAGAAAAGGGAAACAAGAGAGATAAATAAAATATTTGACAATTTTACCGCGTCGCTCCTTCTCGGCGTTTGAAAAAAGTAGAGGGGTTTGATCTGTTTTGTATGCTGTGCGTCTAGTCGCTGATATTGTTGATAGCTGATAACGAATTCACCATTCATGGGATAAGGATTTCAGATCATGGGCAAATTTAGACGCGTACCCGTTGGGATTGTTGGCGCGTCGGGCTATGGCGGAGTACAGTTAGTACGACTACTGATGGATCATCCAGAAGTAGATCTGGTTTATTTAGGCTGCCAGAGCAGCATTGGGAAATCCTTTGGAGATTTGTACCCGCATTTGGCTCATGCAGCTAACCTGCCAATAGAGGCAGTAGAACCAGAAATAATTGCTCAACGCTGTGAAGTAGTTTTCTTGTCTTTACCAAATGGTCTGGCTTGCCAAATCGCGCCTAAACTGTTGGAAAAAGGATGTAAAGTAATAGATTTGAGTGCAGATTATCGGTTCAGCGATTTGACAACTTATACAAATTGGTATGGCATTGAGAGAAGCGATCGCACAATTGCAGCTACAGCAGTTTATGGATTACCAGAACTTTATCGCGATCGCATTGCCGAAGCTCAACTAATTGGCTGTCCCGGTTCTTATCCCACTGCTAGTCTCCTTGCACTTTCGCCACTCTTAAAGCAAGGCTTAATCGTGCCAGAAACAGCTATTATTGATGCCAAATCTGGTACATCTAGCAGTGGACGGCAACCTCAAACCAACTTATTGCTAGCTGAAGCAGACAACTCTATAGCAGCTTACAATATTGGCCGTCACCGTCATACCCCAGAAATTGAGCAAATTTGCAGTGACTTAGCTGGTCACGAACTGATGATCCAATTTACACCCCACCTTATCCCAATGGTGCGCGGTATTTTGGCAACGGTATATGCCAAAATGAGCGATCCTGGTTTAGTGCGAGATGACTTAATCACAATTTTCTCAGCCTTTTACCGCAACTCCCCTTGGGTGAAAGTCTGCGGTAGTGGCGTTTACCCTCAAACCAAGTGGGCTAACGGTAGCAATCTTTGTTACATCGGTGTAGAAGTTGACCCGCGCACAGGTCGCGTGATTGTCATGTCAGCAATTGACAACTTAATTAAAGGACAGGCGGGCCAAGCGATTCAGTGCCTAAACCTGATGATGGACTGGGATGAAACCTTAGGGTTGCCCAAGTTGGGGTTTTATCCATGATTAGGGGGCAGGGTACAGGGGACAGGAAAACAATTCCCTATTCCCTATTCCCTATTTTCTACTTACGCCCTAAACCTACAGCACCAGCATAAACGGCGCGATCACCTAGTTCATCTTCAATTCGCAGCAAGCGATTATATTTTGCTACGCGTTCGCTGCGGCACAGAGAACCTGTTTTGATTTGACCGGCACGGGTGGCTACGGCTAAATCAGCGATCGTTGTGTCTTCTGTTTCACCAGAAC
Source organism: Nostoc indistinguendum CM1-VF10 (assembly GCA_019359215.1). Lineage (GTDB taxonomy): Bacteria > Cyanobacteriota > Cyanobacteriia > Cyanobacteriales > Nostocaceae > Nostoc > Nostoc indistinguendum. The sequence goes on along the minus strand of JAHHHS010000007.1, from coordinate 29,505 downwards.
GATGGCTAATTACTGAACGGATGCTGTTACGAGTTGCCAAATCAATCGTTTCCAAGGTTTCGGTGAGAGAACCAATTTGATTGAGTTTTATCAGAATGGCATTAGCGGCTTTTTCCTGGATGCCTCTTTGCAAGCGAGTGGCGTTAGTTACAAATAAGTCATCCCCTACCAACTGCACCCGCGAACCTAACTTCTGGGTGAGTAATTGCCAACTTTGCCAATCTTCCTCGTGCAAGCCATCTTCAATTGACACAATTGGATATTGGTCAACTAGTTGCCCTAAATAATCAATAAACTCAGCCGGGGCGTGAGGTTTACCATCGTAAACATACTGACCATTCTTGTAAAATTCGCTAGCCGCTACATCCAAAGCCAAAGCTACTTCTTCCCCCGGCTTGTAACCAGCTTTTTTAATGGCAGCAACCAGCAATTCTAAAGCCACCTGATTAGATTCTAGGTTAGGAGCAAAACCGCCTTCATCGCCCACACCAGTCAGCAAACCCTTTTCATCTAACACCTGACTGAGGGTAGCAAACACCTCTGCACCCCAGCGCAATGCTTCCCGGAAGGAAGTTGCGCCAATTGGGACAATCATAAACTCTTGAAAATCTACGTTATTTGAGGCGTGTGCGCCACCGTTAATCACGTTCATTAACGGCACTGGTAGTAAATTCGCTAAAGGGCCACCCAAATAGCGATATAGCGGAATATCTAGAGATTCAGCACCAGCTTTAGCTGCCGCTAGGGAAACCCCCAAAATCGCATTCGCCCCTAAACTGGATTTGTTGGGAGAACCATCTATGGCGATCATCGTCCGGTCTAGGAGTTCTTGGTTGAGGGCATCCAAGCCTAACAATTTTGGCGCAAGCGCTTCTTTGACGTTTTGTACTGCCTTGAGTACACCTTTGCCCCCATAACGGCTTTTATCGCCATCACGCAGTTCATGAGCCTCAAAAGAGCCAGTAGATGCACCACTGGGAACCTGTGCCAATCCAACAACACCGTTGGCTAAATGCACTTCGGCTTCAATTGTCGGTCTACCGCGTGAATCAAGAATTTCACGGGCTGCGATCGCTTCAATTGCAGTATCTAGAAATTTACTCATCTGTACTTTATCCTTTGTTCGAGTCTGTTACGCATACAGTTCAGCTGCCTAACCCAATCGCTAGCATAGGCGTTTAAGAGACTTTATTGACTGAGATTAAAGAAGATTTCCATTATATGGATAGGGATCAACACCAAAAATGGGTAAGGGAATGTTTATCAATGAAGGCAGAAGGCAGTGTTTCGACTTCTCTACGAGACGCTACGCGAACGCTCAACAACCAGGCAGAAGGCAGGAGGAAAATTAATTGCCCTCTGCCTCCTTCAATTAATTTTTTCCCTGATGCATTTTTACCTGAAGACTTTCAGCTAGGTAAAATGTTGGCAGAGAATAACACTAAATCAATTACAGAGAAAAGGTCAATATGCGATTACTACACACAATGCTGCGGGTGGGCAACCTTGAAGAGTCCTTAAAGTTCTACTGTGAAGTTCTAGGAATGAAATTACTACGCCGAAAAGATTATCCAGGGGGAGAATTTACCCTAGCTTTTGTTGGCTACGGCGACGAAAGCGACAACTCGGTGATCGAACTAACCTACAACTGGGGGGTAGAAAAGTACGAATTGGGTAATGCTTATGGTCACATTGCCCTTGGCGTTGATGATATTTACGCTACCTGTGAGGAAATCCGCAATCAGGGTGGTAAAGTTGTCCGTGAACCAGGGCCGATGAAACATGGTTCGACAGTAATTGCTTTTGTGGAAGATCCAGATGGGTATAAACTTGAACTGATTCAATTGGGAACTCAAGGATCAGCAGCCAAACAGGAATCACAAGAGCAACTTGTGAGTCAGTAATTCTTATAATTAAGAATATTAGGTGATGGAGTTGAGCTTCAGTTGTGCTGAGTCACCAAAGTTAAGAGTAGCGGTTTCCGTCGCTCCTACTTTTCCCTAAGTACGGAGTAAAACTTTATCAAAGGCAATAAAGCTGTAGGAAAATCCACACCGATGTCTTGAAAAGCTGAACCAGATACGGGAAGATTTATTTTTTCCGCAGACAGGTGTATCGCGCTCCTGTTAACCGATTGCGCGAGACTTTTCACTTTTTACCTCCCCTTTTTTTGGCGGGTTAGGGAATCTTCTCTGCGTAAATCCTATTAGTATTACGCCCATACTGTCGTCGATGAGCAACACTAATAACGTAAGCATAGCCCGTCGTAGACATCGCTCCAATAGCACCGTTTGAGAAAGTCCGTTCAGAACAGTGTTTTCGTTTTAAATTAGAAAATAGGTAATGGATTAAACTATCGCCAATTACCAATCCAAAATTGCCACTGGAGATACACGCGGATATACGCTGAGAATGTTTGGATAATTAGAGACTGGGCAAGAGTTTTTCCAATACCCAGTCCCCAATCCCCAACACGCAATCCCTAAACTAAAAATCAAAATTCTAAAATTCTAAAGATGCAACCTACAGATCCGAATAAATTTACTGATAAAGCCTGGGAAGCGATTGTTAAATCTCAGGATATAGTCCGTGCTTATCAACAACAGCAACTAGATGTTGAACATTTAATTATTGCTCTGTTAGAAGAACCCACTAGTCTAGCAATACGTATCCTCGCTAAATCTGAGGTTGATCCAATCCGCTTCCAACAGCAGCTAGAAGCCTTTACCCAACGTCAGCCCAAAGTTGGTAAAAGCGATCAGCTTTACCTTAGCCGCAGTTTAGATGTTTTACTAGATCGAGCCGAGGAAGCTAGAGTCAGGATGAAAGACTCCTACATTTCTGTGGAACACATACTCTTAGCCTTTGCTGAAGACGATCGCGTTGGACGAAAGATACTCAAAGGCTTTAGTGCGGATGCAGCTAAACTAGAAGTTGCGATCAAAGCCATTCGCGGCAGCCAAAAGGTGACAGATCAAAGCCCAGAATCTCGTTATGAAGCCTTACAAAAATTTGGTAGAGATTTGACAGAACAGGCAAAATCTGGAAAACTCGACCCGGTAATTGGACGGGATGAGGAAATTCGGCGGGTAATTCAAGTATTGTCTCGTCGTAGCAAAAATAACCCTGTATTGATTGGTGAACCTGGGGTAGGTAAAACTGCGATCGCAGAAGCTTTGGCACAGCGAATGGTAAATGGCGACGTTCCCGAATCTCTGAAAAACCGCAAACTTATTTCTTTAGATATCGGTAGTTTGATTGCTGGGGCAAAATTACGAGGAGAATTTGAAGAACGTCTGAAAGCAGTCCTCAAGGAAGTTACAGAATCTAACGGTGACATCGTACTGTTTATTGACGAATTGCATACCGTAGTTGGCGCAGGTTCCACCCAACAAGGGGCAATGGATGCCGGAAATTTACTCAAACCAATGCTGGCGCGGGGAGAACTGCGTTGTATTGGTGCGACTACCCTCGACGAATTCCGCAAACACATTGAGAAAGATGCTGCCCTAGAACGTCGCTTTCAGCAAGTATTTGTCGATCAGCCAACTGTGGAAAATACTATTTCCATTCTGCGGGGATTGAAAGAACGTTATGAAGTGCATCACAACGTCAAAATTTCTGATTCGGCGTTGGTAGCAGCAGCAACCCTGTCAGCACGTTATATTAGCGATCGCTTCTTACCAGATAAAGCCATTGATTTGGTAGATGAAGCAGCAGCACAGTTGAAAATGGAGATTACCTCCAAACCAGCCGAATTGGAAACCATTGATCGCCGCCTCATGCAGTTAGAAATGGAAAAACTGTCATTAGCTGGCGAAGAAAAAGGTATTCCGCAAACGAGAGAACGTTTGGAGCGAATTGAGCAAGAAATTGCCGATTTAACAGAAAAACAGCAAGTATTTAATGAGCAATGGCAAGGTGAAAAGCAGATATTGGAGGCGATAAGCGCCTTAAAGAAAGAAGAAGATGCCCTGCGAGTGCAAATTGAACAGGCGGAACGCGCTTATGACTTAAATAAAGCTGCCCAATTGAAATATGGCAAATTGGAAGGAGTACAGCATGAGCGCGAAGCCAAAGAAGCGAGCCTTTTAGAAATTCAAAACCAAGGTTCTACGTTGTTGCGAGAACAAGTCACCGAAGCTGATATTGCCGAAATCGTCGCCAAATGGACAGGAATTCCCGTCAATCGCTTGTTGGAATCGGAACGGCAAAAATTGCTGCAACTAGAAAGTCATTTGCATCAACGAGTCATTGGGCAAGAAGAAGCTGTAGAAGCGGTAGCAGCCGCGATACGGCGCGCCCGTGCGGGGATGAAAGATCCCTCGCGTCCCATTGGTTCATTTTTGTTCATGGGCCCCACAGGTGTGGGCAAAACCGAACTCGCCCGTGCTTTAGCTCAGTTTCTCTTTGATTCTGATGATGCCTTAGTGCGCTTGGATATGTCTGAGTATATGGAAAAACACTCAGTTTCTCGCCTTGTGGGAGCGCCTCCAGGATACGTAGGCTATGAAGAAGGCGGTCAGCTTTCCGAGACGGTTCGCCGTCGTCCTTACTCAGTGGTGCTGCTGGATGAAGTCGAAAAGGCGCACCCCGATGTGTTCAATATTTTATTGCAGGTGTTAGATGATGGGAGAATTACTGACTCTCAGGGGAGAACGGTAGATTTTCGTAACACCGTTATTGTGATGACCAGCAACATTGGTAGCGAACATATCTTGGATGTATCTGGTGATGATTCTAAGTATGAAACGATGCGGAAGCGGGTAATGGATGCTTTGCGATCGCATTTCCGCCCCGAATTTCTCAACCGCGTCGATGACATTATTCTCTTCCATACCCTAAATCGCACCGAAATGCGGCATATCATCCGTATTCAACTCAAGCGGGTAGAAAATCTGCTGCGCGAGCAAAAAATCTTTTTTGAGATATCCCAAGCAGCTTGCGATCACCTTGTCGAATCAGGCTATGATCCAGTTTATGGTGCCCGTCCACTGAAACGGGCAATTCAGCGAGAAGTAGAAAACCCCCTTGCCACCAAGTTATTGGAGAATACTTTTATCTCTGGAGACACGATTATCATTGACAAAAATGAAAATGGTCTATCTTTTAGCAAAAAAGCGCTGGTGAAGGTATCAGTACCACAGATTGCTACATAGTCAGAAAAAGCGATCGCCATGAGTTTATATTTAGTAATTTATGTGCGATCGCTTTTAATTTAAGCTGCTTAAAACTGAGATTTAATATACAGCTGTTTTTGCTCTTGGGCGTTTTCTAACATTTGATTTGTGTTCCTGAAGATAGCTTAACTTTATATTTAGTAATGTATAGCCATCGCTGTTAATCTCAGTTAGTCTTTTCAGTCGAAATGAGAAAGCGATCGCTATATCTGAATTGTATTTTTCTCAAAGATGCTCTTTTTCAGTCGTTGCTTTCAGGAGCATAATCAATACAGATAATTAAACCATCTAGTAATTCTTGCATAACGACTGTTGAAACTTTTCCTAAACACCGGACACGCTCAGTTGTTACACTACGAATTTGCAAAACATTACCTGCTGAGTTTGAGTCTAAGCCATTTTCATTAGTTTGCTGGATAGGAATCATGAAAAGGCGATTTTGGAATTTAGGTTGCCATGTTGCCACAGGAATAATAATCCGCATTGGTATAGAAATAAATATATCAGAACTAATCACAACAGCAGGGCGAGTTTTCTGAATTTCTTGTCCTCTGGTTGGATCAAGTTGCACTAGCCAAATCTCACCTTTTTTGGGATTAGTCATTCTCGGTTTCCCAGTCTTCACCATCCAGAACGGCAAACTCTGTTAATTCTGGGTCATTCAAAAAATCTTCGGCTATGGTGGCGATAAAAGGTTTTAGTATTTTGTGACGTTCTGCTACAGGTAGTCGGGCAATTTCTCGGAGAGATAGCCGTTTTTGCTGTTGAAGATTTGATGAGATACTAGAATCTGAATCTTCAGTATCTAAATGCTGGTGGTTGACTGTTTTTTCAACAAGAAACTCAACAAAATCTAGGACTTCTTGTTGCTTGTCATTTGAGAGAATTCGCAAATTATCTAATACTGCTTGTTCAATATTGATTATTTCTGCCATTTGATTTCCGTTCTTCAAGATAGGTTAAATTTTTAATTTGTCATTCATAGGCATCGCTTTTAATTCATCTACTACTTCTGGTGTAGTCGGTAATTCAAACACCCCAGAACGCCAATCAAAAAAATCTGGGGCACGATGAATAAAGTAGTTTATCGAAAACGAACGCAAAAGAAAAACAAAGCTAATGGGAAAATCATCTGTAAAGCGTTCTGGCTGTTGGTTTAAGTGATTTAAAATATGCGGAACACTAGTTAAATTACTAAATTGCCCTTCTGTAATTTCTCCAAAACTTCTTTTTTCATACTTATATAAAGAATATTCCAGACCTTTAATCAATAAAATATCAATTTGCTTGTTTTTAATAAACTCTGCTACGGGCTGATATAAATTATCAATCGCCTCAACCAATCGCAAAACTGCAATCTTTTTCTGCGGAATCTCTTGGGGAAGTTTGATAATCAAATTGTCTGCTTCCACAGGTGTACATTGGACAAAAAACAAACCAAATCCTGATTTCCGCTTCAGTGCGCGAAGCAAGTCTTGATAAGCTTCTTCTGGTTCTGGGGGTAACTCATCATCCCAATCACTTAAATTTGGGTTCATGAAAGTTTCGCTACGGCTTCTTTAAATTCTGGAATTCCTTGAATGAATCAATGGATGAATATCATACCAACGCTGCATTTCTCCATCATCATCCAAATAGCGGTATTCTAAAAGACAACGGTTATACATCAAACTGCGATACAAGTCATCATTAATAATGCGCTTAGAACAAGACACTTCCACTAACAGACACCATTGATGATTTTCCACAGTGCGGCGATAAGTATCTCTGGCTTGAGTAATTGCTCGTCGCACCGCGTTTTCTGAAACAGGTAACTTTTCAGTGCGTCCAAAGGCATCTTGAGTTAACAATAGCAAATTCCTCACGTGACCTCCACTCATTAAACAAAGTCTGTCTAAGGTTTGGGAACTGTCGAAAATTTCTGTTTCTAGTGATAGTTCGGGTGCAATTTGCCAGACTCGCTTGTTAATTACTTCCTTAACTTTCTTGAGTTCTGGCTGATAAACTTCCCCCTTGAGAGTGTTTACCATAATCATCGGCAAAATTTGGGGGTCGCCGTAGATATCTCTGAGGTCTGTTGCCCTTGTAGAATAGACCATTGAAATGGGGACAGTAAGCTGTTAAGCATTTAATTTGCACATTGAGATCGCAGGGGGGCAGGGGGCAGGGGGCAGGGAGCAGGGGAGAGGGTTTGCAGCTTTTATCACCATAAAAATGGTGCAATTTAAATGACGATTAGCTTATAAATCAAATGGCAATCTAAAGCTTGGAGTTGTTCGCTACGGTCTAAAAAGACTTCCTCAGAGTTGGTGCGTTCTCCATGTTTGACTAATACCATTCGGTCTAAGTTATCGACAATTACCGCCAGTTTTTTGTAGCCATTAGGTAAGTGCTGTTTTGCATCCACCAGAAACTCATTTAACACCTGAATTAATGTGACGCTATAAGGATCAATTTTTTGGCGAATCTTCTGGCGTAGTTCAGGAACAGCCCTTAAATTTGCGGTCAACTTAGCAAATTGAGTTAGCTGTGCTTCTACTCCCAAACTTTCAAATTCTATGGGAGTCTGCGCCAAATCTTTCAAATCTTCCCAACGACCTTTCAACCAGTTGAGTATAGGACGAGGATTAGCAATTCTTTTTAAATCTTTGAGCAAACGGCGGGTACAGGCGAGGAGTATATCTGTATACTGGGCATCTTCTGAATCAATATCCTCTTCATCAGCAGCAAAATAGACCACATAAAATTGCCGATTTTCTAAATATTTCTAGCTCTCCCAGACTTGGGTTGATAAATTAACACTAAAAAACGGCTAAAACGATTGATATAACAAGGGTTGCCTAAAATAAAATAAAAGATTTAATAAAAAATTACTTTGTTCCTCTTGAATCCCTGACTATGTAAGGATTTAACCTGATATCAAGTATTAATTTATTATAACTAGTCTAGGAGAGCCATATTTCTTTAACCTGAGTAATTCTGTAGACTTCCCCGCACCCCGATGGCCAGAATACAATTGGCAAGTATTTGTATCTGCTAATCGCATCCGATTTCCCAACTCTTGCTCAATATCCGCATCTTTGCGCACATCCTGACAATCTACATATTTTGGATCACCTGCGGGTAAGGGTTCAAAGGGCTTAAAGGCATTGTAGAGTTTTGCGAGTAAGTCAGAACTATTAACCATAAGTAAAAAATATTGCAATATTAGAAATTCGGAATATTTATCAAAAAATCGGCCAAACTTATCCGTATCACTATTTTTTGGTGTTGGAAAAAACTGGCAGTAGTACTTAGGTAACAGTCTCAATTAGGTTAATAAACCTGCGGTGAAAATTGGGAGTAGGGAAATCCGAATCAGAAAATGGGGGCAAACAATGCTCAAAAAAGGTGCGATCGCCTAAGTTATGCTTTTAAAATCCTAATTGGTATCATACCCTTCTATTTTCTCCGGGTTTATTCTGGAAAACAGAAGGCTAGGCTATATTAGCCACTATCATCATTTCAGATACTAACATCGAAAAATTACCAATTATGCTAGAACAAGGCACTATCAGTATTCATACTGAGAATATTTTCCCAATCATTAAGAAGTCACTTTACTCAGATCACCAAATCTTCTTGCGAGAACTGGTATCCAACGCTGTAGACGCCATCCAAAAGCTGAAAATGGTATCCCGCGCCGGAGATTACGCTGGAGATATCGGCGAACCAGAAATTGAAATTGCCATTGACAAAGATAACAAAACCCTATCCATCTCCGATAATGGTATCGGGATGACCGCAGAAGAAGTTAAGAAATATATCAATCAGGTTGCCTTTTCTAGTGCTGAAGAATTTATTCATAAGTATGAAGGCAAATCAGATCAACCGATAATCGGCCACTTCGGTCTTGGTTTCTACTCTTCCTTCATGGTGGCGCAGAAGGTAGAAATTGATACCCTCTCCTATCAAGAAGGGGCGCAGGCGGTTCACTGGACTTGCGATGGTTCGCCAGCATTCACCCTAGAAGAATCACCCCGAACAACTCGCGGTACTACTATTACTCTCAGCCTGCAAGGAGAAGAGGAAGAATTTCTTGAATCTGCACGAATTAAGAATCTTGTCAAGACTTATTGCGATTTCTTGCCAGTCCCAATTAAACTGGACGGTGAAGTAGTAAATAAGCAAAAAGCACCGTGGCGAGAGTCTCCAAGTAATCTGAGTCAAGAAGATTATTTAGAGTTTTACCGCTACCTGTATCCTTTTCAGGAAGAACCTCTGTTGTGGGTACATTTAAATACAGACTATCCCTTTATCATCAACGGGATTCTGTATTTCCCCAAAATGAGGCCGGATGTAGATGTTACCAAAGGGCAGATCAAGCTATTTTGCAATCAAGTTTTTGTTAGCGACAACTGCGAAGAAATTATCCCGCAATTTCTGATGCCGATGCGGGGTGTGATTGATAGTACCGATATTCCCCTAAACGTATCGCGTAGTGCCTTGCAAGGCGATCGCACTGTGAAGCGGATTGGTGACTACATTGCCAAAAAAGTAGGCGATCGCCTCAAAGAACTTTTCCGCGATAATCGTGAACAATACATCAGCGCCTGGAAAGACCTCGGTACTTTTGTAAAATTCGGCGTTCTCAACGACGAGAAATTCAAAAAACAAATTGAAGATATCATCGTTTTCCGCACCACCGCCAAGCTGACAGAAAAAGCTGCTGCTGAAACTCCAGCCGTTGAAGTACAGTCCTCAGAGGGGGATGCTTGGCAAGATGTTACTCCCTCACCCAGTGCCGAGAACTCAACACCCACTGCTCCTTACACCACACTCAAAGAGTATTTAGAACGCAACAAAGAACGTAACGAAAACCGGGTTTTCTACAGCACCGATGAAACAACCCAAGCTACGTACATAGAACTACACAAAAATCAAGGCTTGGAAGTCCTATTTATGGACTCCTTCATCGACACCCACTTTATCAACTTCCTAGAGCGGGAATATCAGGATGTCAAGTTTACGCGGGTAGACTCAGATTTAGATAATACCCTGCTAGAACAAGATAAAGCTACGGAAATTGTCGATCCCAAAACGAACAAAACCCGCAGTGAGACGATTAAAGAGTTATTTGAGAAATCTCTCAACAAACCCAAACTCAACATCCGTACCGAAGCTTTGAAATCAGACGATCCTCAAGGTACACCACCTGCGATGGTGCTTTTACCAGAGATTCTTCGCCGCCTGCGAGAAATGAACGCCATGATGCAGCAGGGGACAGCAGAGTTTCCCGAAGATCACATTTTGCTGGTGAATACTGCTCACCCGCTAATTCAAAATCTGGCAAATCTTAACCAAGGTAGTATTATTCAAGGTGACGGTCAATCGCATACAGATCAGTTAGTGAACTTGATTTGCCAACACGTCTACGATCTAGCGCTGATGTCTCAGAAAGGCTTTGACGCTGAGGGAATGAAATCTTTTGTCGAGCGATCAAATGAGGTACTCACTAAACTGACGGAACAAGCAAGTAAATAGTGCGAGTCGGGCATTGGGCATTGGGCATTGGGCATTGGGGACAAGGAGAAAGACTTGTTTCAAGTTCTCACCTCTTGTCCCCTTCTCTCCCCTTCCCCCTGCCCTAATCTCCCTACTCTCTTCTCCACTTCTGTTGCCTAAGACCTAAAATGGAAAGGCTGTATTAAAATAACAATCTGGAGATACTTGCTATGTCCCGTCGCTGTGAACTAACTGGTAAGAAGGCAAATAACGCCTTTGCTGTTTCCCACTCCCACCGCCGTACAAAACGCCTTCAGCACGCTAATCTGCAAAGCAAGCGTGTTTGGTGGGCAGGCGGAAATCGCTGGGTAAAATTAAAGCTGTCTACTAAAGCAATCAAAAGCTTAGAAGTTAAAGGGTTAGAAGCAATGGCAAAAGAAGCTGGCATTAACCTAAATCATTACTAATTGACACTCCCACGGCTTGAAGCCGTGGGATTCTTGGTTCACCGAGCCGACTTGTCTTAACCTGTTGCCAGATCCAAGTAGAGGTCGAAGTTAGGCAGCTCTCCTAAAATTAATTACGAATTACGTTAGCGTGGCGGGGCGTAGCCCATTACGAATTACGAATTATTCAATCATTGCTGTTGTATTTGCTTTTGTACCCAAAGACGAAAAGCCTTGAGCGTTGCATTTCTACCTGCTGTTGTACTTTGCTCCAGATATTGGGGAATCGTTTCAATTAGTGGGAATAGAGGAAAATTTAGGCTTTGCTGAGACTCTATATAATGCCCATCTCGCAGAATATTAATTTGGAGCTTTCCTTGATTAAAACGCCAAAGCTCAGGTACTTGTAGGGCTTCATAAATATTAGGATGAGTGCGAGAAGTAATATCAATTTCTAGAGCTAAATCTGGAGGGGGATCTACTGTTAAATCTAGTCGCTTCTTGCCACGAATCTTGGATTCATTTTTTATATAGAAACACTGATCAGGTTCTATACCTTGAGCCATTGCTTGGTTCTTGAAAGTGGTAGAACCAAGACATCTAAACTCAATATCTAATTCTTCCAAAAGCGCTTTGACTAAATCACTAATAATTTCTTTATCGTCTTCATGTTCTGGCAGTGGTGCCATAATCTCCAATATTCCCCTGTCATAAGCAATTCGTGCTGCACGGTGTTCCCCTAAATCCTCTAGAATTGTTTCCAATTCCTGCCAGGTTACATCTCGCAGTAGCACTCTTTGCCCTGGTGGAACATAGATGCGCTTTAATTCCAACAACATCATTTCCATTCCCAGTAGCTCAAACCTAAATTTAGCTTACTCCAGTTAATGCAACAATTTTATTATTGAGGTTTATCGGGCGATCGCTCCTCGAAAAGCGTATTAAAAAAAAACCTCTGGGAACTCCAGAGGTTTTGGTTCCTGATTTAGTTTCTACTGGTTACTACAATTTGGCCTCAGTCATTTCCAGATAATCAAGGAAATTATTTGATTTGAGTAGTTAGTCAAGTACTGTAACTGAATGCTGATTACTAAGAAATCCATAAAGGGATACCTTGCTGATAGCGCAATCCAGTTCAATTAAGACCTGCTCCTACCCAGTTAAAAAAATGGTAAAGATGGAACTAATTATTCGCCTGTGGCTGCGAACCAAAAATCGTTATATCTATCGGCGTTACCTGTACTGCTAGCTGCGTCAATGGTGGTTGAATGGCGCTTTGATTCCCCACCACTAAAGTCACGATCTTTTCTGGCTTGAGGTATTCTCGTGCTACCCGTTGCACATCAGCAGCTGTGGTGGCGGCGACAGCTTTTTGATAGCGAAAGAGAAAATCAGCAGGATAGCCGTAATATTCGTATCGCATCAACCGTGATAAGGTTTGGCTGGGGTCTTGAAAGTTGAATACAAAGGAGTTGAGTGTAGACTCTTTGGCAAAAGCAAGTTCTTTTGCTGTTACTCTTTGAGTTTGGATGCGCTTGATTTCATTTTGTAAGGCTTTGACAAACTGCACAGTAGCATCTGATCGCGTTTGTCCACCAGCAATGAACATCCCAGGATAATCGAAACGGGGACTCCACTGCCCGTATACAGAGTATGCTAAACCTTGACGCGATCGCACTTCATTAAATAAGCGTCCACCAAATCCACTTAAAACCCCATTCAATACATCCAGCGCCGGATAATCAGGATTGTCAAACCGTCCACCTAAATGCCCGATAAGCACACTACTTTGCGTCAATTGTGGCTGATTTACAAAAAAGACTCCACCTGTATTGGCTGGCACAACGCTTGGCAATTTGGGATTAGCAATACCTGGGTTGCGGTTCCAGTCGCCAAACTTAGCTTGAATGAGCGATCGCATTTTTTTGGCATCAAAATCCCCTACGATTCCCAAAATCATATTATTGGGGTGGAAATATTGCTGATAAAACTTGAGCAAATCCTCACGCTCAACCTGATCCACCGTTGCATATTCTATTGTGCGAGCATAGGGACTATCTTTCCCATAGATCAACTTCTTAAATTCTCGACTAGCAATACTATCTGGATCGTCATTGCGACGAGCAATGCCACCCTTAGCCTGTGTCTTAGCCAAGTCTAGCTTTTCTTGAGCAAATACTGGCGATCGCAACACCTCGGCAAACAGCCCAAACACCGTTTCTAAATCTTCACTGAGTGCGTCAAAGCTAGCACTACCAAAAGTTTCACCAATACTAGCTTCCACAGATGCTGCCCGTTGTTCCAACATCTCGTTTAGTTCATCAGCCGAATGCTGCTTAGTTCCTCCAGTTCGCATTACCGCGCCTGTAAAATCCGCTAAACCAACTTTCTGTTGTGGTTCCAAGCGATTTCCTGTCCGCACAAACGCTGTACCATTTACCAAAGGTAATTCGTGATCCTCCATTAAATAGACAACTAAGCCGTTTTGGAGAACAAACCGCTCATACTTGGGTAACTTAATCTCAGGTAGCGGTGGCAACTGCAACTCAGTGTAATGCTTTGCCTCAGCCGTCGCTGCCAGAGAAAAATTACAAGTTAAAAGTAAACACGCAAAAACAGCAACCAAACCATAAATCAACCCCTTGCCATTTTGGATTTTCAATGCCATTCGCCTTTTACCCTTCACCTTGTACCTTTTCATATCTCCTGCCTTTGCGCCCTTTACGGTTTGTTTATCTTATTTTTCTTTCGACAAAAGCTTCCCAATCGTGCGATTTTTCGGCGTAAACGTCTCTTTTGCTACCCGCATAATATCAGCCGTCGTTACCGCCGAAATATCATCCAACTGCTTAAACAAATTCCGCCAAGAGCCAGTTTTCACCTCATATTCCAACAATTGTTGAGCCATTCCCATATTTGAATTGAGGTTACGTAACAAACTCGCCCGTGCTTGGGTTTTCACCCGTTCCAAATCAACCGTAGCTACAGGCTCAGTTTTTAATTTGTCAATTTCTTGGCGCAAAGCCACCGCCAACTCATCAACCGTATGACCAGGAGCCGTGAGAGCATAGAATAACATCAGGTTTGGGTACTTATCTCCAGGAAAACCGCTAAAACCTCTAGCATTTAGTGCCAAACGCTGCTTTTCTACTAAAGACTTATACAACCGCGACGTGCGCCCATCACTTAATAAACTGGCAATGATGTCATAGACTGCATTATCTGGATGGGTAATTGCCGGACGATGATAACCTTCTAAATACCAGGGTTGAGAAGGTAGCTGTAAAGTAACTTCCCGTGTTTGTTGTTGTGGTGGTTCCACCGGGATTTTTTCAACAGCTTTGGTTTTTGCCAGATAGCGACCAAAATAAGTTTGCGCCAGTTTTTTCACCTCAGCCGGGTTAACATCTCCGACAATAGCAATGGTCAAATTACTTGGTACGTAGTGAGTATCAAAAAACTTTTGGACATCTTCTGGTGTCAGATTGCGGATATCTTTGTCATAACCAATCACCGGACGTCTGTAGGGATGAACTTTGTAAGCAGTATCAATAAACTTTTCCACCATCAGTCCAATGGGTGAATTTTCCACCCGCATCCGTCGCTCCTCTAAAATTACATCTCTTTCTTTATAAAACTCACGACGAATTACAGGATCGAGAAATCGTTCCGACTCCAGCGACATCCAAAGTTCCAGCTTATTAGCAGGAAAACTGTACAAATAACGTGTGGCTTCGGTTGAAGTATTGGCATTTAAACCCACACCTCCCGCTTGTTCGACAATCTGCCCCAATTCGTTTTGCTTGACTAGCTTGGCTGCTTGCGATTCCACCCGCTTAAACTCAGCTTCTAACCGAGCAACCTCATCTTTTTTGCCATTGGCTTTCGCTGCTTGAATCTGGGCATCCAACCGTTCTAAGCTTTCTAATAAAGGTTTTTCTGCCTTGTAATCTTCTGTACCAATACGCGTCGTGCCTTTAAACGCCAAATGTTCCAGAAAATGAGCTACACCAGTTTTGCCATCTGGCTCATCGACTCCACCGACATCTGCATAAGTAAGAAAAGAAACTACCGGCGCTTCATGCCGTTCCAAGACAATGAATTTTAGACCATTGTCGAGGCGAAATTCCGTTAACTGCTTGATAACTCGATCCAGATAAGGTTGAATCGAAGTTTGAACTGGTGGAGTTTGAGTTTTCTTAGGTTGCAGAACTCTTTGAGGAAGAGGTGCTGTCTGAGTTTGAGCCAAAGCAATTTCTGGCAGCAATCCGCACCAAAAGATGATCAAAGCCAACAAAGCGACAAATAAGCGCCGCAACATCACAGATACTTTATCAACGAAGGCAGAAGGCACAGAGCAGGGAGCAGTCTTTCTCCTCCCTCCTGTTTCACTTAGGCTCCCAACTTTTGGAGAGGCTGCGCTCAGTGACCCTCTGCCTCCTTTAATTGACCAATCCCAAATTGACCGACTCATCTGGTTCATAAGCAAAAATTAAGATAAAGTTACATTACCTAAAAAACAAGATACTTAGTACCAGGACGTTAATGTTGTATTAAGCTTTTTGAGCTTTTTTACTTGACGTTAGACAATAATGCTACAAATCCTGTTCCGGAAATTTCACCATAACTGTTATGCGAGTTTTTAATTCTTCCCCACCCTCAGAGGCTCAGACGCGTACCCGGATTTTACAGGCAGCACAACGGTTGTTTGCCTCTCAAGGATTTGACGGTACTACCACCCGCGATTTAGCACAGGCAGCAGGTGTAGCTGAAGGCACTCTATTCCGTCATTTTCCCAATAAAAAGGCAATTTTGGTAGAAGTAGCTACGAGTGGATGGGTGGAGATTCTCACAGATTTGCTGACAGAATTAAGTGAAATGGGCAGCTATAAAGCCGTAGCTCAGGTGATGCGTCGCCGGATGTGGAACTTTCAAAAAAATGCCGATTTAATGCGCGTTTGTTTTATGGAGGTGCAGTTTCACCCCGATTTGCGCGATCGCATCCAGTTAGAAGTCATCACCAAAATGACCGATGTGGGCGAAGCATTTTTTCAAACAGCGATGGATAAAGGCATTTATCGCAAGATGGACGCAAAGCTAGTTGCTAAAGTCTTCTTGGGAATGTTTGCGATCGCAGGTTTTTCTAACAATACCCTCATAGAACCTGATGCTTCTCCCCAACAAATGCAGGAAATGGCAGAAGGACTTGCTGATATCTTCCTTAATGGTGTTTTAGCTAAAGAGTAAAGAGTGGGGCATTGGGCATGGGGCACTTGTACTGAACGTAGTCGAAGTATGGGGCATTGAGAAAGAGGAGGCAGAAGTTCTTTAATTTTGAATTTTGAATTTTGAATTGATTTGCTCCCCCTGCTCCCTAATTCCCACTCCCCACTATTTTCGCTTGCTGACTCCACTGTTGTACTAGCTCAATTGGTGGACACAAATCTCGTCGCTGCATTGTTGCCACCTGCAAGCGCATAATTTGTTGGTGCAATCTGTGAGTAGGAGTCTGAGCCAACTGTGCTACAGAACCAATACCTGCATGGAGCAATAAACCACAATATTGTATGCCTACACTGGGAATACGCGCCAAGTCAGCTAAAGCCATCCATTTATTTACATATTGAAGATGAATATGTAGTTTATTTGCTAACGCTAGTCTTGTCTCTAGAGTTTTCCCTTGTTTGACTAGCGCCCCTGTACTAGTAATCCCACAATTTTGCAGTTGAGATTGTT
Source organism: Nostoc indistinguendum CM1-VF10 (assembly GCA_019359215.1). Taxonomy (GTDB): domain Bacteria; phylum Cyanobacteriota; class Cyanobacteriia; order Cyanobacteriales; family Nostocaceae; genus Nostoc; species Nostoc indistinguendum. The sequence goes on along the minus strand of JAHHHS010000007.1, from coordinate 12,659 downwards.
CCTCGTGGCTCAGTCCAGGTAATTGCTCAATTGGCCAGTCACGAGATTGGATAAGACTTCTACTATCTTTGTGTTTAGCAGGCATTTTTGAAATTAAAATATAGGCTTGTTTAGATATTGTGAGAGTCGCTTCTTTACAAAAGTACGCTCTTGCAGTCTATTGTATTGCTGTGCCATTTGAACCCAACCTCGTGCAATACGATTGTCTCGGCTGATAATGCTATTGTATCGACTGACAATGCGATTGTTTTGACTGACAATGCGATTGTTTCGACTCACAATGCGATTGCAGCATCGGCTTGCAAAAATCGAAAAACCCTCTTTCCCCCTGCCCCCAGCAAGAACTGCGGTCTTAATGATAAGTCTTTAACCGGACACGATATTACGGCTTATCCGGCTCACAAGACGCGATTGCCTCGCCCTCGCCTAGCCCCTAACGTTAAAATGGGTGTAAAATCTCTCCAATTTTGATAGTCTACGGTGGATTGCAGGAAGCTTATGACTCCGATTCCGAAAAGCGCAGCCCAGTTATATGAAACAGATTTTGTCGCATGGACAGAAAAAACTGTGCAACTTATTCGTGCTGGACAATTTGGACAAGTAGACTGGGATGCTGTGATTGAGGAGATTGAAAGCTTGGGACGGTCAGATCGACGGGAGTTGAAAAGCCGCTTGGAAGTATTATTACAGCATTTGCTCAAATGGCGATATCAGTCTAGTTTGCGGAGTGGCTCTTGGCAAAATACCATTGATGAGCAACGCAACAAAATTGTAGATTTGCTGCAAGAGAGTCCCAGCCTCAAGTCCTATCCAGAAGAAGTTTTAGCCCAGTGCTACCATCGGGGATTGAAAGCTGCTAGTAATGAAACTGAACTACCAATAGATACGTTTCCAGTGGAGTGTCCTTATTCCATTGCTCAAATTCTTGATGGTGAGTTTTTGCCGGATGCGATTGATTTATAACATTAGCTTTATGCGGTAATTAACTCACCTCGCATAACAGTTACCGCTTGTCCAGAAAGAAAGACGCGATCGCCTCCGTTATAATACACCTTTACCACCCCGCCACGACTGGATGCCTGATAAGCCAATAATTCATTTTTGTGCAAGCGATCGCGCCAGAAGGCAGCAAGACAACAATGAGCCGCACCAGTTACAGGATCTTCATCAATCCCTAAACCTGGTGCAAAGAAGCGAGAGACGAAATCATATTCAGAATCAGGGTGGGTGAGGCTGGTGACAATGATTTCAGAAATAGGCAACGTTTTCAACATTTGAAAATTTGGCTGTATTTGCCGTACCAAATCTTCAGATGCCAATTCTACTAAATAGCCCAAGGAATTTAGAAAAACAGATTTGTATGGGACACCCAAAGCAGCCTTGAGTTCTTGCGGGGCGACTGTTGCTTGTGAATGATTCACAGGAAAATCTAACTCAATCCACTCACCTTGCAACTTAGCAGTCAGCACTCCGCTTTTAGTGTAGAAACGCGCAACTTCATTCTGTGACAAATGCCCCTCTGACCAAAGTACATGGGCACTAGCTAAAGTTGCATGACCACAAAGCGGTACTTCTACTGTGGGCGTAAACCAACGCAGATTGAAGCCATCATCCTGTCTAACTAAAAAAGCCGTCTCAGATAAATTCATCTCTTGCGCCACATTCTGCATCCAGCAATCATCTTGGGCAGTGGGCAAAACACAGACAGCAGCAGGGTTACCTGCAAAAGGTGTATTGGTAAAAGCATCAACCTGGGTAATGATTTGTCCCATTAGAGTCACCTGGAAAATTAGACAGCATTATATTTATCAAGAGTGCATGAGATATTTATGCTACTAGTTACGATTATTTGCGTCTATAGCGGTTCTCAATAGCGTGGAATATATGCTTACTCATTCTTAGAGGCACACAGCCGTACTCCTAAAGTGCATATTACATCCAAATGAGAACCGCTATATACAGTACCTGATAAATTAAAAATACAATCTCTAAAAACTAGGGTCAATGTCAAAGCAAAATGGAAACATGACGATAAAAATCTTTAGAAACTTCTTTGCTGCTGTCAACTTAGCATTAATTTTTGGAGGATTAGTTAGTTGTGGTCTTAATGTACCGCAGCCACTTGCTCCAACTGAGCAACAAAAACCAGTCCCGCAACCTAACCAGAACGACGAGGATGATGACGACAAAGATGGCGATCGCAAAAATAATGATCGCAAGGATGATGAAGACGATGACGATAACGACTAAATAAAGGCAAAGCTATAACCTTTATTCTTCTCTTTGAGCTGCCATTTATGCTGATCCAACAAACTTCTACTTCCCTAATCGAGACTTTACGCCTCCGACGGCAACAACTAGCCAACCTCATTGATTTTCCAGCAATTCTGTGGTCAGGTAGCAACAGTCCGCGTAATTTTCTAGCAAATACCTTTCCGTTTCGCGCTAGCAGCCATTTCCTCTATTTTGCCGGACTGCCATTATCAAAGGCGGCAATTCGTCTAGAAGCGGGCAAGCTAGAACTATTCATCGACGATCCATCACCCAGCAGCGCCCTTTGGCATGGAGAAATGCCAACGCGCGAGGAAATAGCCCAGAATATAGGGGCAGATGTGGCTCGGCCAATGGCAGAATTAGAATCTTGGGTAGAAGATGCAGCCACACTCGCTGTACAAGATGCAGCTACTTGGACGCAACAATCGCAGCTATTAAATAGATGGGTTTTACCACAAAGTCCTCCCCAAGGAATTGACTTGGAGTTAGCCAAGGCGATCGTTTCTCTCCGTCTCACTCATGATAAAGCTGCATTAACCGAGTTGCGAAAAGCTGCCGCTGTCACTGTTGAAGCGCACAAAGCTGGTATGGCAGCAACAATTAAAGCCAAGCTAGAAGCAGAAGTTCGTGCAGCGATGGAAGGAGTAATTATTGCCCATAATATGACCACTTCCTACAACAGTATTGTCACTGTTCACGGTGAAGTTTTGCATAACGAACACTATCACCATCCTTTGCAACCAGGTGACTTACTCCTTGCCGATGTTGGCGCTGAAACTGAGATGGGTTGGGCAGGTGATGTAACGCGCACATGGCCAGTTTCCGGTAAGTTTTCATCTACCCAAAGAGATATTTATAATGTGGTGCTGGCGGCTCATGATGCTTGCATTGCCAAAATACAGCCTGGTGTAGAGTATGAAGATATCCATCTGCTAGCTGCCACGGTGATAGCTGAAGGTTTAGTAGAGTTAGGTATTTTACAAGGAAATCCCCAAGATTTAGTAGAGATGGATGCCCACGCGCTGTTTTTTCCTCATGGTATCGGTCATCTACTGGGTTTAGATGTCCATGATATGGAAGACTTGGGTGATATAGCTGGGTATGAAGAAGGACGTGAAAGGAGCGATCGCTTTGGCTTAGGCTACCTCCGTTTAAATCGTCCCATGCGCCCAGGAATGTTAGTCACAATTGAACCTGGCTTTTATCAAGTACCAGCAATTTTAAATAATGCCAATGTTAGCTCAAAATATCAAAATGTAGTGAATTGGCAGCGTTTATCTGAATTTGCCGATGTGCGCGGAATCCGCATCGAAGATGATGTTTTAGTTACCACAGAAGGTAGCGAAGTTTTAACAGCCGCATTACCGAATGATGCCGATACTATAGAAAATTTAGTAGGTTCCTAATCTGTGGATCATGCCTTGCTAATTGATAGCGTAAAAGCATAGAATGTTAATTTATGAGAAAAAAAACCATAGGATTACTACTCAACGGAGTTATTGTCAGCTTAGGACTATTGCCATTATTAGCTCAAGCACAGCAGCCGATTTCTGATACCCAAGTTGCGGCGATGGTAGAAGCATTGCGACAGGCTGCACCGCAGACAAAAAATCCCAATGATGGATATTACAGCGAATGGCAAGTGAAACCAGAAACCCTCAAAGGCTGGTCAAGAACTTGTCTCAAACGAGAACTAACACCGACGCAATTTGAAAACAATTCAGCGATCGCTCGCCAAGTTGTCTCTTGCATAACCCGCCGTGAGTTAACAAATCAGTTCCGCGCCACTAACAATAATGAAATTGCATCTGTGCGTGGTGCAGCTTGTTGGTGGATGACTGGTAGCTATACAGGTTGTGACAAAGGTTTCACTGCTGACTATGTACAAAAAGTTGTTCGCTTTTACCAACAACAGCTCTCAAAACCGACAGCAACTCAATCATAAAAGGGCGACTCTTGAGAAATTAAGGTAATTGCTTTACCTTTTCGACAACCCAATCAACGCGATCTTTTCCCCAAAATTTCTCACCGTTGACTACCCAAGTCGGGACTCCGGGACAGCCAAACTGTTCGTATTCTGCCAAGGCTGTGACTGCTGCAAGTTTGGCTGCTTCCTTGTGGAGCAACTCAAGAATGCGATCGCCATTCAACCCAACATTATTATTTTGATATTAAATATGGCTTCTAACCCATTGGCGAAATTCTTTAACTAATTCTAAATAATATTTTTCTCCCACCTGCTCTAAAAAACTAGAAATTTCTATTAATGGCAGATTGGGAAATGCTAAACTCTGTTCAACAGATATATATTTTTGATTTTGTAAAATGTTAATAGTAAAATCATTACCATCATATCGCCAGATTTCAGGCACACCTATATCAGCATAGACTTGAAAGCGGTTTTTAGAACTACTAGTAATATCAATTTCTACTACTAAATCTGGTGGCGGATCTTGCGCTAAATCTATTCTTTTTTTGCCTCTTATGAAATTAATATTTTCAATGTAAAAGCATTCATCTGGTTCTGCGCCACTCAGTTCTGGACGTTTAAAAGTGGTAGAACCAAGACACTCAATTTTAACTTCTAGTTCTTCTGCGAGAGTTTCGACAAATCGACCCGCAATTCTTTTGTATCGTTCATGTTCAGGCGAAGGAACCATGATTTCTAAAGTACCCCGATTGTAAGTAAGCCGGAGGCGCCGACTAGCGCTAAGTTCAGTCAGTAAGTTTTCATAGGTTTGCCAACTGATACCTGATAGGTGGATGATTTCTGTGGGTTGAAGCAGTGTGTTGCTGGTCATAGCGATATGTGATGTAGGTTCTCGCTGTCCAATAGCCCTTCTTCGCCTCATTGTACTTTAAGCTCAATCTTCTATAAAGCTAGGTATCTGGTTGCTACAGTCGCGGTGAAAACTACTAAGCTGGTAAATAGCACGTTTAAAATTTAGCGGAAATTTGGAATCGCATTCATCGGCGGTTCAAGATTCCCCATTGGCGAACTACCTGTAATTACATTATGTTTGATGCTCTATCTGACCGTTTAGAAGCCGCCTGGAAAAAACTGCGGGGACAGGACAAAATTTCTCAATCCAACATCCAAGATGCATTGCGCGAAGTGCGCCGCGCCTTGTTGGAGGCAGATGTCAATCTCCAGGTAGTCAAAGATTTTATTAGTGAAGTCGAAGCCAAAGCACAGGGAGCCGAGGTGGTTACCGGCGTGCGACCTGACCAACAGTTCATCAAAATTGTTCACGATGAACTAGTCGAGGTAATGGGAGAAGAAAATGTTCCCATCGCAGAAGCCAAGGAACAGCCTACTATTGTGTTGATGGCTGGGTTGCAAGGTACTGGTAAAACCACAGCTACCGCTAAGTTAGCCTTACATTTGAGAAAATTAGAGCGTAGCTGTTTGTTGGTGGCGACAGACGTATATCGCCCAGCAGCGATCGACCAGTTGCTGACGTTGGGTAAGCAAATTGATGTACCAGTATTTGAACTAGGAAGCGACGCAGATCCCGTAGAAATTGCTCGACAAGGTGTAGAACGCGCTAGAGCAGAAGGTGTAAACACAGTAATTATTGATACTGCTGGTCGTCTGCAAATTGACGAAGATATGATGGCGGAATTAGCCCGCATCAAAGCAACTGTCCAACCCCATGAAACTCTGTTGGTGGTGGACGCGATGACTGGTCAAGAGGCAGCAAATCTAACTCGCACCTTCCATGAGCAGATCGGAATTACTGGGGCGATTCTCACCAAGATGGATGGTGATAGCCGTGGTGGTGCAGCGCTTTCGGTGCGAAAGATTTCGGGAGCGCCAATTAAGTTTGTGGGCGTGGGTGAGAAAGTCGAGGCACTGCAACCCTTTTATCCCGATCGCATGGCATCCCGGATTTTGGGAATGGGCGATGTGCTAACCCTAGTAGAAAAAGCCCAGGAAGAGTTTGACTTAGCAGATGCTGAGAAGATGCAGGAGAAAATTTTGTCAGCGAAGTTTGACTTTACTGACTTTCTCAAGCAGTTGCGGATGCTAAAGAACATGGGTTCTCTGGGAGGCTTCATCAAGATGATCCCAGGGATGAACAAGCTCTCAGACGATCAGCTAAAGCAGGGAGAAACCCAGCTAAAGCGCTGTGAAGCCATGATTAACTCCATGACTCGCCAAGAACGCCACGACCCCGATTTATTAGCCAGTTCTCCCAGTCGGCGGCGGCGGATTGCTGCTGGCTCCGGCTATAGAGAGTCAGATGTAACTAAACTGGTGGGTGATTTCCAAAAAATGCGATCGCTCATGCAGCAAATGGGTCAAGGTGGCTTCCCCGGAATGCCGGGAATGTTCGGCGGTGGCGGCGGTATGGGCAACGCCTTTGCAGGTGCAGGCAATCGTCCCGCAGCCCCCGGATGGCGTGGCTATGGTGGCGATGCAGGCACGAAAAAGAAAAAACCCAAAGATAAAAAGAAAAAAGGCTTCGGCAATCTTTAGTTATTGGGCATGGGGCATGGGGCATTGGTAATTTGCTAATGACTAATGACTAATGACTAATAGCACCAAATGCTAGACGAGTGCTAAAATTAGCATTTCGGTATACTTACCAATTAGGAGAATGATTCTTCAACCATGATCAAACTGCGCTTGAAGCGATTCGGTAAAAAACGGGAAGCAAGTTACCGCATTGTCGCCATTAACAACCTCGCTCGCCGTGATGGCCGTCCCCTAGAAGAATTGGGATTCTATAACCCCAGAACCGATGAAGTGCGATTAGACGTTCCCGCAATCGTCAAGCGACTACAACAAGGCGCTCAACCCACTGACACGGTACGTCGCATTTTAGTAAAAGCCAATGTTTTTGAACAGGTCAGTGCCACAGCTACAGCCGCATCATAATTCCGGAACAATATCCCCAACAGCTAGCCCCAACTATGTTGGGCTGGTTCAGTTTTTAGTGCAGCCGTTTTTGGAATCTCCAGAAACTTTAAGCGTCGATTGTGAAATTTCTCAGGCCCTGAACCGGGCTTGGATTCGCATCGCTTTTGAAAGCACAGATAAAGGAAAAGTGTTTGGTCGAGGGGGACGCAATATTCAGGCGATTCGTACAGTAGTTGCCGCAGCAGCAGCTGCTGCTGGGCAATCAGTATATCTGGATATCTACGGCAGCACTACGCCGGGCCGCGAGGGTATGTCTTTTGATGAAGAGACAGAAGAGCGATCGCCACCGCCAGCTAGGAGAGAACCGCGTGGAAATGATGGGCCTAGACCCATTGTTAAACCCCGCCTCCGCTAGGTCAAAAGTAGAGAGCAAGTCTGAGCGGTTGTCGTTACTTCCGCTCAGAATTTTTGTAGAGATGGAAAGTAGCAAAAAGATTTTTGGATTTTTCACTAGTAGGGGCATACATCTGTACGCCCCTACAACCGATTAATTTGTTACAAAGATTTTTCCAAAATGTAATATTAAGTAAAAAAGCCTAATTTCGCCTTTAGCGACAAAACATTAACCTTTGTCTAAAACAGATCCTCACCAATTAAAAAATACTATGGCAGGTGCCTTAACAATTCAGCTGCCCAATATTCCCAGTGCGATCGCTCTTGCGGGAGATGGAGAAGAAAATCTCAAAATTTTATCTCGGCAAACAGGAGCCACTTTAGTGCTACGCGGGCAGGAATTACTGATTTCTGGTACTGAAGGGCAAATTGATCTAGCTTCTCGATTAGTGCGATCGCTTGAAGACCTCTGGATTAAAGGCAATAGCATCACCAGTGCCGATATTTTAACAGCTCGTCAAGCTATAGATAGCGATCGTCAAGGGGAACTGCAAAATTTACAGCGAGATGTCCTTGCCAAAAGTCGCCGGGGTGAAGAAGTCCGTGCCAAAACCTTCCGTCAGCGTCAATATATCGAGGCACTGCGTAGGCGTGACCTCACCTTTGGGATTGGGCCTGCTGGTACTGGTAAAACTTATCTCGCCGTTGTTGTTGCTGTACAAGCACTCCTTGCCAACCAGGTGGAAAAGTTAATTTTAACTCGCCCTGCCGTCGAAGCCGGTGAAAAGCTTGGTTTTTTACCTGGAGACTTACAGCAAAAAGTTAATCCTTATCTTCGCCCACTTTACGATGCTATTTATGAATTCATTGATCCCGAAAAAATACCTAGCTTAATGGAGCGCGGTGTGATAGAAGTGGCACCATTAGCCTATATGCGAGGACGCACCCTCAATAACGCCTTTGTAATTGTGGATGAAGCTCAAAATACTACACCCGCCCAGATGAAAATGGTTTTGACTCGTTTGGGCTTCCGTTCGCGGATGGTGATTACAGGCGACATGACACAAACTGATTTGCCACTTCACCAACAATCGGGTTTAGGAGTGGCTTTACAAATTTTAAAACACGTTGAAGGCATTGCCTTTTGCGAATTTTCCCAAAAAGATGTTGTGCGCCATCCTTTAGTTCAGCGCATTGTTGCTGCTTATGAACAATACGAAAAATAGGGATTGGGAATTGGGCATGGGGCATAGGGCATTAATTAGGACTCATCGTTTAACTAACGACAAATAATAAATGATAAAGGACAAATGACAAATACCACAACATTGAAAGAATTTTTAGCAGCTTGCGAGACTTTGGGAACTTTGCGTTTAATTGTTACTAGCAGCGCTGCTGTATTAGAAGCACGAGGCAAAATAGAAAAGTTATTTTATGCAGAATTGCCTAAAGGAAAGTACGCGAATATGCATACAGAAGGCTTTGAGTTTCACTTGAATATGGACAAAATCACTCAGGTTAAATTTGAAACAGGTGAAGCGAAGAGGGGTAATTTTACAACCTACGCTATTCGGTTTTTAGATGAGAAACAAGAGTCTGCTTTAAGCCTATTTTTGCAATGGGGTAAACCTGGCGAATATGAACCCGGCCAGGTGGAAGCTTGGCAAGCTTTACGGGATCATTATGGAGATATTTGGCAGCCTTTACCAGCAGAAATTTAATTCAACTAAACTGATAAGGGCGGAGGAAATCGGATATCTGCACTGAACTGCTCCACATTAGCGCTGCGATGAATCGGTAAAACATATTCTAAATTTTCGTGGGGATGGGGAATAATATGAGAAGAAAGCATCTCACCGCCGTTAACTCGCAGCACTGCCTTTAGCCCTGCTGTCACCGCCACATTCACTTCACCCACAACCCCCCGAATTAACACGGTAATTCGTCCCAAATCAGTATTTTCATAACCAACAAGGGTTACACGGGCAGCTTTACACATAGCATCTCCCACTTCCACTGCTGTGGGAACGCCATAAACTTCAATCATGCCTAGTGCCAATGTCATGCTATAACCATAGTTTGGAAATTTAGGGTTAACCATTATACTACGAAGTCTCAATTTTTTATAGAAACTTACTTAATTTTTAATTGATAAATAATAAACGTTAAATACAAAACTGCTAATGCTTACAATCAAGGGGATTTGGAGTTTTTGCTTGCTGCTTTTATTCCTTCTGTGGGGTGGCGATGCTTTTGCAGGAGAGTTGTCTGAACGGTTAGCAAATTTTCCTCAATGGCAAAAATTAACTACAGTGCAACCCGCTTCGGGTGATTTAGTTTACCCTGAATGGATGGCTGGTTCTTGGCAAGTTACAAGTACGTTGGTAGATTTGGCTGCGCCTTTGGCACCAAATATAGTAACTCCAGGGTTTGAAGGTAATCGCCGACAATTAAATCAGCCTGTGAGTTTTGTAGTAAGATTTGTCAAAGAACAACCATCTATTACCGGGCTAAAAATATTACCTCATATAGATAACAAATCCCCAATTTTAGTAGCTGATAGAGCGTTTAATAGCTTGAATTTGGCGAGAGCTTATTTAGGGAATGAAGCAGTGTTATTAGTCAAAGTAGATCCAGATTCACCTAATCGTCAAATTACGTTTTTACGTAGCAGTCGGCAACTAGTTTCTATTGTGACTGCACGAGGTACAGAAACTACCCCTGATGGCAAATTCATCACTACAGAAGTGTTTCAACAACTATTTAAAGGCGGTTCACACCCCTATTTAAACTCTGTAGAATCTACCACTGCTTATCATAAACTTCCAATCGCTAACCCGGCGATTGAGGCTGATCAAGTTACTGCTGTATATCTTTCACCACAAGATCCAGATTACTTTAAAGCTGGTTCTCGACCAGTTGCTCTCTATCGCTATCATCTAGAATTTATCCCCGCAGAAATGTCTACTACTCCAAAGGAGTGATTTAGACTGATTAACCCTTGATTATTTTGTAGTATATTTGTAATATGTAAATTCCAAGCTCAAGATCGCGCTCTTGGACGGTGTGCATCATGGCAAAATTTCGAGATATTGTTAATTACTTTCGCTCTTACTGGAAGCTGAGTGTTTTCAGTATTACAGCATCTAGCATTTACGAAGTTATTGATTTAGTTGTACCTTACGCGATCGGGCAGATTTTAAACGTTTTGTCTGATCACCCTTTGGATAAACCACTTCAAAGTGCGATCGCAAGTTTTTCTGGCATTACCAATTACCCAGTTAATAAAACTCTATCTTTGGGTGTATTACTGGGTTTAATTTTCGTTGTCACGGTAGTCAGAGCGCCCACACAATCTTGGTTAACCAATTGGTTTCATTGGGATATAGCCTTCAGGTCGCGTCGAGAAAAAAACGAAACAGCGATCGCCAAAGTTCTTACTCTCCCACTAGAATTTTATGATGAAAATAACCCTGGACGCATCGCAGGAAGAGTAGCTAGAGGTATTTCCAACCACACTTTTAGTTACCCTGAAGTTGCCGGACAGTTGATTCCTAAACTGGCTCGTGTGCTGGGGATTTTTGTGTTTATCTTGTTCATTGAGTGGCGAATTGCAGTTTTATATCTAATTTCCTTTGTAATTATTCTCAGCTTCAGCTTGAGAAGTTTACAACAGCTAATTAGGTATGAAAGTGGTCTGGATAAGTATGGAGAGGACACTGAAAGCCGCACTTCTGAATTAATCACCAATATCAAAACGGTGAAAGCATTTGCTACAGAAGCTAGGGAACTGAAGCGGCAAAAGCAACGTTTGGATCGTGAACTAATGGTGCTTGATTATCGTATCCACAAAGGTTATACGATACTGGGTACTTGGCAAAGAACTGTAATTCAGTTTTGTGTGTTTACAATTCTGGGTTTGACTTTAGCAGCAACAGTAAATGGGATAATTTCTCTCGGTCACTTTGTCATGACCTTAACTCTTTCTAGCATGGCTTATGCTGAGTTAGAACCTATTAGTAATTTGGCAGAAGTTTTTGCCCGTCGTTATTCTCCCATGCTGCGGTTTCACGAATTTTTGCAAGAGCCAACTGCATCTGATTCAGCCAGCCTTTTAGAAGAGAGCAACCAGACAGAATCACCTTATAAATTTACTGGAAAAGTTGAGTTATCGCACCTCAGCTTTGGATATGATGCCAACCGTCAAGTTTTACAAGATATTAATTTGTTGATTGAGCCATACCAAACAGTGGCATTAGTGGGGCGTTCCGGTTCTGGTAAGTCTACTTTAGTAAAATTGCTGTTGCGATATTTTGAACCTCAAGAAGGTCAAATTCTGATTGATGGTCAAGATATTCGGACTTTGGATGTAGGTAAGTATAGACGGAGATTAGCGATCGTTCACCAAGAAGTAGACGTTTTCAACGGTACCATATTAGATAATCTCACCTACGGTAGACCGAATGCTAGTTTGGAGCAGGTTCAGAAAGCCTGTAGAATTGCCAGAGTCGATGAAGTAGTGCAGCATTTACCCAAAGGTTATTACACCGTTGTGGGGGAACGAGGTGTCAGGTTATCTGGAGGACAAAGACAACGGTTAGGAATTGCTAGGGCGTTGCTAGTAGAACCAGACGTTCTAATTTTTGACGAAGCCACCTCTAGTTTAGACTATGAGTCTGAGCGTTCAATCCAGCTAGCAATGCGATCGATTCAGGGTACTTGCACCACTATTGTTATTGCCCATCGTCTAAGTACAGTGCGGGAAGCTGATAAAATTGTGGTTCTGGAGCAAGGAAGAATTGTAGAAGTGGGTAGCCACGATGAACTCTTGCGTCACGAAGGTATTTACCGCCGTTTGCACTCCCTACAAGAAACAGGAGAACTCCTGAGTTAGGGAACATACACATTTTGGATATTAGATTTTAAATTGACCTTGATTTAATCGACCTTATTGACAAAGGTCGATTTTTTTTAATTTTACCCAACAGTATTTTGTACCAGGGTTAGCGCGTCTCAAACCCTATTGACAGTGGGATTCTAGGAGAGGATTGAATTTGGGAGAGATGCGGCTAACACAGAAAGCATATACTGATCATTCATAGCGGCTCGCCGTGACTTTTGGCGA
>JAHHHS010000253.1 GCA_019359215.1 Nostoc indistinguendum CM1-VF10 | reverse complement strand
AAATCCTCTACTTAATGCTATTTATTATCATTAAGGCTCTTAACTTTTGAATCGAACTTAGTTCTTGTGTACTACTCTGTCAGCTTTTTGTTGATGTGTGACAGTTAGGGTGCGGAATGTGGGTTACTAAGCGTATATTGATTTGTGACGATGTGGCTGATAACTCTTTTCTTCTAAAAACGATTTTACAAGCAGAAGACTGTTTGATTGAAATCGTTGATTCGGGTGTAGCAGTGCTAGCTTACCTTGAAACAGCCTCTAACTCACCTGACTTGCTAATACTAGATGTAATTATGCCAAAAATGGATGGATTTGAAGTTGTTCGTCACCTCCGGGAATCAACTAAATTTAAATTCATTCCGATTTTGCTGGTGACAAGTTTTGATGAAGATGATGCTGAGAAAGCTTTTGATATAAAGATAGATGGATTCATCAAAAAGCCGATTGACCCTGATCTAGTAACTGCTAAAGTTCAAGCAATTTTAGCTCGGAATTCCGAAAATTTTCCTAGTAATAAGAATTTTATTCAATGATGGTTAGAAATGATCCGTTTGCAAGAGAGCATCCTGGACATATTCTATTAGTACATCCGGCTCAACTGGCTTTCGGATAACTGCCCTAGCTCTCATATCAGGGTGCTGATCGAAAAACGCCTCTCCATGTGCGGTAATGAACAAAATAGTCAGATTTTGTAGAATCGGGTTGTTTTGGATACGACGGGCGACTTCACACCCATCCATGCCAGGCATCATCACATCGAGTAGGAGCAGATTAGGTATTGTAGATTCAAGATAGGCAAGGGTTGCCGCTCCTGAATCTACAATATCAACTTCATAACCTGACATTTGTAATACAGTTTGGAGGAAAATACTATTGTCTCTAACGTCATCACAAACTAGAATAAGCTTACTAGCATTATCTTGTTTTTCTCCTTTTTCAACTGACATATTTAAATAAAGCCCATAGCTACTGTTGTTTAGTCATTTTTAGCTGGGGAAGCAACTTTTATCATCATCCAATGGTGTTACTTGCTAGCCAGATTTGAAAAGCTAACTCCAATTATTTCTGAGCTACTACTGGGATTAAGAGAGATTAGGAGCAACGCTTTTTAGTACAAAAGATTGTTTATAATTTTTATTATAATTTTGAGAAATTGTATAAATAAATACGTAATGTTTTTACTTAGACTATTAGCTCTGATGGTTGCGTATTATAATTGAGTAATTATTAATACTTGGTTAGAGCTTGTCAAGGAACGAGTTGTAGATTTGCACTCTCGTTTTGATGCCTACGGCAACCAGGAGCGGTGTACGCCACATCTGCCATCGCCTGAAGCTGTTTTCGTATCCTTTGGAGAAGGCTTAAGCTTCCTCTATCGCCACCCCCGCCCTCATGCCTACCCAAGCAACAACCGCCCTCCACAGTCTACGATTGCTCCTTGGGGTAATGGCAATGATAGAAGGACGAATGGGAACAATTGTTCCCAAAATATGACTAGAATAGGGATTCAGTAATCGGAATCATGAGGAAAAATCAAGTTTTGGGCAGGAGTCGGGCGGGGGGAGGCTTTGATTGTTTAAGCATTTGCCAGCTACCAGCAAATCTGACCACTGTTTTGAATTGCGATGCTTGGCATCAGTATTAGGATAAATATATTTTATACTTTCACAAACTAGAGACATCACAGCAACCATCTATTAAGCTGTTAATAATTGTTAACAAGCCTCATAAAGAACAACTTATGTCTTAAGATGCATTGCTTTTTTGTTGAAATGATGAATAAGTATATAAAGGACTTTATAAAATGTGAACAATATGGCGTTTCATCAGCAATACGTCAGTATTGAGCAGCCAGCTATGAGTCAATTGATTCGAGAACTCCGGCAAACTCTAAAGCTGACCCAGGAGAAGTTTGCGGTTCACCTTGGGGTGTCCTTCCCAACAATTAATCGCTGGGAAAAAGGACATGCTACTCCCTCTCCTTTAGCCCTTAAGCAAATTGAGATACTTTTGAATCAGCTATCGGAGTCAGCTGATGCCACGGTACGAGAACGCTGCCAGTCCATGCGAAGGAAGTACTTTTCATAAAAAACTAAACGCATCAGGGCAGAGGAATTCAGGGTAATGGCTGAGAAGTTGTTTGGTGGGGGCGGTGAGTTTGGAGCGTTGCTGCGAACGTACCATTGGTCGCAAACGCCATTGGGTGCTGTCGAAACCTGGTCAGACGACCTAAAAACGGCAGTGCAGGTTCTGTTGACCGAACTCGAACAAGCCCAGTATTGGTCGCAAACGCAGGTAGAAACCGAGACACAGCCGCCTCTTAATCTTCATTTGGCAGCTGCGATTGAACCTACCTGTGCGGAAGTTAAGCTGCGCGAATTGGAAGCACAATATCGCACGTTGTTTGACTCGATTGACGAGGGCTTCTGTATCTGCGAAATGCTATTTGATGAGAATGATGAACCAGATGATTATCGGTTCCTCAAAGTGAATGCGGCATTTGAACGGCTAACCGGACTGGAGCAAGTAACAGGTAAACGGATGCGGGAACTGGCTCCCAATCATGAGGCTTATTGGTTTGAGATTTATGGCAGAGTCGTGCGAACCCGGGAAGCTGTTCGGTTGGAAAATTATGCAAGCGCCCTAAATCGTTGGTTTAATGTCAACGCCTTTTGCATCGGTGAGCCGCAAAACAATCAGTTCGCCGTTTTATTTACTAATGTCACCGATGCGAAGCGCGTCGAAGATGAACGCTTTGAGGCAGAAGTTACCCTGCGTCAATCTGAAGAACACTATCGTACGTTGTTTGAGTCGATAGACGAAGGCTTTTGCACGGTTGAAGTGCTATTCGATGCCGATGGCAAGCCGATTGATCACCGCGTTTTGCAAGCAAATCCAGCATTCAAGCGGCAGTCCGGTATTGCTAACCCAGAAGGCAAAAGGGCTAGCGAACTGGCTCCAGGATTGGAACAGGATTGGAATGACCTTTACGCACAAGTGATTAACACAGGTGAGTCTATCCGCACTGAAGTGCGAGCGGATGCGCTTGATCGGTGGTTTGACGTTTTGGTGTCACGGGTCGGCAATGCAGCAATGCGCCAGGTGGCGATCGTGTTTACCGACATCAGCAAACGCAAACAGGCAGAGGCTATCTTGCAGCAGACCTCAGATGAACTCGAACGCCAAGTGCGAAAGTTTGATGCAACGCTTTCGACCATCACCGATTTGGTGTTTAGCTTTGACCGCGATGGGCGGTTTCTTTATGCCAATCAAGTGTTGCTTGATTTGTGGGGAGTCACCGCACCAGAGGCGATCGGCAAAACGATGGCAGACCTCAATTATCCCCCAACCGTTGAGCGGCAAGTGCTTGATGATCTCCAACAAGTCTTAGAAACCGGAAAGAGCGTTAGAAATGAAACTCCTTACATTAATCCAGCCGGAGTTGAGGGCTACTTTGAATATATTCTTAGTCCGGTGATTGCCGCCGATCACACCGTCGAATCGACCGTCGGTTTATCTCGTGACATCAGCGATCGCAAACTCGCTGACGCGATCATCACCACTGACCTTAAAAATACCCGGCTATTGCGCGACTTGAGCGCACGAATGATTACTGAAGACAACATTCAGGTGCTTTACGACGAAATCATGGCGGCTGCAATCGCTCTGACACGAGCCGATGCCGGCACAGTTCAGCTCTTAGACGAAGCGACGCAAGAGCTAGTTTTGCTGGCATCCAAAGGCTTTGACCAAACGATAATCGACCATTTTGAGCGAGTGAATGCAAGTTCAAATACCTCCTGTGGCCTTGCCTTGCTCAGGGGTACTCGCGCCTTCATTGATTTTGATATGCCAGAGTGCAATGACCCCTGTGGTGCTTTACGGATGCACGTCAACGCTGGCTATCTCTGTGCCCAGTCCACGCCACTGCTCTCCCGTTCCGGCAGACCGATGGGTATGGTTTCAACCCACTGGCACCAGTACCACCGACCGACTGAGCAAGAACTCGGTTTTCTGGATCTGTTGGCGCGTCAAGCTGCCGACTTGATTGAACAGCGACAGACTCAAGCCGAACGCAAACAAATTTTAGAACGTGAACAGGCAGCGCGAGAAGAAGCAGAACGAGCCAACCGCATCAAAGATGAATTTTTGGCGGTACTTTCGCACGAGTTGCGATCGCCCCTAAACCCGATCTTAGGGTGGACGCAGCTACTGCAAAACGGCAAACTAGATGAAGCCCACAGAGCCGAAGCCTTAAAAACGATCGAACGTAATGCCAAACTCCAAGCACAGCTAATCGAAGACTTACTTGACATTTCCCGCATTATGCAAGGCAAGCTGTCGCTAACAGCGGCTCCGGTTAGTTTGACGTTCGTCATTTCTGCGGCGATTGAAACCGTGCGTTTGGCAGCAGAGGCGAAACACATTAGACTACAGATCGATCTTGATAATACAGCTGCGCCGATTTCTGGTGATGCTGCCCGTTTACAGCAGGTCGTCTGGAACTTGCTCAGTAATGCGGTCAAGTTCACCCCGAATGGTGGACAGGTAACGGTTGAACTGAGGCAACTGAATCAACTGGCTCAAATTCGAGTCATCGATACGGGTAAAGGGATTAATCCGCAGTTCTTGCCTTATATGTTTGAGTATTTTCGACAGGAGGATGGTTCAACCACGCGCAAGTTTGGAGGATTGGGATTAGGGTTAGCGATCGCGCGGCAAATTGTTGAAATGCATGGGGGAACCGTGCGAGCAGAGAGCTTCGGTGAAGGGCAAGGCGCAACCTTCATTGTGCAATTGCCAGCGATGGAACAGACAGCATCAATCGGATCTGAACCTGTCCAAACACAAACAGGTGCAGAACTACCACTAAAAGGCATTCACATTTTGCTAATAGACGATGAGCCAGATACCCGTGAGTTTCAAGCTTTTGTTTTGGAACAAAGCGGGGCAAAAGTGACAGCCGTTGCTTCTGGCTTAGAAGCATTGCAAGCTTTAGAACAATCGATTCCCAATGTACTTGTGAGTGATATTGGGATGGCTCAGATGGACGGCTATATGCTAATAGAGCAAATTCGATCGCGACCACTCCAGCACGGTGGAATGATTCCAGCTATTGCGTTGACTGCCTATGCCGCAGAGATGGATCAACATCGGGCACTTCAGGTCGGATTTCAAACTCATATCACAAAACCTGTGGAGCCGGAAGTGTTAGTCAGAGCGATTACAGTTTTGCTCCAACCTGGAGAGCGAAAGGTCAAAATGAGGCTTTGATTTTTTAAGCATTTGCCAGCTTCCAGTATATCTAATCCTGTTTTGAATTGCTATGCTTGGCAACAGTATTGGAATAGATGAATTTTATACTTTCGTAAACTAAGGACATCACAATAACCATCTATAACGATCGCCGCAGCCGCAGCCGCCCCCGATAGGACTCCTGCTGTAACCCCGAAAGAACCGCCAGCACCCCAAGTTCCGACCAATCGCCCAAATTTTCGCCGTGCAGAGATACCCGGTAGTAGCCGCAGCGCAAGCGATACCTACGGGAACACATTGCACCGTTACACACTCTGCCATAGCTATCGCCTCCGAAACTGCGCTTACCACAACCGCGCCTCCACAGCCCACTATTTCTACTTCGGGGGGCAACACTTGCCCGGCTTTTGACAACAATTTGTTGTCAAAATATGACTGATGTTATCTAGTAGTCTGCTAGCTGAGGAACAGCCATATAATAGCGGCCTTGTTCATCCAGCAAGCCATCAACTTGTAAAAAACCTATTGGAACTTTTGTTACATAAACGTTGATACTCCCCACCTCTCCACCGCCACATACTCCCCTGGTTAAGAGTAGTCCTTCACTACTTCGGGTTGCCACTGGCGGGAGATGAGATTGTAGACTTGCACTAGAGTTCCGATCATTACATCTGCGATCGCCGAAGGCTTAAGCTTCGCTTATCGCCTCAACGTTCTTCCAGCCGGGAGGAAGATAGTCGTAGCTCTTAACTCCACCAATCAGTTCGGGAATTTCAAGTGTTTAGTAGTAGATTTGACTGGGGTAAGGGTACTGCCATTGTCAGTACCCAAGGATTTAACTGTAGCCTGTTCCCTTGCCAGGATGGTGGTTTGGGGTGCTGTACCGTTGTGACTGCTGGTTTGTGACGTGATTGACTCAGTAGTACAAGTGTAAGATTTTTCAATAAGTATAGTAGTAGTTAAGGTATCGGGCTGACCGATACCATTATTTAATTGGGTAGGCGTGAGTATAAACCCATTTTGTGATCCATTTGTGGACATTTAGCTGTTGCAACTTCCCCACCCCACAATTCTGGTAGCGATGCCTACGGCAACGTCAAGGACGAACGCTCAACCACCTCCCGCAAGGGCGATATGCCTGTGGCAGAAATCCCCAGTTTTCAAGGGAACACAACAAGGTAATATCTGCACACGAAAAGCTGTTGTTTCCCTGCCCAGTGGATTTATGTTTGACCAAATTTTGATAACCATTGGTTAACACGCATTCAGCCAAGGGTGTTGTATTGGGCTTGCTTGATTGCGTCTAATCCTTGTATAGTGCAGCTTTAAAAGTTTTTCGGGCGTTGCATCATAAATGCGGGATGAATTGGCGGTTGAAACCATTGAAAATTAGTTTCAAATTGGGTGAAATCATCCCCCAATTCAGCAACGCCGTTTTTCGTTCTTTTTGCGTCAATTACTAAACTCTAGTTGAAGAATATTACATAGATAGCAAAAGAATTATATAAAAAGTAGGGGGCAGGAATGAAGAGGGTTTGCAGCTTTTCTTCCCATGAAAATGGTGCAATTTAAATGATGATTAGCTTATAGCTTTAATGACTAATTTTGTGCGATCGCTTCGACTCGATAAAATTTGGATTTTGAACAATAAAGCAGATTTAAATGGGACGCTCACAAGGTTCACCATACTGTCGATAACCAACTCGCTTGAAGGCAGAAATCATCCGCTCGTTACCCACCCAAGTATCACAAAACACTCTCCAAACGCCTACTTCTTGTAATGTACGTGTTCCTTGTGACAAAAGATCGTTTGCAAAACCATGTCCTTGATACTGGGGCAGAACGCCAATATCGTAAATAGTTCCTTCCTCTTTGCCATCCTTGGCGCATCCTGTAAAAATAACTGGAAGCACAAACCCTACAATGTCGCCATTTTGATTAATTCCAAACTGCCACCAGTCATCTTGATACCAGAAGCCATCTTTGGCCGAATTGAGATATTTCTCAATCTCTTGGTACGGGGAAGTTGCTGAAATTTTCCGTTGATGACTGGCATCGGTTGATGAAGCCATGACACGCATCACAACATTGGTTAATGAATTGTCGCCCATCGCTTCAACCTGCTTAAAAGCTAATCGTGCTGGAACTTCAATTAACGGTTTCGGCTCCTCCCAAACAAAAGGGACTTTGAAATAAGTTTGTTGACTCATAAGTGATAGCAACAGATATGTATAAGCTGCACCTTCTATGCTACACAATACTACATTATGAGCGTGGCAGATGGTATTGACCTTTCATTTATTCTTTCTACAAAGCGTTTAATCACCCGCCAACCCCGATAAGCTGTCGGACATTTTAGTTGCATAACACCAGGGCTGAAGCCCTTACAACAAGCAAATCAGCCTGGAAAAATGAAAATAACGACTAGCTTACCAACCGCCCCCGATAGAACTCCTGCTGTAACCCCGATAGAACACCCAAAGTTCAATCAACTGCTGTCGGGACTGTAGTATTTCCTTAAACTGCCGCTTGTATTGTTTTTGAGCGCTCGCATCTTTTGATGAACTTTTCCACCACCGCAACAGTTCGGGAGTGGGGGCGAATACGGGACAATGCTTGCCTTTCCAACATGAGGGTAGTGAAAGGGAAACAGCAAATATAATTTCGATTGTCCCTGTATAAGAAATAGAGCCAAAGTCTGGTGTTCGACTGATATACACTATTTGCTAGAGCTACGTTTACAACCTCCCATTTAGAAAATCAGCTATACGGTTGCACGCAGAATAGCAAACCCTGGGCAAAGTCTTCAAGCTTTAACAGTTGGTTCTATTGCATCAAATTCTTATAATTCACCTCCTTACTCTTCCATAGCCTCTAAGGATAAAACTTCAGCATTTTCATGTACTGGTTTTGGAATATGGAATAGTATTAAGCCAGAAGTAGTAGAATATGGTGGAGATTTAATAAAAGATGAAAGTACACCACCAAGTATTACTTTCTCTAAAGATGTTTGCCCAGAGTTAGTCCGGTCAACGTTAGATGGTGGCCCCGCGGCAGCAGCGGATAAAGTTGGTACATCATTTTCAACACCAAAAGTCAGCCATATTGCTGCACGTTTAGCTGCTGAATTACCCAATGAAAGTTGTCTTACTTATCGGGCATTAATAGTACAATCAGCAAGATGGCCAGAATGGACAATAGCAAATGGTGTAAATCAATTACAAGTTCTTCGTCAAATTGGTTATGGACTCCCAGATATTAATCGTGCTTTAAGTAATTCTCCTAATCGCATCACTTTAATGACAACAGGAGAGCGTCGTATTGCTGCTAAACAAGCTCACATATACCAAGTAAAACTTCCAGAAAAATTACGTTCTCAGGGTGAATCATTGGAGATTTTAGTTGAAGTTACATTGTCATATAAAGCACAACCACGCCGAACTCGTAGAAACCGTAGAAAATATCTTTCAACTTGGTTGGACTGGGACTGTAGTAAAAAAGGAGAAGATCCAGAAAGTTTTTTGGCTAGGGTGTTGAAAGAGTTTGATGCTCCAGAAGACGCTGAAAAAGGAGATAAAACTTTTCAATGGACTCTTGGTAAAAGAGCAAAAAATTATGGAAAGATTGATGGTGCTTCAAGAAGTGCTGGGACTCTTCAAAAAGATTGGACTATTGTAAATTCATTTGAACTTACAGAAGCATTCTCTATTGCAGTTATTGGACATGAAGGTTGGAATAATGATCCAGATGCTACTGTACCTTATTCTTTAGTTGTAAGCTTTGAAGCAATACAAGCTAATATTCCTATTTATTCGCCAATAGTAGAAGCTCAAATACTAACCGAAGTTCAGGCTGAAATACAAATTTAAACCCGATCTTCTCCTGTAATAAAGTTGCTTTTACATCTTAAATTAAACTCAACTACCCACTTCATATCTTGCACCTCTACGTCGGATCTCAAATAAAGTCAAAAGATGCACCATAATACCACCTAATTTTTTCAGCTTTTATCACTAAATAAAGGCTTTTGCTTCTTTACTGAGTAATAAAATTACATCAATTTTTCTTGGTCAAGATGTGAGCTACTCAAGTCCCCCACAAGACACCCCACCGTCAGCCTGACCCCGCCCCCGCCACCAGCCGCCCCCGATAAAACTCCTGCTGTAACCCCGACAGAACTGCCAGCACCCCAAGCTCCGACCAATCCCCTAAGCCTTCGCCATGCAGAGATACCTGGTAGTAGCCGCAAGCTAGGCGATCGCACTTCACAGAATAACCAGCGTCATGGCATTTGGCCAGCAGTGTTTGAATAACTTGCGGGTAGGTGGAGTCAATGGGAATAGTCTGTTTTGGGGGGACTTTGGAGTTGGTTGTGACGTTAGAATGTTCACGGCTCGATCTTAGAGTCATGCTTTCGGTATCGGTTAAGCCGATACCTTTTTCCACCTGAACAAGTCTTTCATCAGAAACCAACTGATCATTACCTAATAAAGCAACTTCCCCACCCCAAAGCTCTGGCAGATACTTTTGCACCAGTTCTTCACCCACTTGATGTCTGTGACAGAAATCGCTAGGTTTCTCGTAACAACACAGAGTTATATCGCCGGGGTTCTGCCATTGCCGATTAATCCAAAGTTCGTATCGGCTCAATAAGTAGGGGGAGCAGTTATTCTAGCTCCCAGGACAAGCCCAAGGGAAGAAAAGAAGATTTTTCGAGAATAATAGTTCTCAAAGATGGAATATTTCTAAGCTGAGAAATGCG
>JAHHHS010000252.1 GCA_019359215.1 Nostoc indistinguendum CM1-VF10 | reverse complement strand
TTTAATGTTTGTGGTGCTAATCTCGCCACACGCTGATTCCTTTTTATAACTCAAAACAACTTTAATTGTACTTACTTATTATCTCATCATAATGGTTCATTAACTTACGCCGTTTTGTACTAGTCAACCCTTAAAATTGCTTTTTTACGACTTTTTCAGCAAGCCCTATCTAGTCGCCCCGACTTTGCGGTGGAAAGATCATAGGTAAATGCTAAATTCGTTAATTTTTAGTACTCTTACCCATTTTATCGAGTTTTAAAACACGCCCTAGCTTGTGAAGCGTTTGAAAGCGTCGGTGTTAGAGCCTAGATGCAAGATTTGCTCTTACCTATTGGCTGATTTATTAGATAAACTTATAACATAAATTTAAGTGATGCATTTACTATTAGTGCTTAACATTACCATTTATAAGAGAAATCTCACTGCAATGAATATTGATTACAGAGCTATAACAAAAATTTTCGTCCTATTGCTGTAGCTTAAAAATCTCTTTTCCAAAGATTTTTAGTATTCCCGTCTTAACTATTTGAACGATATTTAAAGATTTATTTAATACATAATGATATCCGTCGCTTTGATTTTGAGCAATATTTGATCAGAGGTATTAAACTATACCTACTTTAGCGGCAAGCATTATGTCGCGCTATAGTAATATTTAATTGTCTGAGTATGTCAGTAATTGTCTGACACCATGCTAAATTAATTTATGGATACGAAACGCGACCGTATAACAGTACGAATCACCTCTGAGATTCGTACTATGTTGAACGAACAATACAATGAATCAGAACCAGAATCTTTGCTTATCCGCCGTGCGATAACTTTAGGATTATCCATTTTAACGCTTGCAGAAAAGCTGCATTTACCAGTTTCCAAGCCAAACAGGTTGATGAGTTGGTTAGAAGAAAGTTTGCAAAAAGCAAAAAAGGAGGAGAAAGCAACTAAATTTATCAAACTTTTGGCAAAAGGTGATAAACCTAGTAACGCAGATGTGGCTTTATTAGCTGACGAGCTAAATATAGATGTAAGAATTCTTACACTTATTCGAGATAGCGTAGTGAAAAACATCAAAGATAATGCTAAACAACGCGAAGAATCAGGGAATGCTCAAAATGAATACATTGGAGATCCTTAAAAGTTTCAAGGCAGAAATGAAGCTTGCTTCCAGGGGGTTAGTTTTTTATCTACCAGGTGATCGTATAGATGCAGAAATGTTTGTAGAATTAGCGGCTGATAATATCGTCACGTCTTTAGCGAAAATGAATTTACCATTTGCTTACATTCATTATAAAGATATGAAGCGACCAATCAAGCTTTGTGCTGAGATGGCAAATAGTTCAAAGTTAGCAAAAAAGATTATGATGCAACCAATTATAACTTCAATACCTGGAATTCAAATTGCAAAAGTAAAACTTTCAATCCCCATTCTAAGAGTTTTACAGAACTTTTGTGAGTATCCCGAAAATCGCTGTGCGCTTGTAAGAGTCTGCGATGAACGGCAAGTAGCTCTGACGGAATCTAGCGCAATATTACTTACAAAAGTAACTTTAGAGGAAGCTGTGCGAAGAAAACGCAAAGAATATTGGTATCTACCAGATTTAGCGGAATTTAAGAGAGAAAGTAGCCAAAAATTAGAGCCCAATAATGAAGCTTCATATATAGAATTTTCTTGGAGAGGCGTTTCTAAAGATGGATTAAATTGGCGACGATTCACCACTAAATATAAATTAGTAGAAGATGCTTATGGGGTCATGTATCACGTAACCCAGAATTTAGGTGTGGAACAAATTTCTACACCGCTTTCAATTTCAAGATAAGTATTGTGAAACTTTTGGCAGTAGAACTTTAGTTGCTATACCAGGGCGGTCGCATCATGTCAATAAGGCTATTGTATTGATAATAAAGCTAAAAATAATCTCATTAACACTTGCTTATTGGCAAAAACTTTAGCGATAACATTGAGTCTTTGAAAGTAAATCAAACGATAAATTTTGATTTTTTCGTTGGTTCTTAACCCTCTTTGGTCATTCTCAGAAAACAATAACCTTAGCAAGAGTCTAAAACTTTCATTTGATAAAGCTTTAAGCCTTTATTTTCTAACAAAAACTCAAGTTAAAATCACAGATAACCACTTTTCAAATAATCTTTAAGGTTTTCTGCTTATCATTACAAAAACGCCCTACTTTTTCAAGATGTAAGGGGTTTAAAGACACCCCATAGCCCTGTTTTATTACTTTCGTAAAACAACAGTCGAAGCAAGCCTCTGACAACTTGATCCAAGTTTTGAGCTTTTCTTTTATGCGTTAGCAGTAAATTAGATTTATAATCAAAGCTCTTAAAGGCTATAACGATTGGATTTCCTAAAGTAATAAAAAAGGGGTATAGATTTGAAATACGGATAGTTTAATTCATTTCTATCAGCAAGCAGGTTTGGACTATCATAAAGATTAATAAGCAATCTAAAAAAAGTGTGAACTTAACACTTACATCTGTTTTTTATCTGACTTTTCACGACAGATGAAAACGCAATTTTGGGATTTTCTTAAACCTTATTTTTTACGTTAGCTCTTTTTATTAACTTAGAATTATTGAGAATTAGCCTGTGGAAAAGTCACGTTTTTTTGCGCTTTGAGTGAGGACTTACCGTGAAAAGCCAGGTCAAATTCTTACCAATAAGTGATTTTTATCAAACTAATAATTAATTTGGTTGTACAGATTTTCGTTTGGCTCATTATCTAGATATTGGGAGGCGATGGGTTGCTATTTTTAGTTTTTATATTTCTAAGCTTTATTACTAAATTAAGGGTTTTCTACTGAAATTGAATGAGTTTGGATGATAATCTCAACGAATTTTTTACTTAAATAAATAGAATGAATAATTTGAAGCAAAAACGTAATCGTGGTGTTATCTTAACCATAGAAGGACTAAAAATACTCAAAGAAGCAAGAATAAATTTAGAAAACAAGCAAACCTTTGGAGAGAAATATACTCTTGAAGAGCTATGTGGATTTACTGGTTTAGATATTCATACTATTAAGAAAGTTCTTATTTGTAAGCAAAAGATTGACAAACGAACAATTGAGCGTTTTTTCACGGCTTTTAATCTTGAATTGAAAGAAAATTATTATACAAGTAGATTAGTAAATAAAAGGCAAGACTGGGGAGAAGCAATTTGCATTTCAAACTTTTATGGAAGGTTAGAAGAACTCGACAAGCTAGAACAATGGCTTGTCAAAGATCGTTGTCGATTAGTGACCATATTAGGAATGGGAGGCACTGGAAAAACTTCACTGTCTATTAAGTCAGCAACACAAGTTCAGGAACATTTTGATTGTATCATTATCATCTGGCGTTCTTTACGAAGTGCTCCTCTTGTAAAAGATATCTTAGCTAACTTAATTCAATCCTTGAATGGTACCGAGGAAACAGAAATTAACTTACCAAAGACTTTAAGTTCGAGAATATCTTTGTTAATTAATTATCTACGTAAGCACCGCTGTTTACTGGTACTCGACAATGTTGAAACATTGCTAAATAGCAACGGGCGCTCTGGGCAATATTGGCAAGAATATGATGGATATGGTGAATTTTTTAAAAGAATAGGAGAATCATCTCACCAAAGCTGTTTGCTGCTAACAAGTAGAGAGAAGCCTAAAGAAGTAGCATTTATGGAGGGAGAGTTACTTCCGGTACCAACAATGCAACTAATGTTATTTTCAGATCAGGTAAAGTATTCCATAGCAAACTTTAGATGCTTGCTCATCAAATAGAGCAAGTATTTGGTAATGGTGGTTATGACACAAAAAGTTATTACGTCACCCTTTCACAAGGAGGGGTGTTACATTGTGTTCTTTCGTTCTACTGAATTTTTATAAGAGCTTTAAGAACTTCTGCAACTCTCCGGTTCCGTGTTGCAACTGTACGCGCTGACGCAACACGATGTGCAAAGCCTCGACGACGACCCGATGTGATTTGCTCCCAAGCTATTGCTATTGCTGCCTGTTCATTAGCTGCAAGTGCCAAGCGAAGAGCGTCAGGCACATTGACAGCGTCTTGATCAGCTATACAAAAGCGAACCTCGACTATATCGCCAAGTGATAGTTTTCCCTCTTTCATAAACTGTCGAGGAAGCATTAGGTACCAGCGTCCCTTTGCTGGCTGCCAAGCACCTTCGAGCGGAAACTCGCCAACCTCAGCATCGATTCTTAGTCGTGGGTGTTCGGAGAATGGCAAGGATTCTTGCAAATCGGACGGAAGAAACACAACATTGTAGTTATAACGCCCAATGCTATAATGTAAAATTGGGGCCTCAAAGGCATATGTAAAGTAGCTCATAATCTTTCCAATGCCCATCAAGTTTATTTTTGAGTTATGTTTAATATCAATATAAGTGGTGAAACTACTTTTATTAGGATGATGATTCTTTTTTAAACCGAAATTCAAGTATGCTTCAAAACCTCATAAAATATGAGGAGTTTTTAATTCACATTAATCCTAAAATATAATATATAACGCCTCCAATTCCCTTTGCAACACCCTTAGGCAAATTCCAGCCAAGCAAAAAAAAAGCTGAAACCCCCTCACATAAGCATTACTGCTTTTTGCTTGGGGGAAACTTCAGACTATGGTAATCAAAGATGCGGCATTAATAGCCAAGCATTTACTAGGTACGACAGGTTACCAGACCTTACAATGTCCATCAAAACCTTTTACACAGGTATACCTTCAATTACACTTAGGGGAGATTGAGTAGGAATAATTCTGTTTAGTTTAAATCCTGCTTTCTCAAACAAAATACTATACTCAGGCTCAGTACGTTCGCATCCACCTGGACACATTATCAACATATGTAGGTCAAGCATTTTACCAAAATAGGGCTGATTGCCTAATGGAATTATATGTTCTATAATCAGTAACTTGGCATGTTTTGGCATTGCTTCCCAACAACTTTTGAGGATGGTGATGGCTCTTTCATCATCCCAATCGTGAACAATATATTTGAGGATATAAGCATCGCCACCAGTAGGTACCGACTCAAAAAAATTACCCGCCACAAGTTTGCAGCGTTGCTGAAATTCTGCTGACATTGATAATTCGGCACCAGTAATAGCTGACGGCATATCAAACAGAATTCCCTTCATTTGAGGATGATTTTTTAAAATATCTGTTAATAACTTTCCATGTCCACCACCAACATCTACTAAGGTTTTAATGCCAGTAAAATTGTAATTTGAAACTACTTGTGCATTCTCAACTGCCGAAATATTAGTCATTGCTTCGTCAAAAACCTTTGCAGGTTCGGGATTTTGAGCGTAGTACTCAAATAAATTCATTCCGTACAAATGCTCAAAAGCGCTCTCTCCCGTCTGTAGGCTATACATTATCTCACCCCAAGCTCGATAATTTTGCTCGCCATTCACAATTACCTGCGCTCTTAGAGAGTCTGCTGTATTGCTGCAAAGATAATTAGCTAAGGGTGTCAATGTAAAGTAACCTGGCTCTGTTTCTGCAAAGATGCCTAAACTAGCTGATACTCGTAAAAGCCGATATAGTGACCGCGCATGAGTTTCGGTTTCTTTAGCCAACTCTTGGTAACTTTTTTCTCCATCCTTCAACAAATCAGCTATTCCCAGTTTTGCAATTGCGTATAGCGACTGTGACACCCAATTACTGGCAGCCATTTGCATCAAAACCATTTGCGGTGGAAAATCGATTGCAGATTGAGATGCTAACATATATCTTCCTTTGACAAAATATAGGACATTAA
Organism: Nostoc indistinguendum CM1-VF10; assembly: GCA_019359215.1. Classification (GTDB taxonomy): domain Bacteria; phylum Cyanobacteriota; class Cyanobacteriia; order Cyanobacteriales; family Nostocaceae; genus Nostoc; species Nostoc indistinguendum. The sequence goes on along the minus strand of JAHHHS010000252.1, from coordinate 4,302 downwards.
GAAAAAAACCATAAAGGTTTTGGTAAAGTGAATAGAATCGAAATTCTATACCTATTTATGTTGCAGAGCATTAGTCTGTTGATATTTTTTGCTCACTTGTTGCTTGAACTAATCGTCCGTCTTCCATATGAATGATGCGATCTGCAATATCAAGAATGCGATTATCGTGAGTAACAAGCAAAATTGTGCATTCTTGTTCCTTAATTAAACGTTGCATAATTTGTACAACATCTCTCCCAGATTGCCTATCTAAAGAAGCAGTAGGTTCATCTGCAAGTACAATTTTGGGACGGCTAACTAAGGCACGCGCAATTGCAACACGTTGCTTTTGTCCTCCAGAAAGATTCTCTGGATAATAATCAAGGTGATCGCCTAAGCCTACAGTGTTCAAAATATCGCTTGCCAGCTTGTTTTTATCTTGTTTCAGATAATCATCATGCAACTCTAAAGACATTTGGACATTTTGTTTTGCTGTCAGGAAACTCAACAAGTTATGGGACTGGAATATATAGCCAATTTGCCTTCGCAATTGCATCATTTGTCTTTTGCTAGCACCACTTATTTCCTGATCCCAAATTTGCAGTTGTCCTTCGTGAACTGAACGCAACCCACCTAATAAAGTTAGTAGAGTTGTTTTACCAGAACCAGAAGTCCCGGTCAAAATTACAATTTCTCCTGCATAAATCTCCAAATTAATATCAAATAACACCTGTTTGCGAAGTTCATTGTTACCAAAGTAATGATTGAGAGATCTAACAGAAATGACTATTTTTTGAAAAGACTTATGGCTCGTTGGAATATTTTCGTAATTCCAGGAAAATTTTGGCGGCATTATTCACATCATATCAGAGTCAAAGCACTCAATAGCCATACCATTAACTAACACTACTGCATCTATATGCTCATGCTAAACTAGGCTCAAGCTGACGATGCTGTTCTAGTGCGACATCATTGCCTGCATACAAGTTGCAAATATAAGCATAATGTGAGGGTAACTCTTCTAAGAGAGTTTTTGTAGTAGCTTGTACAGAATTGAAAATTATTTCTGCTTTGTCTATAGAGTCCTGTTTATGGCGTAAAATGGGTAAAATTGAATCCGGCAAGTAATTCATCCCTGCTAAAATTGCTAGATAATTGCTGTTAGTCCAGAATCTATCAAAGCCAGCATCAAAGCTTTGATTATATCCAAACTCTGTAGTGTAAGGGATTTTAATCGGAGAGCCAGCCTTATAGATTTCTATCAAAGTCTGCAATGAATCTGGAATTTTGAGATCGAATTTATTTGCTTTCCAAAAAGGTGTATCCTCTCGATAGGTGGTGCAGTAGTGCAGCACAATAAAATCTCTGACATCATCCATCATGTAAGCAATTCTTTCGTTAAACTTTTCCCTCAAACTAGGGTTCAGGCTTTTGTCAGGGAAGTATCTAACCAATTGTTTCAAAGCTGCATAAATAAAATAAATCCCCGTTGACTCTAGTGGTTCGATAAATCCGCAAGCGAGTCCAAGACTAACACAATTTTTGACCCAGGCTCGTTTATTTCTCCCTACCCTCATCTTGAGATGTTTAACTTTCACCTCATCAGCAATACCATGAAACGCTCTAAATTCCTGTTCAGCTTCTTCAGGAGAGAGAAAACTTTGAGAATAGACATATCCTGTACCTAGTCGTCCGTACAATGGAGTTTCCCATACCCATCCCGAACTTAAGGCTGTTGCTGTTGTGTACGATCTGAAATTATAGTCATTATCTTGTGTTAATAGTCCTGCTGCGACGGCGCGATCGCACAACAGATTATCACCATAGGATATAAATGGTTCTTGCAATGCTTGATTGATGAGTAAACCTCGGAAACCAGAGCAATCTAGATATAAATCTGCACTGTAGGTATTGCCTTTTTGGGTCTTTAGACCACTTATCGCACCTGTATCATCTATCTGACTTTTCCCGTTAAGTCTCTTTTGCAAGCTGCCAACCCTCACAGAGGTCGTGTAATTTTAACCAACCTCGCCACAGTACCTGAATACCAATGGGTGTTTTGCTTCGATGTTCGAGGTAGCCACCAAGACGAGCAATAGCTTCAACGGCCCAACTAACAGTTAGTACCTTGGGCAGTTTAGAAGATTTAGCTTTCAAAATTCTTAGTTCTAGAGGATTCAGAATTTCAATGGCGGGGGCTGAAGGCTGGGTGCGGTGTAGATAAGTCAACTGCAACAGTTCTACAGCAATTACACTCAAAAAGCCAACTAAGGTTTTCATACCCTCAGCAGCAAGTCTGTATCGTTCTACCTGACATCCAGACTTGAAAATTTTATGGTATTCTTCCACACGCCAACGATACGTATACCAGCGTAAAATCAGAGAAGCTGTCTGGATATCTGCAACAACTTCTGTGGTGAGTAACATCCATTCTACAGGTGTTTCACCTTCGGGACAATCAATTTCTGTGGCATAAACAGAATATACGGATAGAGGGTCACGGTTATCAAAACGATAGGGAGTACGGAGATTTACCGGACAAAATCGTACAGCCAACTTGGCTTTACGAGCAGAACGCTGATTAGTCGCAGGTAATTCGATTTCCTGTTCAAAGGTGGTAGGTTGTGCAAGGAGCTTTGACCAAAGACGCTCGCTCTCGGAATCTAAACTGCGGTTATGAGCCGCGCGAACAAGAACTCCGGTGTGCTGAAGTTGACGAACTTTATCAAAAACTTCTGTGATATCACCTTCTCGGTCGAAAACATGAATCACTTGCGTGTGCTTACTCACAAGGTTTTCTACAGTGGTGAGCGCTTCTACCCACCTGTAAGATTCTTTTTGCTCAAAAAGGCGGCTTCGGGCTTCTTTACGTGCTGCTGCAAGTCGTTTTTTCTTCTGTGTCGGAGTTTCATCTTTCGGTGGTTTCTGTTTTGGCTCACGATTCCAAAGTTTTTGCCACAATAAACCTATGGATTGGCCTTTCTGGGGTTCTATAGCTAAAGCACTGTGTAATATTAAACCATTACCTGCCTTACCTATTGGCCCATAACCTTCTTTTTTGGCTGCAATACTGCCATAATCAAGAAAAGTAGTATCTCCAATACACAGCACTACATCAGATTCTGCAACAATTTCCGCCGTCATTTGACAGTGCGGCTCTATTAGTTTGGTAAATTCCACCTTTGGGTTGGCAAAAACTCATAGGCTCTCTTAAGTACGGTTCCGTTGTTGAAGATTTCTGACAGCGCTTTGCCGAATCCTTGGCTTAAAGCATAGCCAATTGACATTGCACGCTCATTCAATCTGCGATCGCCTAACTCACAGGTCGCAAAATTTTTCTCCCACCAATCCAGCATTGCTTGTCACCTTTAGCACCAAATTTTAATTAATATACCGTATATACTGTGCTTTATCCACAATCCTTTCTGAGCAAGCCTTTCGAGACTTAACAGGAAAAGTCAGTATCATCTATGATTACATCTGTGATTATGTCAATCACATGTTTAATGCCTCTTTTGGTTGCCCACTGAGTTAAAAATTGAGCAACTAAACCAGCATCAAAATGATATGCGTAGTTAACAGCTACGTTTCCATTTAAAAATTTAGGAGACTTATTATATTCACATAATGTTGGGCTGGGGTAACAGCTTTGAGCCATTGGTAAGTTATATCCACTGAGCCGTTTTTTTAGCCAATAATGCGTTAGTGGAATGCCATCACATTCTTTAACTTCTCCAAAAGTGTGATAAAAGGTGTTTTCCGTTACAGATGGTGGATAAGCCCAATTAACATACTTAATGCCCATCTTGAATGTGCCATTACACTGTGGCATCCATTCTGATTCTGGAATCTCTAAAAAGTCGAATAGATCTGGTTGTATACTCGGTACAGTTGCCTCTCCTACACCTACTGAAGGGATTTGATCTGATTCAATTAAAGTAATATCAACGCTTCCTTGCAGTGCTTTTAGCAAATAAGCTGCTGCTATCCATCCGCTTGAACCACCACCAACAATGATTATTTTTTGAATTCTGTTGTCTGTATCCATATCACTTCTCCTCAATTGTGAACTAGATTTTTGGTTTTCTGTAATAGTCCGCCACTGCAAGTTGGTGAAATACAAATACTCTCAACATCTGCTTTAATCGGTTGATTTTAGTGCGTCGAGATTAATATGTGGTTGACGGTTTAAAGGTAATGGTAGTGCTAAAGATGTAATGATGCGTTGTAGTAATGCACAAAATACCAAATAGCACCAATGTGATTCTCCAACGATTTGGAAAAAGACAAGGTTTTTCGGACTAGCCGAGATACCCGTTGCCT
>JAHHHS010000251.1 GCA_019359215.1 Nostoc indistinguendum CM1-VF10 | reverse complement strand
TCTACATCGCTATTTTGGGGTTACGCCGTTTGCATACAGTACTTTGATCGCTGATCACAAATGCTGTATAAACAACTTATCAATGACCCAATTATTAAACTTTGCTCTGTGAGCAACTTTTACCTTTAATTCTTTAATCTAGCTTCAGATCAATCAAGTTGCCATTACTTCAATTCTAATGCACGCATACCGAAGAAGAACTCAGGAGCCACGAGCCAGAGTATAGCTTGGGTATTCTGTGCGATCGCTGCTAAAGAAATTGTTGAGAAATACTGGCAGCATAAAGACAGAGAGTATAAAGAATATCAACAAAAGCTTACCCTGACGCAAGAGTAAAGAATTATCTATAGGAATCATATTTGATTTTTGAAAAAAACTACGAGATAATACGTAAATGATATTTGTTTAAAAGCAAATAATGATAAATCAGCGTTTACAAGTGGCGATACCTTTCCTGCGGAACGCTAACGCAGAACTACAAGAATTTATCGATCTTCGCCCAGATGCGCGTGAGTTAAGGAAAGCGTTAGCAGTTAAGCTAGTTTACCAAGGTTACTTGTACGAGGAAATTCAGACAATTTTGGATGTGTCAGTTGGTTCAATCACAGGCTGGAAGCAGGCTTATGAGGAATATGAAATTTTACTGCCCACTTACACCAGCAATCATAGGAATATCAATCGCCCTTGTGCAACCGCAAACTGCTGTAGCACTGTCCTCCTTTGAAGTGGCAAAACTTGCTGAAAACTTCACGGTGCAGATTGACGATCAAAGAGTTTCCGGGACTAAGATAATTATAAAAAAAAAGGGCAACACTTATAATGTCCTGACTGTAACAACACCGAAAGCTAAAGATTTCTTGATTCAGGGTCAGGAAAAGTATGAACGGGGAGATTTTAAAGGAGCGATCGCAGATTTTAATCAAGCTATAAAGATTAATTCCAACTATGCTGATGCCTACGTCGGTCGAGGAATTGCCCGCAATAAGTTAGGAGACAAGCAAGGTGCAATTGCTGATTACAACTAAGCCATCAATATTAATCCCAACGATGTCCAAGTCTACTACAACCGGGGAATTACCCGCTATGAGTTGGGAGACAAGCAAGGTGCAATAACCGATTTCAATCAAGCTATAAAGATTAATCCCAATTTAGCCCAACCCTACTACAACCGGGGAGTTGTCCGCTCCCAGTTGGGAGATAAACAAGGTGCAATAACTGATTACAACCAAGCCCTCAAAATCAATCCCAATGATGCCCGAGTCTACAACAACCGGGGAAATACCCGCTCTGCCTTGGGAGACAAGAACCTATCCCACTAATAATATTTGTGCTATAAAGCTTAAGCTTATTGAGAACTGAAAACGAAAAATTAAGGTTTTCAAGGGCATTTTACGGAACGAAGTAGGTTTTTTTTGAATAGTGGGATAGGTTCAAGCAAGGAGCAATTGCCGATTACAACCAAGCCCTCAAGATTAATCCTAATGATGCCGAAGTTTACTACAACCGGGGAGTTGCCCGCTCTGCCTTGGAAGAGAAACAAGGGGCAATCGCTGATTACACCCAAGCCCTTAAGATTAATCCCAACTTAGCTTTAGCCTACATGAATCGGGGAAACACCCGCTCTGCCTTGGGAGAGAAACAAGGGGCAATCGCTGATTACAACCAAGCTCTCAAGATTAATCCCAATTATGCCGAAGTTTACTACAACCGGGGACTTGTCCGTTTACAGTTCGGAGACAACAAAGGAGCAATAGCCGATTTCAACCAAGCACTCATGATTAATCCTAACTATGCCTATGCCTACATGAATCGGGGAAATGCCCGCTCTGCCTTGGGAGAGAAACAAGGGGCAATAGCTGATTACACCCAAGCCCTCAAGATTAATCCCAATTATGCCTATGCCTACAATAACCGGGGACTTGTCCGCTTACAGTTCGGAGACAACAAAGGAGCAATAGCCGATTACACTCAAGCCCTTAAGATTAATCCCAACTTAGCTTTAGCCTATATGAATCGGGGAACTGTCCGCTCTGCCTTGGGAGACAAGCAAGGAGCGCTCGCGGATTTACAAAAAGCAGCTAACCTCTTTCTAGGCTTTCAAGGACAAGGAAACGTAAACAATTACCAAAAAGTACTGGGATTAATTAGACAGATTCAGCAGTAGTCAGTTTGGGAAGTATTCTTATGTTAATAACCAATAATTCTGGAAATGCAATTGTCGCTCTCTCGGTGCAGTGATCGCTCTAGTAAGCTGCTAACAGGTTTAATTTCATCAAGTTGTGGGGGATAATCTACTGGGTTGTACATTCCCATTAATCACCTTGGAACCTAACCAGCTAAATTTATTTTCTGATTTGACCGTCACACCAGCACGCAGAGCAGAAACACTGGTAATCAGCCTTGAGGCGCTGCTGAAGTGGAAAGCGCAAATCTTTGACTATCAACACAAGGTAAGGGAAAGCCAACCACCTCAGCAAACGACGGTATTCAACCTTACCCCAAAGCACTGCGACCCAGACGCGATAGATCCTTTTACTCTGCCCTTGCAATCCATGGCGTTTTATCGGATGCCAACAGATGCAGGTAGTGCCGCTATTTATTTTGTCATCGATAATGCCATACCCTTACTATTGTATGTTGGTGAAACAAGACGATCTGGTAAAAGGTGGAAAGGTGAGCATGGATGCAAGCAATATGATTGATAGCTACCATTCACTGCATCATCATCATGGGCTACAAAGAGAAGCGAGTATCGCTTTTTGGTGGGATACGCCTATTGACCGACGCTCACGGCAGGAATTGGAGTTGAACCTTGTTTGGCTTTTGCCCATGAACCTAGCCAAAGAAGCAAAATCGTTGAATTTCCAAGCGTTGAATTTATCTGAAGTTCCTACGAGCGTATTACCTGTAAACAAACGCAAACCATCAGTTGCACGCGCTTGGAAGGCTGGGGGAGTAACTGTTGTGATGCAGAAACAAAGTAAAGACCAAGTGCGCTTAAGTATATTAATCAATTCTCGGATAGCTTACAATGCAGTAGAGAAAAAGTCATATATGCAAGGTGGCGACCCTGAGCCTGTTAAATTTCCTAAATTTGACGGTACACCAGGAATACCTTTCCCAATTGGCGCTTTTCAGGCTAACGCTAAATCAGCACCCATGATTGTATTTTGGCAACCTAGTTATGAAGGTCAAGGCTACAGCGTCGTTGCATCAGTGAAGAGCAAAATGCAGAAAGTTGATGAGAACGCAATCTATTTCTGCGCTTTCTAGGAAAATATTCATAGATTACGCCATGTGCGACTTTCTCTCGAATCTTACGAACTCTATCTCCAGATTTCCTTACTTAGTTAGCACGCCATTACCAGCAACTATGTTCTGTGTCCCGCCAAGGAAGAGGCTCAAAATCACAGTTGCCGTCTATGATGCGTTAGCTTAGGCTGACTTCTAACCTTTGTAATGCCAACTTCAAGATTATTCGTTTTTTGCATTAAGTATTTTGCACACTAATACCAATTTTGTATGAAGTTGCATAGAATCAAAAGGCTATAAATTATACTTGGCAAGCATTTCGGCTTTCTATAGTTTCATGCAGCTTCACAATAATTTGGTATATTTTACAGTACAACTGAATTCGCCCACATGGTTAACGATACCCCAACAGCCACCTTTGCCTCTCAGTTCGGGATTGTCCTTAGCAAGAATTTGGCAGACTTCGCCAATTTGGTATGTGTTTGGTACTTTCGTCCTTTCCATGATGCGCTGCACCACATCTTTGACAATTCTGGCTGGCGGCACTTTTCCCCCTGCCTGCTCCACCGCTTGCCGCCATATTTCTTGCTGTTGCGATGGTTCTAGCTTAGTCAGTGGTCGAACTTGGCGTTCGGTTGTAGGCAAAATTTGGGAACCATTGGTTCCCATTTCATCCGATATCTCCTAAAAGGGAACCAATGGTTCCCATTTCATCCGGTATCTCCTAAAAGGGAACCATTGGTTCCCATTATTATGTTGTCAACTACATTTGAAGCAGCTATTAAATAATTTACATGGCGGTGAGTATACGCAAACCGAGAACGGCAATATTCCTCAAACGTCTTGTGGGTCGAGCGGTACAATCTGCGATCGCGCAATTCTGCCAGTGCCTTACCTGCTTCAAAAAACGCTCTTTCGACACGCCGCTCTAAGTGAAGGCGATCGCGCTGTTCCTGCTCGGTTAATTCTGGAACTTCAACAGCAGTTACTTCAATGGTTACTGATGCTGGGTTTTCTTGAAGAGAGATATCTTCACTTACAGGGTTAGGGGGTGCTTCTGAATTACTGGATGCGGTAGAGGTGGCTTTTTTGCGCTTAGGGGATGATTTGTTCATGTGTCCACTTCCAAACTGATATCTAAGCGACTTGTTATTGATCCTCAATCCATACCAGCAAGGGAGAAATATTCGCTACAAAGGCAAAATTGATTGTGCTTTGCCTTTGTTACTATATCCTGGCGTTAGCTAGTACAATCTGTTTCATGCTGCACCCTTATTGCCGCCAATGATAATCATGCGCGTTTGACGTTTTGTTGATTTTGACGGCTCACTTTTTCTCTCTACTTCCTCTGAAGCAGTTTTTAACACCTCATCATTTGATGAGCTACGAGTTTTGTCATCAATATTATCTGGACGCCATTCCAAAATATCTCCGGGCTGGCATTCAAGTACCTCGCAAAATCTCCCCAAGGCGTCAAATGTAATTGAGGCAGCTCTACCTTGCTCAATTGCACATTCTTCAGCGACTTGCCTGCCTGTAGCTAACCGTGATTTTCCGATTTTACCACTCTACAATAACTTCAATATTTCCCTATCGCGTAAAGATTTAGCACAGTTAAAATTGCTGTGGAAAGAATACGGCTCAATCAATTATCCTATCAGCCCTGGTTTAGTTACTCCGGAACTTCTCAAGGCTGGAATGTTCCAAAAAAATGTCTATTTAACCCCTCCAGCTTATGAATTTACTAATTTAGGAAAAATTCCTGTTGGGACACTAGAATTCAGTTTATTCAACGAAGTGCAAGAACCCCTGTTGCTCAGAAAGCTACTGAAGCTAGAGCTAGCAGCCAAACACGCATTATACAAAAATGCACCAGATAAGTCATACTGACTTTTCACGGTAAGTCCTTAAGTCTCGAAAAAGCGTGGCTTTTTCCACAAGCTAATTATCAATAGCTTTAAGTTAATGAGAATAGCTAACGGAAAAATCAGAGCTTGAGAAACCCTCAAAATGACCTTTTCCACATCCCGTGAAAAGTCAGATAAGTCATATCGGCTCACCGACAAAACGCTTTATCGCGCTCAAATTCAACGCATTTTATCTTATACTCTGTATTTTTTAGAGATTCAAACTAACATTGGCACTTTGCACAAGATAGGAGTTACCGCCAGACCCATCCAACAGCGATTGACAGAAATAGAAACGGATTTACTTAAGTAACTGGGCGCTATTGTTTATATTTGGGTTCAGACACTTCGATTCTCAAAGGGCTAGAAAACAAACCAGAAGCTGCTAAACAGTATTGGCAGGAATTGTTTCAGGAGATTCTGGACTGTACACCAGTTTATGCCCATATTTGGCAACCTGGAGATATTGTGTTTTGGGATAACTCCCAAGTTATGCATACAGGTATGCCCTACAATCCAAACAAATATAAGCGAATTACTCTCCGTGTTGCTGTTATGGCCAATAGCTGAAGTTGGAGACAATTGGGGGGTTTGGCGGGGTCAACAAAAGAATGATTAGCTCTCAATTAGTTCCGCTATTGTGTCCCCTTGCAGGGTAATTAGTTAGGCATTTCTAGAATTTAATGAATATTTCAGGTAGGAAAACATTTACCAAATGCCTGAAGTAGCTTAAGAGAACCACTAACCCGAATTTTACATCGCAGCAGTGCCCAAATTAGGTTTTGTTCCTTGCCAAGAAAACCCAGCCAAGTTTTGCTATCTGCCGTGACAGAAATATTTGCTTTCCCAAGATGTCCTTCTTGAACTCGTACCATTTTATTTTGAATCGTTACTGTTGCACGACGAGACTCAGAGCCAGTGAATGTGAAATGGTAAATTGCACTCAATCCCTCCGACTGATTGCGTTGAAATAACAATGGTAATCCAAAGAGAAATCCTTGAATCGATTGAGGACGAATGCCACTGCTCACAAGCTTCACCGTTTTATTGGGAAAATGTTTGACAACATAGTTTTCGGCATCCGATCCCGGCACCACATAGATGGTTTCGGTTTTGTCCTGCAATGGCTTGACCACATCTTTAATAAATGCTTTGCGATCGCTCAAGAATGGAGCAATTACATCCTCTCCCGCCGGACATGCCGCAATACAGTAGGCTGCTTTGTAGTTCGGCTTGAAAGACAAGCTTTGCCACATTGAGGCTGATTCAGAAGCACTGACTTTTTTTCGATAATCACTAGCACTTTTGCTGTCAGCGATCGTCTCTGTCCAATCTGTGAATCCGCCCATGAACTCGCGGTAATTATGAGTGTAACAAGCTGAAAAGCTAAAACTACCATCAGCCCCGATCGCGCCTACAGGACAAGCCGCTACACACAATTTACACTCAATGCAGGGATTGTAATCGATTGGGTGGGTGTACTCCGTTACTTCTGTATCGATTAAAACTGTACCGAGAGCAATGAAATTACCAAACTTCGGATGAATCACATTTCGATGAATTCCTATGTGTCCTAATCCTGCTTCAACAGCCACAGGTTTATGAGATATAACCCAGGCTTTTTTGTCTGGATAACGATCCATTTCCATTGGGAATGCCACTGACGGATTCAAGGCTCGGACACCAATCTGCGCGAATGCTTTGACGAGGTTTCGAGCTACTTCATCTGCATGGTCATAATTGGCATGAAATTCAAGATTAGCGATTGATCGTGCTGGAGTGCGAACGTTTTCCCGATTCATGCAGCAGACAAAGCTAATCAATGTTTTGGTGGGTGGAAATACTGCCAGAATTTCGGCATGTTGGTCCGCGATCGCGGGTCGATAAATTTCCACAAATCCTACATCATCAGCACCCGCATCCAGACAAAGTGTTCGGAGTGAATCAGAATTCAAAGCGACTGTGTTTGTTTTTGGGTTATTTGTAGACTGCTCACGCCACCATCTCACGGTAGGATGGTTATCAAATTTAGCCATAGAAGCCTCTAGTGTTGATAATTATAAATCTGTATAGATTTTGGACTTGGCTAACTCACAGTTTTTATATCAACTCATCAGCTTTTCTCCATAGAGTAATTTTCAATTGGTTTTAATAGGTAATTTATACCCAGCGACGCACTCGTGCCTTGTAGCGTAAGTATTCATCGCCAAATTTACGTTCCAAGTAACTCTCTTCGCGCTGAACAATCCCGATTTGCACAATCACTAAAAGGGGGAATAATAGTAGCAATGCCCAGAGCGCACCCAATAGCAACGCGATGCCGATGTAAAGCAGCGTTAGAGACAAATAAATTGGGTTGCGGCTTAACCTAAAAACTCCGTCCGAAACGATCGCTGTTGTCGGACGTGAAGGGTTAACCTCTGTCTTTGCACGATTCATCGTCCGAAAAGCTGAAGTTACTATCAAACCCGCGCAAATAATCGCTAATACTCCCAAAACTAGTGCTACTGGTCGCGATAAAAAGTCGATTGGAAACACGAAACTAAGTACTAATCCGATTAATAATGTTCCAGCATAGAGTACTGGCGGAAAAGCAATTACTCCAGGATTATCAGACATGCCCTCTTCCATAATGATCTACCTTTTTGTAATGATTTTGCTAATAATGCTATGAAATCCTGATGATGGATTTCTCCATGATCTCTGCCTCATCTGGCTTCTGCACGCAGACTACTAAGCTTTTGGTATGGCAGCCAGTTGTTCGGCAATCACTTTGGCGTTAATTTCATCGGTTTTGGCTGCCTGCCAATAGGCATTAAGCTTTTGATACTTGCTGATGAGATGCGAGTGGTCATAGACCGATACCATTAGACTGACTATATTGAGTATGGGAACGAGGGCACAGTCAGCGATTGACGGTCGATCACCCACTGCCCAGACATCATCGCTCAGGTAATGGTCGATATATGACAAGCCCTGATCCAGAACTTCAAATTGAGTTTTAACCACGTCCTCATTGCGATTGGCTGGATCTCGCATACCTCTTAAAGCAAAGATGGATGGTCGAATATGAAAATCTGGGAGGCGCAAGAACAAACGAACACGGGCTAAATCCTCAACATCAGTCGGTCGCAAAGATGGTGTTGGGAAGACATCTTCTAGATATTCAAGGATCGTTGCTGATTCTGGGAGTGCAAAACCAGAGTCCAATAACAAAGTCGGCACCTGTCCCATAGGGTTCAGAGCTAAATAGGCATCACTTTTAATGCCGCCTTCTGGCGGTGGGACAATTTCAATGTTTAGACCTTTGCGATAAATAGACAATCGCACGCGGGCGGCAAACGGTGAAATAGGAACACTATAAAGTTTCATGTGCCTCACTTTCGATGATTGGGTTGATGGAGCTTGAAAATGCAATCGTTTGAATCGTGAAATTGCGCTTCGAGATCGGCGATTCGTAGTTCGAGACTTTCGATGCGATCACTCAGAATGGAATGGCACGCTTGAAAAGGGAAAATCGTTGAGGCAGCTCTTGTATAGAGGAGCAGAGGAGAAAGAAGAAATTTTAGGCAATTGCGTTCAGATTCATGTTGCTGACTCCTTGACCATTTAATGAAATTCAAAATTCAAAATTCAAAATGCTTTCATTAAGAATAAATAAAAATTTTGAATTAATTAATTCGCTCTTTTCTTGCCCCCACTGATAGCGAGTCTTGCCTACGGCACACTGCGCGAACGAGCGTTTTGCGATTTTGAATTGTTTTGACACAAGGTGCCGATGATTTCTTTGAATGCTTATCATCAACTGCCAACATAGAGAAATTAAGTGCATATACACTTTTTGGAGAAAAATTTTAGACTTAACGCAAGAGTGCTGTTGCTTCCACTAAATGCGCCAACAAAGTGTTCCATCGTTGCTGTCCAAGTGCTGTCTCAACCATGCTTTGAGCCTGTTTCCACAATGGTAAGGCTTTCGCTAAGATAGCTTCTCCAGCTTGGGTCAAGGCAATGATACGAGTTCGCTGGTCTTGCCCAGGTTCGGATTTTAACCATCCTTCGCGTTCAAGGGGCTTGAGATTCCTGGTCAAGGTCGTGCGATCCATCACTAGCATCTTTGCTAACTCGTTGACCGTGGCTGATTTTACGATCGCTACAGCAGCCAGAATGGTGAACTGAGTCACTAGCAATCCACTCGGCTTAAGTACTTCGTCAAAGTGTTGTGTCATAACACGAGAAGCCTTTCGGAGATTGAAACAGGCGCACGCTGAACCCACTTGACCTAGAAGATCAGTGTTGATTGGGTTAGTATCTTTATCCATAGGTTAAGTGTATATGCACTTATTTTTGATGTCAAGTACCGGCTAAAAACATTGTCTTACCAATAGCCTAGAACTCTTGCAAAAGCCTTTTGTGATATGGTTAAGGGTTTGACAATTTACGATTAGGACAATAATAAGCAGTGAAATTTTGGAGAGCCAAACAACTGAGGTGATCTATCCCGCACAATTCCATAGAAGGAGCTGATGCGCTGCTGCCCATCTAGCAGTAGTTGCAGTAGTTTAACTGTACCTGTGGAAAGCTTACCATCGCCACGAGGTATCGGCTCAATAAATAGGGGGAGTGGAGAAAAATAAGGAAAGCAAGGGAGACAGAATATGAACCTATCCCACTAATAATATTTATGCTAAAAAACTTAAGCTTGTTGAGAATTGAAAACGAAAAATAAAGCTTTTCAAGCACATTTTACGAAAAAAAGTAGGGATTTTTAGAATAGTGGGATAGGTTCATCATAAAATATGACACATGACGCAAAAGCTAGATTTGAGAAAGAAATTGGGAGAAGAGATACTGCAAACCATCGAGCCAAAAGGGATTGCAGACCAATCAATGCGTCAGACAGTAGAAATATTACT
>JAHHHS010000250.1 GCA_019359215.1 Nostoc indistinguendum CM1-VF10 | reverse complement strand
TTCCACCGTGCTGAAAATTCTAGCATCTGCAAGAGAAACAGTATTTTTTGCACGCACTGTCACATTCCCCGCATTTCCAACTCCTGAAGTTGAGGCTATAAGTTCAGCGCGATCGCGTAATGAGAATTCACCAGAATCGATGGTAATGTTACCCGCATTGCCAACTGTCCCAGTTTGTACAAGGCTGAGAATCCCACTTGCAAAACCATTTTTCTCGCCAGTAATATCAACAGCACCTGTTACTTTCACATTGACATTCCCCGCATTTCCCCGTCCTGGTGGCTGGGTATCAGATGCTTCACGGATAATGGTTTGCAGTTGAGCGCCATCAGTAAGTAACAGCGTTGCAGCATTGATGTCAATATTGCCTCCCTTACCTACACCCCCAGATCCCACCGTGCTGAAAATGTTAGCATCTGCAAGAGAAACAGCATCAAGTGCACTCACCGTCACATTTCCGGCATTCCCAAGTCCTGAAGTTGAGGCAGAAAGTTGAGCGCCATCGCGTAACGAGAAGTCACCAGAATCGATAGTAATGTTACCTCCATTGCCAACTGTACCCGTGGACACACTGTTTAGAATCCCATTGTTTCTTCCAGCAATATCAACAGCACCTGTAACATTAACATTGACATTCCCCGCATTACCTTGTCCTAAAGTCGAGGCAATAAGTTGAGCGTCATCGCGTAACGAGAAGTCACCAGAATCGATAGTAATGTTACCCCCATTACCAAGTGACCCCAAACGTACAAGATTACGAACTCTACTACCACTAGCAACTTTGATTGACTCGGTAGCATTCAGCGTAATATCTCCCGCGACAGTTTCAGGTGTCCCTAAACCTTGCCCAATACCAGCACTTAAAATACTTCCTCCTAATATTTCTAGATTCCTGGCATTGACTGCAACATTACCGCCACCAGCCCCTTCTACGTATATCGCAGCTTGATTAGTAAGGGATACCGAAGCTCGCGCAACATTCTCAGGAAATCTCAAGCTGAGATTATCGCCATCTACACTCAGCGCTACACTACCAGGTTTGCCCAATCCTCCTAACTCAACTCGTCCACTATAAGCATTTAATTCTCCCCCATTCATGCTGATATTCCCACCCACCAGCAGTAAGCTTTTGCTATCTGCTACTCGTAAACCAAATGCGTTTAAACCTGCTGGATCTGTTCCTGCAAATGCAACTGAGTTATTTTGGGCGTTGCTGAATCATGGGATGATTTCGCCCAATTTAGAACGAATTACCAATAGTTTCACCCGCCAATTCATCCCGCATTTATGCAACGCCTTAAAGCTTTAGCCCCTTGCTTAGTGTAAGTATTCCCCCAATCTTGCCCAGCCCGAGGCTCTTTAGAATTTTCTAAATCCTGAATGCGCTGCCTAAGCTGCTGGTTCTCAATCTCCAGCTTTCTCAATCCCTCCATCTCATCTAACCGTTGCTGCAACTGGATATTTTCTTCTTTCTGTTGTTTAAACAGTTGTTGCAGAGATTGGATTTTCTCTTGTACTTGTTCTTCTGCTCTGGCTGTGGCTTCTGACTGTAGCCCAATTCTTAATTCCTGCTGTAAGCGCTCTAGCTCCTGCTGGTGTTGCTCTTCGAGCGCTGCGATCGCTTCAGAATATTCTTTAGGGTAAGTCCGCCCACTCGATTCGGAGACAATTGCGTCATTTAAACCAGTCAAATCAGCATTGTTGATCAACAACCTTTCACCATCCCTGAAAGTGACAATCTGCTGATAGTTATTCGGAGCCGAAGCCTCAATCACTCCCGAATCCCCATATCTGGGATGTGAAAGGGAAGAAACAGTGACAGAATTACACAATTGCGTTTTAGGGTTTTCGCTTTTTGTGGCGCGTTTAGTTGTTGGTGCGACTTGCTGAACTGCTTTGGCGAAGTCTGCGGCGGTGGGGAAGGGCTTTTCTTTGGCTGCGATCGCTACGACTTCCTGTAACTTGTCGGGAGTTTTGACCAACCGGAGTAAGGAGCGAGTTTGAGAGGGCTTAGTAATCTTTTCCCTGAGTTCCTCTGGCAGGGTATCAACTACTTTCTTTGCAGACAGCAAATCTCTGACCCGACGATATCCCCCGTGATTGGTCAACTCGCTTTCGCAGTAAGCTTCAAAGCTCTTGTGTCCACCATCTTCGTAATAGCCTTTATCTCGCATCAGTCGAAGTTCATCGGATGCTTGCCACTCAAAACGGGCGATGGCGGTGAAGGTATCCTGGATACCGTTGTTCAATTTGGTGTAGTCGAGTGCTGATGTTTGTTCGGCTTCTAGTGTCAGCATGGCATTATTACGGTCTACTGAGGTCTACTGATAAGAAGGCAAGCAAATGCTTGTCTTGTTTACCTCGCGCTTCAAGTGCGGATAGCAAGTGTTATTCGCATTTGGGCGATTACCTAAAAAATTAAGTAGCCACATATTCTAGTGGCTACTTAAAATCTAACACCGAGCTAGCTTAAAATCAAGAAAATTATCTAGAATAAAATGGCATACCTTAAAAATGCTTCACCCCCTGTCAAGAGGGGGTGAAGTTTTCATTATTTGAACCAAGTTGTCGATTTGAGATGACATGGCTTTTAACTGACTTTTAAGCTGCTCATTCTCTCTTGCCAGCCCGGTTGTAACTCCCCCAAGACTTTCTTCAAAACTTCTACATCCTCTACTAGCTTGACTATATCCACTACATTGCTGTGGACAATCATCTCGCCTATATAATTCCTCATGTGGTTTTCGATATCTTCCGTAATCGATATACCATCTTCTTTCAATTTTGTTTTGTACTTCTCGTATAACTCGGCATCTATCTTGATACCTAGCTGGGCAATTCGCCCTTGTGTCTCTGGCTTTTTGTTCGCAGGCATATTTTTCTGTTGGTCTTTATCAACAATATACTCTTGATCCAGAATAATCTCTGCAAACCTTATTGTAAGCCAACTTAATAATCTAGATTTTTATCTTGACTAAATCTAGATTTTTGCTAGATTATATCTAGAAAGCAAAAAGACGACCGCCCCAAGTCTCGCAAACCGTGCGATCGCCTTTTATCCAACTGAATGGAGATCAATATTATGCCTTATACAACACATACACAGCAAGCAATTCCTACTTCTTCTGTTGATGAGCAAGCCACAGCCCAAGCAGAACTGTACAGCCACCTCGAATCCCAAGCCGAAGCTGTAGCCCCCACCCAAGATCCTCTGACATCTCGTGACCGTCGCATCATTGGCGAGATTATCGAAGTCCAACCCGAATCAGTTCGCACCATCTGGATCGAAAGTGGAATCACAGTATGGGTGCAATTAGTCGGTGGCGGACGACTACCCTTTGACCGAGACTGGTTCGCTACAAGAGTGGCGCAAGTAAAAGCGACTCTACCAGAAACACCGAGGGAACGCAACGAACGATTGAGCGATGAATTGGAGAAAGCCTGCGCTGTTTTTGGTCTGTATCACGGCGAAATCGATTGGTTAGGATTCAGCACCAAACTCTACCAAGACGGGCGTTTTGTCGGCTTCGTCGGGTGCAATCAAGAAAGTTGGTACGCAAGACCAAGACAGTACGGGGTAAATCGTGTGGCTCCGAGTGCAGAACAAGTGATTGCATCGTTGGGAGTCCGAGCGGTAGTAGCGGCGTAAGTTGCTGAAGCGAAAAAGGCGATTGCTTCCACAAGAGAAATGCGATCGCCAACAAATATAACTACACTAAACACAATGATGGCACAAAATACAGCAAATAACATCATAGTTCAATATTCATGTTTAGATGACTGTCGCCAAAAAATTCTTCTCCCTCCAAACGACCCTAACGCAGAGATACTTGAAATCCCTCCCTACAAACTGGTTTACGTTGGCGGAGCTTGCCCCAGGAATTATCGAGTGTACAAAGCTGATTCAATGATTGGGGTGATATTTCAGCACATCACCCACTGGTCTAACGGAGTGAATTCTCTTCGATACACCGAGTCGGTTGATGCAGCAGTTGGGTTAGACGACTTCATGAACGTGGCAAAGGTATCAAGAACGGTAACAGAACAATCGCCCACGGAAGAAGAGTTGTTGGATAAAGAATTCGATTCGCTCACAAGTGAGGATTGGGAGCGTCTGAAAAGGTGCGTCCCACAAGCGAAACATTTGGTTGCAGCGTAAGAAAATGGGTGGGCAGCCATCTCCAATTCGCAATTACCAATTCGCAATTCGCAATTATTAACCCACCCCTGAAGCCGCTTGCTCTGAATATTGATAGTGTTTATTTTCTTCATCAATAAATTGAGGGGCTTGTAACTTTAAAAGAATCAATTCACAATTTCGTCCGCAATTGCGAATTGCGAATTGCGAATTGCAAATTGTTCGGTAAGACCCACCTATATAGGAGGGAGCAAAACTAAATTATTAGTTTATCGAAATGCAACAACACAACTCATCGGATAAATCAATGTCACCCATAGAAATCCTACAAGAATTCAACTCGTGCTACCTGAAGATTCAGGCGATTGCCCAAAACGAAAATTGGCTTTTGTTGATTGCCCAAAAGAAGATTGACCCAGAAGCAGCGACTCACTTAGCTGATGTCATGCATTACTTGGGTGAGGCAATGGGGTGTGTCGAAGAAATCGTTGAAGTCAAAACAATTCAAAATTACTGAACTGCTCATTTATGAGTTAGAAGCAATTCCTGGCACTGTCATAAATAGCTAAGTCGAACACTATCCAGTATCAACCCAATTTTCAATAATAGCAACGTAATTATGGAAACAATCACCATAAACAATAGTGCCTTTCTCATTTCACCCACCCAACATAAACTATAAGCAAACTGTGCCAAAGAATATGATCAATTTCTTCTTGATTGTCCTCCAAAACTGACAATCTTAGAGGCACGATCTGGCGGATATCTCATGCAAGGGCAGAATCAAACAACAATGCCACAAGGTAAAAAGCGGTAAACACTACTTTTGCTAATGTGGCTTTGTCAAAAACCTTGCTAACCAAGCTAAAGGTATGGCAAAAACAGCAGTACTTAGGGAGCGAACTATTTCATATAACTGTGCAAATTGTAACTCACTGACTTGATTCGTTACCCAGTTTAGAAGAGTAGAGTAAACCACAAACCAAGCAATGATTCCCAAAGGGGTGACAATTGCCAAAACTTTAGCTGTTTTCCCTGCCTTGCTGTAATGTCGCCAACGCAAAGCCAGCCAACAACCGATTACTTCTCCAATCCACCAGCCGACAAAAGAACCAATAAAAGGTGGCAGTAGCCCTTCGAGTTCAGCATTCGGCATGAAGTTTTTTCCATAAGCAATCCCTAGATATATACCCAGGTTCATCAATACCACAGCCCCGATTACACCTCCTAAAACTGCTGTTAAATATCCATTTCCTCGATTTATATGCAGTGCCATTGTTCAATCCAAGACTTTTATCAAAAACATATTTTGTTGTAGACAGTTTTGATAGTGCTTTGAGTTCCTTAACAAGGATTAATACTAATGAAATAACTAATAGCTTCCATTCCCATTGCCGCACTACGAGAATTTACTAAGCCTTGGAGCAAATAACAACTGCTGACAAGAGCGATTTATGTCAAAGACTCAGCTTTGAGAGGATGTTTGAAAAGTCCTCATCTTGGTAGCAAAACGTTTTAGATCCCCCTAAATCCCCCTTAAAAAGGGGGACTCTGATTCCGGTTCCCCCCTTTTTAAGGGGGGTTAGGGGGGAGCAATAAGTGCCTAAAATCACAGCCAACCACTTTTCAAACAACCTCTGAGATGGTTGATACTACCAAATAAAATTGACAACCAATATATACCAAATCCAACATCTTATGAAATTCACAACTGTATCTGTCAGCTACTCCAGAAAATTTAATCTCGGCGACTATGAATCGTTGGAACTGGGTTGTTCTTTATGGGCACAAGTAGAAGATGGGGAAGACGCGGATGGAATAACCCAATTCCTCTATCACCAAGCCAAAGCTTCAGTAAAACAAGCGGCAATGCCTGTCTTGAAAGCCTCAGAGTTTCAGATAAATAAGGCTAAATCTAGCAAAAAAGTGTCTGGTGATCTGAATGAAAGTTACTGGTAAAAGGGGAGCCAGACAATGCAAGAATTAATCAAAGCTTTAATTAAAGCAAAGGCAGAGTTTAACCCCATTCAAAAAGACGGTACTAATCCTCACTATAAACGCAAATATGCAACGCTAGATGCTGTATTAGATGCCGTGACTCCTGCGCTCGGTAAATATGGGTTAGTCATTATTCAAACTACTGAACTGTGTGAAAGTAAAACCGTACTACAGACTCATCTTTATCATGAATCTGGAGAGAGTATCACTAGTACTTATCCTCTACCTGAAATTAGTGATTCTCAAAAGTTTGGTGCAGCATTGACCTATGCACGACGATATGCAGTTTGTGCAATTTTATCGGTGACGGCAGATGAAGATAATGATGCTGAAGGTGCAGCTACTCCTAAAAAGACTGAACAACCGCACAATAATATTAGACCCCGCAAAGACAATCAACAGTATAGAGTCCAGCCACCAAAACAAGCTGTAACTCCACCATCAATCAACCCAAAAGATTTGCGAGTCAAAGAAGTTCGCACACTTTTAAATTATTCGTTGGATTTGGTGAAAGAGTGGCTGCATTCTCGAAATGTGACAAGTCCAAGTGAGCTTGATTCTCTTCAAATTGACGAACTAGTGAAAACCATGTGCTTGGCTTGGGCTGGTAATAAATTTGGACATCCAAATCATGCTGCTAATTCTTATCAGAAACACGTAATTGATGCTGTATTGCGAGGTGTTTCTGAGATGGAAGCAATTCAGGCATGGATGGAAGGAGCGCTTGCACAATTACCAGAACTCAATTGAATAACACAGAACCAACAGTAACGATTTACGACTTCGGCGCTCTGTTATCTAAGTATGAACCACCGAAAAAACAACGGTAAAAGCTGTTTATCACCACAGATGCAAGGTGATAAATGCCTCAATTGGAATTATGAACAACAATTTAAATTATTTAGGAGCAAAAAAAATGACATTAACTCTAGATAACCAGTCTCCAATTAAAGAATCTTCCTTAACTCAAGCATTGCGGCATATACAACAGTTAAACTCCAAAATTACTGTGTTAGAACAGCACCACCAAGATTACGTGCAGAAGCAACAGAATCTAATTGCTGCCATCGCTGAGATTTGTATTTCTCCAATACAGGAAGTACAGGCGCTGCGGATTCTTATCTGTTGGGGAGAAGCAGCTTGTCGGCAGTACTTGCGTTCAGTGTTGGTAAAACGAAAGAAGGCTTTTTAAAGTACCAAAAAACAGCCCTATCTTATGCCTTGTCGGAGGTAGATAACATTTCTAAATAAGCTTCAAGCGATCGCCCCCAGCCAAGGTAAGCGATCGCTGTTTCCGCTCCTTGTGACGCTAATCCCATAGGAGGGTACTTAAACATGGTACGAATATTAGAAGACAAATTCAATTGCAAGAGTGAGCTTTTTTTGTTGTCGGAAGACGAATACCAACCGAAAAATAAACTGGAAGAAATTGCAGTTAAAGCAGTCAAGCTAGCAGGGTTACATACCCGGCTTGGGGACTATGAATTTGTCTCGACAGCAGTTAGATTGCTTGAACCATTCATTGCTGCATGGTATCACCGGGCCGAACTGTCCCCGCCATCGACCGCGACGATTTGCAAATGGTTTTATAATCAGCCACCAAAGTGGGCGATCGCTTTATTGGTGAATGAACAGCAAAAAATTTTTGAACAAGTTTCGCGGAATCTTCAAATTTAGATAAAACAGAAAACTCTACGAAATCCGAAAAAGCCCTTGAAGATTGCGAGTGGCTTTTTTATTGTAGAAAAGTAGGGTCAATCACAGTTAATTCACTATCAATTAATAGAGAATGTAACATCAAAATCATACGGAATTGACACGGGTATTGACTATGTTTTTTACACTCTTGACTACCTATTGACTATTTATTGATGAACCAAGCATGGAGAGAACAACTTTTTAGG
The DNA here is from genome assembly GCA_019359215.1 of Nostoc indistinguendum CM1-VF10. Taxonomy (GTDB): domain Bacteria; phylum Cyanobacteriota; class Cyanobacteriia; order Cyanobacteriales; family Nostocaceae; genus Nostoc; species Nostoc indistinguendum. Next base: position 2,058 of record JAHHHS010000250.1, on the reverse strand, counting down.
TGTAAGACCACTAATTCCGGGTTGAATCCTTTGGTTTTACCGATGACTAATGCCAATTGTGGAAGCCAATAAGTCGGAGTACACCATTAAAGAATTTGAAGCTGAACAAATCAGATTTACACAACCATTGACAGGAGAATTACAAAATGTCTGAAACAATAGATAAATTTAGCCGTCAAGATTTGTTTAAATTACTGGGTGAAAAATACGCTCCTGTTAAAATCATTGCTGGTTTACAGGAGTTGGCTAAGTCCGACCCAGGTATTAAGCAAGATGTAGAAGATGACGCAAAAGAATTTAGCATTGACATTTGCGATCGTTTGGAGAGGCTGTTCAATTTAGCGCAAACAACTCTCGATCAATCGAAGCTGTTAGGAGGTGAGAGCAATTTGGCGAATATACAAACGGCTGCCATAGAAAGTGTGAGTGAACAATTACATCTTGCTGGAGTCAGTCGGGAAACTTTTAAAGCATTCTTGGACATTGTGGCAGGCAAGACTGTTGCTCAAGCGCTGGCAATTCATGAGTTTGAGCAAGAATTATTCGATGAAATCACGAGTGAACTTGATGCTCGTTCATTACAGCGACGCACATGGCATGAAAGAACGTCATACAGGTGGAGCACTCGCACTATTTTTCTGGGTTTTGGATCTGACTACTACCTTCGTTGGTCGTAACCCCTTTCGCTACACGAACCCTGGTGTGATCTTGGCTTGCTTTGCTTACAACGTAGCTTCAATGATGGCAGGCGAGATTGGTTACAGCATTTGGAAATTAACTAAGTAAGAGGAATTCATATGCAGCAACAAATACCAATGCTAGGAACCAAAGAAACGGCACTTTTACGTGACGATTACCCCAGCATTGAGTATTTGGAAGCTGGGAATACCGCCTCTTGGTTACAGGAACGACAGGATCAGTTGTTAGTTCGCGCCAGGGACGAACGTAACGGTATGAATCTGGCGAAGTTCATCACACTGACCACCGCTCTTACTGGCGCAGTTTGTTATGCTACCTCTCCTCTTGCTCCTATTGGTGCAGTCGTAGCTGGTGTTGGTTATCTATGGTCAATTGTGCAAGACCTCAACGATACCCATCAATTTGCACCAATCCCTTTTATACGTGGTGGTTTTTTTGAATTCCTCTCGGCAATGGGAGATAGTGTTGCCAGGGACGAATACTTTGCGAACAAAAATGAACTGGCTGACTTGATGCTGCATCTGGAGCCAATGTCTAAGTATGAGTTTGCCATGCTCAAGCAATCATCTCATGTGGTGTGTGAATACTTGAGCGCCGTTGAGCCAGGAAAAAGATTTTACGCTTACCGTTGGTTACTTGATTGGTTTATTCAGCTACGTGGGCAGTTTCCCACCCGTGAGCAATTGTCTGGGCATTTAGCGCAAGTGACAATTGACCCACGAGTTAACTACCAACAAGTAACAGTTATTCAAGAGGCCATACAACCGCAAAATCTTGGTATCCCACAAACTCGATTTGCTCAATTACCAAATCATGCTGTGGGAGCAAGGTTTGAAGAGGAAACAGGGCACTTCGCTGGGAGCTTCGGGGAAATTTCTTCCATGCAAAGTGCTTCTTCCCCTCCAGTCAATACCGAAATCTCCACCTACACCACTAAACCCCAAGTGCAGTATGACCTAATCGCTCACATTGCTAAAAAAGTTACCAATATACTTTGGGTTGGTGTCCCTGGTTCTGGCAAAGGCATCACCATTAGCAATGCAATCGATGCTATCAAGCGACTGCATCCTGACATACACATCTTTTATATTGACCCCAAAGGTGATGAGAAAGAAACCGGTTATTTCTTAGGTCGTGTTGATACTTTTAAACGGGCTAAAATCCTAGAAATGTTCCCGGTCGAAGCTGTTAAATGGGTCAAAGAATGCTTTAGTGAATTTCAAAATATCTCTGGCTCCAAGCTAGGGTGTTGACTTTGGGCGTTTTGAGGTGATATTTGTTCATACATAATACATATCTCAAAATATCCCCAAAAAATTGTTGGTTAATGAAAGAATTAAAAAGTTCGTCCAGCCGATT
>JAHHHS010000249.1 GCA_019359215.1 Nostoc indistinguendum CM1-VF10 | reverse complement strand
CAGTATCTCTTCTCCCAATTTCTTTCTCAAATCTAGCTTTTGCGTCATGTGTCATATTTTATGATATTCTGTCTCCCTTGCTTTCCTTATTTTTCTCCACTCCCCCTATTTATTGAGCCGATACGTTTTGACGACGACATGTTTGCACCACCGTCAACAGATGGGCGGTGTGTTTAAATCTTTCCATCGAACTGGAGCCACCACTAACTTTACGTTTTGTCACAGCCAAACGAAGCGCTCGTTCGGCCTGATTGTTATCAGGAGGGACTTCAGGGTAATCAAGGAAATACCACCATTGGAAGGCTTTATCTCGTAAAGAACGTAAAAGGTTGCCGGCTGTAGCTCCTGCACAGTCAATCCACTGATGGAGTGTGTGTTGCAACTTAAATTTGAATTGATTGACCCAATCGTTGTAACTGCTTGAGTCAAGAGTCTCAAACCATTGAGCAGGGCGGCCGCATCATGTCAACAAGAAGAGTTTATTCTCAATAAACTCAAAGGGAGTCGCATTAATAGCTACTTATTGACATAAATCTAGCGATCGCTTTGAAGCTTGGAAAATAAATCAAACGCGAAATGTTGATTTTTTCCTTGGTTCTTAACCTGGGTTGTGAACAAGAGTAATTTAGATGCGTTTGCCCTGAACCATTGAGCGTGATTCCTAAAGGCTTCATCAATTAAATCAACAAAGGTTTCGCCAATCGCTTGGTTGTGAAGACCTGGAAGTATAATTAGTTTTTTGAAGTGACGGCGTAGATGAGCCAAACATTTCTGCTGGGCAACAACTTGATAGCCGTTATAAACACTATAGTCATCAGAACTAATCACACCTTGGTAATGAGTTCCTAAAATTGTTTCTAATTCGGATCGTGAACGAGTGTCAGCAGCAGTAAACAGGCAAAAATCAGAATTAGCAACTACCCACAACCATTCTTTGATCCCTTTGACTGACCAAGGTGTTTCATCTACATGAACGTTAGGTTGTGTCTGTTTTACCCAATTACTCAATTCACTAACACTCGGTTCGATTGCTTGAGTTATTCGTTCATTGGTGGCGACTTCAGCCACGGTTTAATATCGTTTTTTTTAGGGTCTGGCGAACAGTTTCATCAGAAATTGAATCAACGATACCAATTTTCACTAAGTGGTCTGCTAAAAGTTGCATTGTCCATCGTACCCGCCCAGAAGGTGGGTTAGAACAAGCTGTTGCAATTAAAAATGCTTCTGATTTCCCTTCAAGTTTACTCTTCTTCGGTGGATGAGGTTCATCAATGAGTGCAAAATCTAACCCACTCATGACAAATTTCTCTCGTGTCCGCTCTACTGTTGAAATATGGACTCAAACGGTGTCTGCGATCGCTTGATCTGTTTGTCCCTCAGAAGCCATTAGAAGAATATGAGTACGGGTTATGGTTCTTGCCTTGTGCTTGCCTTTTTTAATTAGCATTTGCAATTGAGAAACTTCATCCTCACTCAAATCCACAATATACTTTTTTACCATGCTATTTTCTGATTTTTAAGTAGTTTATCAGTAAGATGCACTACCCAGCAAAGTTTCCTTGGCAGACTACTAGTACCGGACAAGGCTTTCTCGATTTCGTCAATCCACAGGACGCAGGGTGCGATCGCCTCGGCAGTTTTCAAAGCACGTCTGACATTCCCTTCAGACTCACCGACCAGACTGCCCAAGAGGGACGCAATGTCTAGTTGGAGTAGTGGTAAATTGAGAATGTTAGCAATATTCTTGGCTAATAAAGTTTTCCCAGTACCGGGTGGGCCAGCCAGCAACACACCTTTTGGTTGAGGTAGGTGTAGCTCACGCGCTTCTTGGGTGAACAGCCGCCGCCGTCGAGTCAGCCATTCGTGCAGTAGATCCAAACCGCCGAATGCGATTGTCGCAGGTTTACCCAGCTCGATACCCATTTGAGACAGTAGCCGAGTTTTGTACTCGACGGCTTTGGGAATAAAATCAGTGTCAACGACGACACCATCATCAGTTAAGTTTTCTTTGACTGTTAACCGAAGGAAATCACTAATTTCTTCTAAAGTTAAACCCAGCGCTGCACGAGAAAGAGTTTCAAATTCAGCATTTTCTAGCGTAACAGTAAAATTTAATTCTTGCTCCCTAGCAGACTGTTGTAAGTCATGCAAATAAGAATTGAGATGAAGTAGTATTTGGTCAATACTCGGTAAAGGGACTTCACAATAAGGAATCAATCTGACTAAGGATTCGTGTAATTGTATGCTCTGACCCAACAAGGCAATGCGTTTATCTGTGGGTTTTAACCTGTGGTAAAGGTTTTTTACCTTGCTTAAAATCTCCCAACTCAATTGGGATGAGTTCTTAGCAATAAAGGGGTGAATATCTCCGAGGATAAATACACCGTTGCCACTAAAGTTAGCAATGTAGTCGAATACGAATAGTAGTGGATCAGCCTGTGGTGGTTTCTTATACTCTGGCACTGGCTTAAACACCAATCCCCCATCTGCTGCAATTAAACATTGCTCTAAGGTTGATACCCCCAGATTCCAGAAGAACACTGGACTTGAGAGCTTGCTAGATGCCTCTGTAGTCAGCCACTGAATAATCGTCGCTTCATCGGGCGACAGAACATCAAGCGCCGCGATGGGTATTTGTGAATCAAGCGTGGAGAGCAGATTTGAGAGTTTCATTGTTTTTCAATTTGATAAGGAACTGGAGCTAGTTCATCGTGAGTATTAACAAGTCTCACGACTACTTCATAGGCTTCGGCATCGCCGTCAAAAACCTCAGCTATACCGTTGTTCTCTTGGTAGGCGATGCCTACGGCGGTAAACTACGCGGCAACTATGGCATTCAGCAGCACACACAACCCTTCAATATTCGCTTTGATGATTACGGGCTGGCGTGGTTTTTGCTGGGCGTAAATGTGGATGAAAGGATACTCTTTAAGTAGGTACATAAAATTTTTGGGGGAACCCAATTGTCGCGGTTCCCCTTTTCCTGATTTACTGCCGTAAGCGAATAGAGTGAGTTGAAGTTGTCTGAAGTTGTTGGGTTTGGGCTTCGTCCTTGTAAATGCGATCGCTCTCGCTCACAACTCCAAGTGCTTCTTCAAAGGGTTGCGTAGCTGATAAACAACTCAACCCTTCAAATCCCTCCGCTTCCACTTGAACTTCACCTGTAGCATTGTCGAAATGAATCAAAACTGAACGTTCCATATTTATCTCCTTTGATATTGCTTAACTTCTTGGTGTCCACTGAATGTAAGGCGTAGAGTTTGCACAGTGCCGTTAGTAATTTGTGCGATCGCACATTCACCAAACCTTTCTTGTAACTCGGCGGCTTTAGCGCAAACCAAACGCTTACCGTAAGCCAACATCAACTTGTTACTAAAGAAGTCTTGTCCCAGCTTCGGAACTGTTTCATAACCGTCATGTATTACCTCATACACGCCGCTTAACTGGTTCCACTTGAATCCGATGTCTGCACGGGCTTTTATGGTACGACCAGATACGATGATTTCAGCGCTTTGTCCTTGAGAGCCACCGTAGTATCCTTTTAGTGGCTGTGCTGTTTCGTGAACTTGCGGTGATAGGTTTAGATCCGTGAGTGCAAAAATAAGACATTCACGGTTAGTGAGTTTAGTTTTAACTGTTGAGAAATGTGACATAAGAATTTTGTTCCTATAGTAGTAGAAGTGCGGTATTCTTTTGAGGTGTATATGCATTTCTTGTTTAAGATGCTAGTCTTGAGCAAATGCACACTCGCCCAAGACTGGTTTCTTTACCTGAACTTAAACGACATGACCGTAGCTTTCGACAAGCCCACGTCGTCAGTCGCAAGTGATTGTAGATTGCGTTGTTCATCTAACAACTTGATGCGGATTTCTTGCATTTTTTGCTGCAAAAGACTTTGCGTATCAGAACCAAGATTCTTCGACTCAATCGCTGGATCGTTAACGATAGAGTCCAAGTGCGCCATCATCGCCTCCAAGCTGCTGCCAGCCTCCGGGTCAGCATTCGCTAGCAAAACCTGAACCTTCATAAGATGGCGTTGCATCTTTTTTTTGAACTGGGCTGGCTTGCGTCCTGGTTCCCAATCAGCCAACTCTTCGAGCAACTGCGCGGCGAGTTGTTCACCACCAGCTAGAGCAGATTCCCTTAATCGTTGCTCCAGATTTTGGTCATACTGCTGAATGAACTTGGTAATCTGGTCTAGACATTCGGCTTGTTGCTGATTGAGTTGTTCGGACAATGCCGGGATAATCACCGGACGACTAATAATGACTTGCAAATAGTCTTCGAGGTCGGTCAGAGTCGGGAATGCTCTTAACAAGTTAGCTTTGACTGACTCTTGCTTATCCTGTGCTAATTCCCAAGTGTTAAGTGAGAGGAACTGATCAATCCGCTCTTGATAATCAAGAAGTCCTGTTTCGTAATCAGCTTTCAATTGATTGCGTAAACCAGGGGCGATATTATCTCTGATATTGATTAACTGATTCCACACGAGCGGGGCTAAATCAATCGGACAGACCCAATCATTTCCAATTCGCAATTACCAATTCGCAATTCGCAATTATTACTCTAAGCATGAATGCGCTTACTCTGAACATTGATACCGCTTGTTTTGCTATAATTGAAATTAGTTGCTCTGCACCTAGATTAATCAATTATTAATTAGTTATTTAATTGCGAATTGCGAACTGCGAATTGCGAATTGTTGAGACATCCACTCTTGAACTGAAGCAATCTCTTGCCTCAGTTGGGCAGCAGCTTCATCTAGCTTTTTGAAAACCTTGATTCCGCGTAACCCAACTTCAGAATTTGTAACTTTAACGAGGTCTGATTCAATTTCAGAAACTTCAGCTTTTAGCACATCTGCCCATTTGGGAGCGGCAGACTTTGTACTTTTCTTCAACTGGATACGAAATCTGATGCGGGTTTTATTTAACTGTGAGAAATTGTGGCGCTCGACTACTGCATCAGTTAGAAAATTTGTAGCAATAGGGTTGTCGATTGCTTGTACCATAATTATTGACCTCAATCATTATTTTCACTCTCAATTAAGCGAAGCTTTCTTTGTGGCTATTTTTCAATTTGTGGATGTCTGTAGTAGCTCTATAGATTACTTTTGTAGAGCTAGTTTGTAGGCGAATATGTCTTTTAATGACTGGTGGTTTATGTATTGACATGGCTCAAAATAGTTGAGGTTGCTGTGAATTATCCTGTATCACAGGCTTCTCATAGACCATGCCTTCGACTTCATAACAACGAGTCATAAGTTTGTTGCGATTTAGCCGAAAACTGGCTTTTTTATTTTGATTTGGCAAAGGTAAAAATACATACTGTGGATGTTTTATAGTACCTTCATCACCCAAGTATCGAGAAAGCGTACCGTTGATTTGGTAAACTTTTGATGAGCTTAATAGTGTCGCGTCATACACTTTAATTAAATTTGTTTCCATCTGATTAGTATTCAAGTAGAACGTGTGATAATCTTTAGTGGAATCGATTTTTCTCTACAGTTAGACTACTTAAATCTGACTGTAGAGTTTTTCACGCATAATCTGATTCTTCTTTCGTCAACATTTTCGTTGCCTCTGCGTTAATTATTGATTGAGGGTAAAAAATGTTACAGATAGAAATGCTCAAAGATTTGATTGAGTTTTTCCTTTAATTCATCAGGCAGAGCCTTAAAGTTAAATTCGTCTGATTCCCAAACTTCATCAATACTTGTAGACTCATCGATAATGTTTGCAATCAAACAAGATTCATCATCGTAGTTCCAGCCATTTGCTAGGAGCCACGGCAAAACTCCCTCAGATTGCAATAGTTTCTCAATGTCGAATGAGTCAGAAAACTGCTGTAAGTTTTCGATACTGGGGTGCAGAAGTGTTGTAGTCATTTCTTGTTATTGGTGAATAGGTAGACAGCAAAAAGAGGGGGAAAGGTTAAAGGGGAAAGGGAAAGGGATTTATGAATTAAATCATCCTTAGAAAAGTAAGGTTTTTACCTTTACCCCTTTCCCTTTTCCCCTTTCCCTTCTTTATTAGCTGTAGACAAAGTTTGAGCAACTTCTAATTACAATTGCTCAAACTCTATTTCCGACTTCGTTAAAACGCTATTTCATTCGCAGCTTTTGTCACAGCTAAAGCTTGTTCCCAGATTTCTTGCCAATTGGTCTGCTCGTTATAGGATGCCATAACTAGTTCCGACCCAACCCACACCCGACAGAACAACACGCTTTCATCGCTTGTCCCTGGAGTAGGCTGTAGTGTGATGGGAGAATATAGTTGTTCTGGAGTAAGAGTTGCGATCGCGGTCAACAAGCTTTTAGAAAAGTAAGTATCATAACCGCATTCTAAGATATACGTCCGGTCTGCTTGCATAGTTATCAGTAACTTGCAGGTTTCTTTTTTGCGGCGTTCTGTATTCTCAAACCGTAGCTCTTTAAGATATCCAGTTAAGGCAGTTTGAGGGACATCACTCGGTTCACCATTTAGTGTGTACCATAGTCCTCCGTGCTGACGATTGCAGTAGATTTTGCAATTGCCAGCATCAGAGTGCAATCCCAGTTTTGGTTTATTGATTGCTGCGACTAACTGCTTGAGTAATTCCTCTTGGCGCATTAAGGCAGCAAGTAATTCAGAGTTTTCTTGAAGGTTCATTTGTTTGTACCAAAAGCATTTTCACTTTTGCATTGGCGCAGCCGTTTAATTGTGATATATGAAGCGTAGAGCCAATAAAACAGCGCTCTTGATTTCACAAAAGCGCTTTTAACTAATAATTATTTGTAGTTACAGATTATTCGTGTGAAACAAATCTCGCTAACAACTCTTCACGGGATAAACTAGACAATTCCAGTAAAAATCTTGCAAAGTCATCTGGTGCTAACTGCAACAAATTATCGACCACTCTCGCTAATTCTTCATCCACAGAACCAAACCTAAATCTCAACAAGTTTTCTACAACTTGACGGCGTTCAAGTTGTACTCCTTGCTCTACTCCCTCCTGTACCGCTTGCGCTCTTGCTTCTTGGTAAGCTTCTGTTAAATTCATAATTAATTCCTGGTCATCTTCAGTTAGATCTGTTTGTGTCATTACACTGATACGCCACCTGTAAACCATTTCTAGAACATTACGGCGGATAATATTCTCTGGTGGAAGGGCAACCAGTTCACTTACTGCTTGGATTTGTACTTTTCCCCGACCCAACAGCCTAAACCACAGCGTGTCTGGAGTTCGCGGTAGCTTGTTAATCGCTACTATTGCTGCTCTTACTCCTTCAGGCAGAAAGTACACCCCGCTAATCCAATTGTCTAAATCTAGTTTAGCTTCAAAAGCCTTGAGCAGAGCTTTGGAAGCACTGGGAGAAATAATCCACAGTTGTGCTAGCTCGTTCTCCGCTATTGTTGTGTCTTCCCTGTTGGCTTTACGTTGCGCGTCTGCAATCACAGTGAACAATTTCTGTAGACAACTACGTACTTCTGTTCTATTCGGTTGATTGCGAAACGGTTCTAGCAAAGTAGTATTTAATACCGCTATTCTACCCAATAATCCTAAAGTTTCTACATCAACCGCAGATGTCGGTGTTGGTGAAAATAACACATCAACAAATCTTGTTTCATCAGTTACTTCCCTGTTAATTTTTACTTCCCCAAAGGGAGAAAGCAACTCTTCTAAAAACTGTTTGGCAAATTTATCGTGAGGTTGTTGGGTCATTTTGTAAGGGCGAACTGTGTTTTATTTTACGAGGTTGAGAAAAACTTAGTGGTGGGTATAGAAACCCACCATTTCACTTACGCTGCTACCAACTCCCGACTCAAGAGAGGCAGTTCAACCGGAATCGTCACTCTACGCAGCGCCTCTACAGCCTCCCTGACACACCAATACCGTACTCCATCACCACAGCGCCAATAGTAAGTCTTGGGGTCGTTTTCCCATAACTCATCAGCGTTTCTAACCTTGAAGAGTATGCCCAAAAACTCACCGTCCAGATATACATTGTGAGCCGTCTGGAGGTCAGTGCGTCCTACATAAGTTAGTCGATAGCCGTCTACTGGTTCGCACAAGTCTTCTGCACGAGTCCCGCGATACCCACAGTTACCGCACCCATGTCCTCCGCAGTCTGGACAGATGGCAGCAGGCATATTCCACTTCGGCAGTGTAAAATCCCATTCAGCCGGTGGGGTTAATATTCGAGCCTTGTGAGAGATATAACAACCAGCGTGACCGATTACTTTATCAGGATAGTATTGGACGCTCAACGATAGCCAATCACAATCACCCAACAAGCCAATTTTCTCAGCAGCTTGTTTTAATTCTTCATCTTGCTTGTGATTGCACTCTACTGGAGCAAAAAGACTCTCTTTCATCTCTGCAACAGCACGTTTGAAACACTGTTTGTGGTATCGAGCATAGCCGTGGGTCATTTTCACCCAGACGATATCATCACTGTTGATCCAGATAGTCACTACATCTTCGGGCTGGCACTCTTTTGAGTAATCCGACTGATTGACGATGGTTGCAATGATTTCGCGATCCTGTGTGGTTAGCGGATCTTTTGTTGGCGTAGGGGCTGAAGTTTGTGTAATCATTAGAAATACCTCTTGTTTGGGGTAAAAAGGCGATCGCAGAGTTTGGTAGACGTAGCGATCGCCTTTTGTTTTGCGTGAAACAACGTTGTGGTTTACCGCAACGCTCTCAAAAAGATTTGGCGTAGCCTCATATTTCTGAATTTCAGTTATTTTCTAGCAATAATTCACAGCACAAAGCTCCAGAGAAGGTATTGAGCGGCTGCCCTAATTGCAGTATGAGTGGATTTATTGAGTGATCACTAAGCCGTGCTGCCGCTGGTTCAAGTTCTACTATGTACTCTGGTTGCATTTCTAGCCAGTTGCTTTCACAAAAACAAGCGTGCTGTATCAATCATGTAGAGTGTTTCTACAGCACTCACGCTTACAACTGGCGTAGCACGGGACACCAGTTGCGGAAAGTTTTGCCCTATCCCTCATACAACTTCTTCACTGTCCCGTTGTGTTGATATCTCCATTGAAATTGCAACCCAAAGACATTAGATGCCAAATTGCCAAAATTGTTCAGGGGTTATCTTATCTCGTATTCAGACTCCAGTACATTTAACAATTTCTCTTCCACAGCAGTAAGATAAGGCCGATTTACCTTCCCCAATAACTGCAACAGACTTTTAACTGTCTCCTCAAGTGAATCGGAATACACCCGACTGATGCGATCGCTGATTTCTTTGATCTGCTCACACTCGGCAGGCAGGTAATTGTAAGATTTGAGGTGCTGTAAAGCAACGGCGTACTCACCATTCCACATTCTCACGCTGCAACTAAAATCATTCACTGCGCTGACAATCGCCCAACAGCCACCTTTGCCTCTCAGTTCGGGATTGTCAAGAGCAAGGATTTGGCAGACTTCACCAAGTTGGTAGGTGTTCGGTACTTTCGTTCGCTCCATTATGCGCTGCACCACATCTTTGACGATTCTACCAGTTGGCACTTTCCCGCCAGCAACTTGCACTGCCTGCTGCCATGCAGTGCGCTGGACTTCTGGCTCTAGGGCAACCAAGGGGCGTACTTGACGTTCGTTTGTCGGAAGTATTTGTAAACCAATGGTTGACAAATTCTCCATTGTAAATCAGCAATTACCCAAGCTCGACAAAGATTAGGCGCTCATATGATGAGCCAATTGTTTCATCAGCTGGTAAAACCAATGGCAACGGGTGAAACATTGGGAGCGTTTTTAAATGGACTACGAATAGTTGTAATTGATGGTATTGGTTTTGATGTCCCAGATAGCGAAGAAAATGCCAGAGTTTTTGGTCGTCCTAGAACACCGATTCACTAATAAAAGGCGAGGTTGAAAAACCGGATTTTTAGGTCATTTCAACCACAGTTTCTTTCTTGTGCCTAAAAGAAACCCGAGTTTTTCGTCATGACTCTGAATACTGAATCGGTGTTCTAGTAGTCCGCAAATTTCTCACAAACAATAAAAAATCAATTCACATCGCTTGATGTAAGACATTTTTTGATACATCATCAATTGAAATTTATGATGGTAAACAAAGCAAGTACAAAATAGCAAGTGTCAAGCTAA
>JAHHHS010000248.1 GCA_019359215.1 Nostoc indistinguendum CM1-VF10 | reverse complement strand
CTTAACATCGTCCGATAACTACCACCAGTGCCTGTCCAACGGGATATTCCCAGCATCGTGACTCGTCCGCTCATTGCTAACATGGACAGAATTATCTGGTTCATTCGGCGCATCGTCGTAGCGTTAACACTGCCCCAGATACCTATTCCAGTAAGGCTCACCATCAGCAATTCCAACAGCCTCGCCAATCTGGGAAACTAACTCATTGTAGAACTTGCCAACGCTGTCGAGTCCAAGGCGCATTTTCAACTTCAGCCCTTTCCAGCCTTGGGCAACAGGATTTTCCATCTGGGTAACTGTTTGGGGAATATCAATAGGTGTCGTGTCAGTGACTGGTGTGGTTAACACTATATTATTCATGACTGACACCGACTCACGATTTAATGCTTCATCCCGATTGAACCACTGCCCAAAAATCGAATCACGCTGATCATCGGGTGGAACAAACTGGTAAACGCACTCCCGGTTTTCACGCTTACCCAACCGACCAACATAATCCAATTTCAAATCAATTTTGGCAAGTAACTTCTGAGCGATCGCCACAGGGGTAAGTTTTTCTGAGATACTGACATTCAAGTAATTCTTGATAACGTGCCGATGCGTTACAGCCAGTGCCTTAAACTCCACCATTTTCTCATCAGTCCCACGCAACTGAACGTCTGGTGTAAGAAACTGCAACAGATTGAGTCTAAAAGCCAAAAACTCACCTCTGCTTCATCCAGTGACGACACGCCGCCAGATAACCTGACCCAAGAAGAAAGCCCAGCTTCAGCAACAATCACCGTTACTGCTGTCGAAGTTCCAGAGTTGACAGAAGAAGAACAGCGCGATCGCCTACTCCTACAAAGGAAAGTGGAACGGGCGTTTTTTGAGGCGGGGAAGGCATTAATGGAATTACGGGATCGCAAGTTATATCGCTCTACTCACAAAACCTTTGAGGAGTATTGCCGCGTTCGCCCTTGGCGTTGGCGCAGCCATCGCTTTGAGCATAGTCGGCAACAATCAAATTATTTGATTGCCGCAGCTGGTGTTTACGAAAATTTGACAACCATTGGTTGTCAAAATGTGGCAAATGAGAATTTGACAACCAATGGATCACAAATTCTACCCACGAGTGAGCGCCAAGTCCGACCCATGACAAAGCTTGAACCCCACGAACAGCAAGAAGTGTGACTAACGGCAATAGAACTTGCTGGTGGGAAAGTGCCGACTGGTAGAATCGTCAAAAATGTTGTGCAGCGCATCATGGAACGAACCCAAGTACCCAATACCTACCAGATTGGCGAAGTGTACCAAATCCTTTTGATACCTTGGGGTTCGCATCGCACTAATTCATCTTTGTATTCTGCAACGCCAAAGATTGGATAAAACTAAGAACTTGTTTACAAGATTGAGTAAAGACTTAGTAAAGTCTACGCATACTTTCGTACGCAAATACCGATAGTAAATACTATCTGATGGCTACTTAAATTATCTACTTAAATTATTTTTATACAGTATCCTAACAAAGAATAAAATTATCCAGCTAATACCAATTCACGAAAATCCTGATACATATAGATTTATCGTAGGGGCATGGCAATGCCATGCCCCTACCAGGGTATCTGTATCATTATTAAAGTGAAATGGTATAACTATCCGCTTGGCTGTAGCGTACAGATAGTCTAGATTTCATAATAATTAAGTAGGCACGATAAAACCCAGGTATGTTTGATTTTGTAAAAGCTGTAGAATGAGCAATTTATAAGTTATGCGCTAATTTAATACTTCGTTACATAGCTTGGTTTTTTAACGCTTACTCACTTATGTTTGTTTAATAAATGAAAAAAATGAAAATATTTTGGTGGCTAACCCCAGCTATCAATAAAGTCATACAACAAAACAACATAATGAGTTGATTAAAAATACAATATCTGGGTCACTGAGTTTAGCCCGAGCGAAGCCGAGGGGCGCAGCCATAAAGCCTGCGGCACAGCTACGCTTCGGGCGCAACCTAAGAAGAGAAGTGAGGCAGGAGGTAGAAACTCTTTATATTTGATGCGTGAATCCTGCGTTTTGTATCTTACTTAAAAAGCAAACTGCTGTAAGCATTTACTGTTTCTAATAAAATGAAAAACTAACTTGATTGTATTCACAAGTATCGATTAAGCGGTTATAATCGCACTTCTTTATATAATCGCTAAAACGAATGTATAGTAAGCATTTCGCATTTGCGGATCAGTTTAAGATATGAATTATATGAAAAGACGCAAAATTATGGTTATTGGTAGCAATGTCACTACCGTGCAGCGCGTCAGCAGTCATTGCCTAAAACAAAATGCAGAAGTTTTTCCATATTACTGTATTCCCACACTTGAAGAGATAGCTTTGTTTGCACCTCATGTTTTAGTGTTATGCCTGCCCATACCTGATAAATTCCAGCATCAACTACTTCAGCCTTACATTATAAATAGCCTCTAAGCTTAAATCAACCGTTGGCGTACGGCTAAAGCTGCTGCTTGGACACGATCATCAACGCTAAGTTTGTTGAGAACCATACGTACATAAGACTTGACGGTTCCAAGTGATAGGTAGAGTTGATTTGCAATCTGCTGATTTGAGTGACCTTGTGTAATAAGTTTAAGAATCTCGCGTTCACGATTACTGAGAATCGGTTCCGCTATTGCTTTAAATACAGAAACATCGGGGGCTACAAGGGTTGACCTAAGCATCCGAGCAACTTTTTGAGCTATTAAAGGATCTAAATAAGCACCACCTTGAAGTACCAATTGAATAACGGCGATAAGTTGTTCCCATTCAATGGTTTTAAGGCAGTAACCATCAGCACCGGCTGCAAGCATTCCCATGACTTGGGTATCCTCGTCAAAGGCACTTAAGGCTAGAACACGAGTGGTCAAGCAGCTACTTTTTATCTGCTGGGTGGCTGTAATCCCATCCATAACTGGCAGATTAATATCCATTAAGACTACATCTGGCTGGAGTTGGTTAGCTAATTCAACAGCCTGTTCACCATCCAATGCCTCTCCAACTATACTAAAACCAGGTTCAAGGCTAAATTGCCCTTTCATTCCTCGGCGGATTAAAGGGTGATCATCAACTAATAGAACCCGCACAGTTTTCTCTTCGTCAATCTTAGGCATCATTCTTGCTACATCTGCTTATATTCTGTTCATAGGTTGCAATCAACGTTATTTATGGCACTTGGGAGAGTAAATCAAAAAGCACTTCCCTCTCCAAGAGAGCTTTCGACACCAATGTTTCCTCCATGAGCCTCAATAATTTGACGACATAAATACAGACCAAGCCCACTTCTTCCACGATGCCCTTGTCCTTGAATAAACCGTTGGAACAGCCTTTCTTTAACTTGCGGTGCAATTCCTGAACCGTAATCACGCACCGAAATCTGCACTTGGCCTTCTCCATATTTAATATCTCTATGGCTTAATAACAGTTTTTTAGTATGTTAATTAAAATCATTATAGACTCTGGAACTGCAACAGCTTTGCTGATATTAAACTTTCAATCTTGTTATTCAAAAGCCTTAAGTATTAATATTATATATTAGATATTAGATATAAATATCTTTTGTTTTTTATATTTTTAGAACCATAGCGATATTTTTTTACAGAAACTTAGTGAGATAACCCCTAAATTAAAATCTTATTTTCATTTATTTCTCCTCTATATATTGCAATTTTATTAAATCAAACTAACAAAATAAACACATCTTTTGAGGGCTATCTAAAGTTTTATCTCAAAATATTTGTTGCTTGTTTTACTGGCTGGAAACTTGTTGTTTAAGAACTTTACTTTTATCTAGCTAATATAGCAAGTGAAAAAAGACATTATAAAGACTGATTAAAGTCAGAATAAAGTCAGAATAAAGTCAGAAATGATATGCAATAATACTGGATAAGCAAATCAAGCGAATCCGAATGAAAACTGTAAACTTTATTAAATTTAGTGTTTTAGCCTTGACAAAATAGCTATCTAGAAAAAAAATTGCTTACAAGATTTACTTGACTAAAACAATCAGTGAAAAATCAAGCTATTTCATTCATATATTAACTTTTAAAAATACTAAATAAATGACAGTTGAAGAAGCGTTAGTAGTTGTTGAGCAGCTTCTAGGACACAGAGGCTTTAATAAGATTGAAGAAATTGTTTTTCGGCAGGTTTGGGAAGGTAAATCCTATGCAGACATTGCCCGAACCTTTGGTTATGACAATGGCTACATCAAAGATACAGGCTATAAGCTGTGGCGATCACTCTCGATAGCTTTAGGAGAAAAAGTTGCCAAGAATAATCTGCGCGGAGTACTCAAGCAAATCACGCAGCAAAAAAATAGTACAACCGCCTCAGCAACACTAAATCAACAACCCTCTAATTCCTATGCAGACTGGGGAGATGCTCCTGATGTGCAAGTGTTCTTTGGACGAACAGAGGAACTAAAAACTCTAGAAAACTGGATTATTCGCGATCGCACTCGATGTGTGGCGATTGTCGGAATGCGTGGAATTGGAAAGACCCATCTTTCTCTGAAGCTGGGATTGGGTGGGATTGGCAAAACAGACCTATCACTTCAGTTAGCCAAAGGTATCCAGGATGACTTTGAATTTGTCATCTGGCGATCGCTTCTCAATGCTCCTCCCCTGTCTGATTTACTTGCCGACTTAATTAAAGTACTTTCCAGGCAGCAGCAGACAACACTACCAGAGAGAATTAGCGAGCGTATCTCTTTGTTGCTCCACTACCTGAAAACCTACCGTTGTCTGCTCATCCTAGATAACGCCGAAACTCTTCTCTTAGCTGGAGATCCCATCGGTCGGTATCGAGCTGATTATGAAGACTATGGAGAGTTAATTAAACAGGTTGGGGAAGTGGCGCATCAAAGTTGCTTACTGCTGACAAGCCGCGAAAAACCCCAAGAACTCATTTTAATGGATGGGCCAACTCGTCCGGTGCGCTCTCTAATCTTAAAGGGCTTAGATATCCAAGCTGGAAAACAGATTATTGCAGAGCTTGGCGATTTTACAGCTAGTGAAGAAGACTGTCGGGAGTTGATTGAGCTTTATGATGGCAATCCTCTAGCATTGCAATTAGTCAGCAAACACATACTGGAAGTATTTTTTGGCAGTATTGCCGAATTTTTAAAGGAAGGCAAGCCAGTGTTTCACGACTTGCAAGAACTTTTATCTTGGCACTTCCAACGGCTCCCTAAAGAGTGCTATGAAGTGGTGTACTGGTTGGCAATCAATCGGGAACCAGTGTCCCTAGCAGAGTTACGGGAAGACTTGATGTTATCAACTGCTAAGGCAGCCCTACCTGCAACTTTGGGAGTATTGCAACGCAAGATCCCTTTAGAGCGTATAGGAGATCACTTTACGCTTCAGCCTGTCTTGATGGAGTACGTTACGGATCAATTAGTAGCTTTCACATATCAGGAAATCGTCAATCAAAGCCATGAACTTTTGAGAAATTATGCTCTAATTAAAGCTCAAAGCAAAGACTATGTCCGGCAATCACAAATTCGTCTCATCTTGACCCCTGTTATTGATAATTTAATATTAGCTCTGGGTAGTTCCAACCAAATTCAGCTTCACTTGCAGGAACTTCTCAAAAAATTGAAAAAAGAGGCTTTTATCCATTCTGGATATGCAGCAGGTAACATTCTTAATCTTCTCAGACAAATCCGAGCTAATTTAAGTAGTTATGATTTTTCTGGTCTAACAATTTGTCAAGCATATCTACACGATGTAAATTTACAAGATGTAGATTTTTCCCAGTGTTATTTTTCTAAATCTGTTTTCACACAAGCTTTCAGTGGAGCTTTGTCAGTTGCTTTCAGCCCTGATGGCAAAACCTTCGCAAGTGGGAATGCCAATTGTGAGATTCATTTATGGCAAGTTGCAGATCAACAACGTCTTTTAACACTGCAAGGACATACTAATTGGGTCCGAGCAATCGCTTTTAGCCCAGATGGAGAGCTACTTGCTAGCGGTAGTGATGATTCGACGATCAAAGTATGGCATTTACAGTCTGGCCGATGTTGGCAAACCTTAGAAGAGCATACGGACAGTGTGATTTCTATTCATTTCAGTCCGGATGGTTTAATGCTTGCCAGTGCTAGTAGCGACTTAACTGTTAGAATTTGGCAGGTGTCAAAGGGCTGCTGTCTAAAAATTCTCCACGGACACAGCGCGGGTGTAATCTCTGTTCATTTCAGTCCAGATGGCAAACGATTGGCCAGTGGCAGCTATGATAATCTGATCAAAATTTGGGACGTTGAAACCGGAGAGTGTGTTTATACGATTACGAATCATGAAAACTGGGTTAAGGCAATTCGCTTTAGTCCTAACGGAGAGTTACTAGTCAGTGGCAGCTGCGATCGCACGGTGAGAATTTGGAACGCTCAAAATTACCAATGTCTGGGAATTCTTCAAGGTCACACCGGATGGATATGGGATGCAACTTGGAGCGCAGACAATCGGCTAATTGCTAGTTGTGGCGCTGACCAGGTTATCCGTATTTGGGATGTCGAGACTAGTACCTGCCTGCACACTCTCAAAGGTCACAACCATCAGATATGGAGTGTTGCCTTCAGTCCAGATAACCAAACTCTTGCTAGTGCCAGTGAAGACCAAAGCGTTAGGCTGTGGCAAGTTAGTAGCGGCAAATGTAATGCAAGCATTTATGGATATACCAACTGGGTTAAAGCCGTGACTTTTAGCCCAAATGCCCGAATGCTAGCCAGTGGACATAGAGATAACACTTTAAGAATTTGGGACATGAAGAGTGGTGAATGTCTGCATGAGTTTAAAGCATACTCTCAAGGTTTACCAGCAGTGGCTTTTCACCCAAACTTGGAGATAGTTGCGGGGGGAAGCCAAGATGCCACGATCAAACTTTGGGATCTTAAAACTGGTGAATGCAGTCATACTTTTATCGGACATACAGATGAAGTTTGGTCACTGGCCTTTAGTCTAGATGGCAAGCTGCTAGCTAGTAGCAGTTTTGACCATACCATCAAAATATGGGATCTCAGCCTTGGTGAGTGTCGTTTAACTTTAAGTGGACATACAGATAGAGTAGCAGCGGTAGCCTTTAGCCCTATAGGGCAAATTCTCGCTAGTGGCAGCGATGACTGCACGATTAGACTTTGGAATTTGCAAGAAAACCGATGTATCAAAGTATTAAAGGGGCACTCAGGAAGAGTCGGAGCGATCGCATTTAGTCCTGATGGTAGCTTACTTGCTAGCCCAAGTCTAGATCAAACAGTCAAAATCTGGGATGTCAGTCAAGGAGAGTGTTTGCATACCTTGAAAGGACATACAAGCTGGGTAATGGCTGTTAGCTTTAGTCCAGATAGTCAAAAAATTGCCAGCAGTTCCTGCGACCAAACTGTGAAAATTTGGGATGTTGAGAAAGGGAGTTATCTCAACACTCTCAGCGGTCACTCAAATTGGGTATGGTCAGTCGCTTTCTCTGAAAATGGCTCAATACTTGCTAGCGCCAGTGAGGATGAAACCATTAGACTCTGGGATATGCAATCAGGAACTTGTTTTCAGATCCTGAAAGCCAAAAGACCATATGAAGGAATGAAAATTACGGGAGCTAGCGGTTTGACTCAAGCTCAGTTAGCAATGTTAAGGGAACTGGGCGCAGTTTAGTGACAGGGTTAGCGCGTCTCAAAACCTATTGACAAGAGGACTTGCCTGATCAGCAATAAAGTGGGAAACAAAATGACACCATCTGAGGTAGGGTAAGATTTCATTCATTGAACTGCCATATAAAAGTAATGTCAACAGGATTTGAGAAGAGGAAGCATAAAACTAAAACATCTTTTGCAGCCAGCGTAGATAGCTTTGACATTACCAGTAAGTTTCAGGAATATTTCACAGAAGTGAAAGACCCCAGAGTGGAAAGAACGAGATATCATTTACTCACAGATATCATCACCATAGCGATTTTGGCAGTAATAGCAGGCGCGCAAGGTTGGGAAGATATTGAGGAGTATGGACTCAATAAACAGGAGTGGTTGAAAACGTTTTTAGAACTACCATTTGGAATACCTAGTCCGGATACCTAAAGAAAGAGTGTTTGAGAAAATTAATCCCAAAGAATTTGAGCAATGTTTTCGGCAGTGGGTTCAATCATTGGTTGAGAAATTGGGAGTAGAAGTAGTAGCCATAAATGGCAAAACTCATAGAGGCTCTTATGACCGAGAATCAAAACTAAAAGCCTTGCACACAGTTAGTGCCTGGTCGAGTGAACATCGTTTAGTTTTGGGACAAACAAAGGTCAGTTCTAAATCAAATGAAATCACTGCAATTCCAGCACTATTGGACATGTTAGACATCTCTGGCTGCATCATTACCATTGATGCTTTTGTGTTCACAGAAGTTGATTGCCGAGAAAATTATTGCAGAGTAAAGCGGACTATATTCTGAGTCTGAAAGATAATCACCCAACACTCCATCAACAAGTAAGAAATTGGTTTGAGGCAGCGCAATCCATTAGATTTAAAGATATCGATATCAGTATTAGTCAACGTATTGAAAAAGGACATTACCGCATCGAAAAACGTACAGTTTCCACCGTACCTGTGTCGCAGATTCCTGGACTTTATCAACTAGATTTATGGGGAGGACTAAAAACAATAGTCATGGTAGTACGTTCGATTCAGCATTGGAATAAAACAACACACGAAGTGCAATTCTACATTACTAGCCTTATTAATGATGCAAACAAGATTGCTAGTGCAATTCGACAGCATTGGGGAATCGAAAATTCTGTTCATTGGACATTGGATGTTACTTTTCACTCTTGATGAATGCCGAATTCGTTCTTTACACAGTCCACAAAACTTTGCTTTACTACGTCGCATTGCTTTTAATGCATTAGAGCGAGAACCGTCTTTTCGTCGCAGTATTCGCCAAAAATTACGACGAGCAGCTATAAACGATCGCTATATGCTTTCTGTGTTGGCTGCGGCTCTCTCAAACTCAGTACCTCTGCCATAATCCCCCTGTCAATAGGGTTTGAGACGCGCTAACCCTGATTGAAAATCAACTTCATTGGGTTTTAGATGTCACCTTTAATGAGGATGCTTGTCGCATCCGTAAAGATAACTCCCCAGAGAATTTTGCTCTACTCAAGCGATGGAGTATAAATTTTCTCAATAAAGAAACAAATTATAAACGTAGTATTCGTCAAAAAGCAAAGCGAGCCAGTATGGATGAAGAGTATATGCTGAAAGTTTTACAAGCTTCGATTCCTCTACACTCTAACTCATCTCAGGTATAAATTTTCTTGCGTTTACCCTGGTATTTTATTCATTATTATAATTCTTGCAGGAGCGCCTAAATTTATTATCACTACATATTTACCACTACCGAATTACACATTGACCGTGCCTACCTGAGTAGTTCCTTGGTTCAAAACAGAACTGATGAACTAGTTATTTACTGCAAAGCAAGGCTTGTAAGAAATGGCCAGCAGTTTCCCAAAACTGCTTTTATCTTAGACTGGGACAATTATACTATTTGCTGCCCTAATCAAGTCACTTTACCTTTTACCGTTGGTGGCAAAGTTCAGTTTCCCAAAAATATTTGTGCCATTTGTCCAGTTCGAGAGCGTTGTACTAGTTCCAAAACTGGACGCAGCGTTTCTATTCATCCTGATGAACCTTTATTTCGAGAACTACAACAACGTCAATTAACTCCTGCTGGTCGTGCCAAGCTCCGAGAACGTGTTGCTGTTGAGCATTCCTTATCTCACATTGGTCGGTGGCAAGGAGATCAAGCTCGTTACATTGGTACTCGCAAAAATCTATTTGACCTTCGTCGTACCGCAGTCGTCCATAATCTTCATGTCCTTGCCAAAATTTTTACTAACACTACTGAGCAGTCTGCTACTTAATTCTGATCACTGAATCGGTGTTCTAGCAAATCTGAAATGAGAAATTGGACTGCACAAGTTAAACTAGTAGCCATTGATACTGGTTTAATCATTTGCTGTCGAGTGCAATAAAATCAATCCCATCTTCCGCACTTCAACTTGAAATATAAAGAGATTACAGTCAAGATGAAAGCGAAAAGTCAGGATAAATAAGAAAATAATACTGAATTAATATGACAAAGAATGAAAAATAATCAAACATA
>JAHHHS010000247.1 GCA_019359215.1 Nostoc indistinguendum CM1-VF10 | reverse complement strand
GAATTGGCGAAAAATTCTTGTAGCAACGCCTGCTTTTAACTTAGTCGATTTTAAGATAAGCTTTGTTGATTGAGAAGTCACATAGATTGCAAAAATACATCGTCATGAGTCAGGGTGTATATCCAGACAATTGGAAAGAAATTGCGACAGCGCTAAAAGCTTTGTGTGATTGGCGTTGTACTAAATGTGGTAAGGTCTGCTTACGTCCTGGAGAAAAACCACCTGATTGGACAAAATCCCAGCGTCAAGCTCATACACTTCAGGTACACCACTGGAATTGTGACCCTGGTGACAATCGGCTGGAGAACTTGGCTTGCCTGTGCAGTGGCTGTCACCTTTACTACCATCGATTTGGACGCGGGAATATTTCTCCTGGACAGTTGTCACTGTTTGCCCAAAAGAAAGTTAGCTAAAATTTGACCGATTGCAGATGTGAGCGCTCACACTTTTTGAGCATTGTTAATTTTCATTGATGCTAGAAATTTATTCCTTTTTCCTTTCTTAATAATAAGGTAGTGATGCTAGATTTCCTTTATTTGCAAGGTGACTTATGAACAAAGGCGAACTGGTGGATGCTGTAGCAGCGAAGCCCAACGTCACAAAAAAGCAAGCCGATAAAATTCAATGGTCTTTAACACAGCGAGATGTTAATTTGATTGAATTACTGATGCCTATATGGTCATGGTTTTACCGTTACTATTTTCGAGTAAAAACTGATGGATGGCATCACATACCAACAGAAGGAAAAGTGTTACTGGTTGGTTCCCATAATGGTGGAATGGCTTCTCCAGATTTAGTAATGATGATGTATGATTGGTTTTCTAGATTTGGAACAGAGCGTTTGGTATATGGTCTAATGCACCCTTCTGCTTGGAAAGTGAGTCCAGAGATAGCCCAATTAGCTCAGAAAGTTGGAGCGATTGTTGCACATCCAAAGATGGCCAGTGCAGCTTTTGAGATGGGGGCTAGCGTTCTGGTGTATCCGGGAGGACAATATGATATGTTTCGTCCTCACAGCCAACGCTATAAAATTAATTTTGCTGGGAATAAGGGCTTTGTCAAGCTGGCTTTAAAACAAGAAGTTCCAATTATTCCAGTGATTTCTGTAGGCGCTCATGATACATTGATTGTTTTATGTGATTGCTATGATTTAGTTAAACAACTACATGAGTTAGGATTGCCGTGGCTTTATCAAATAGACCCAGGAATTTTCCCAATTTATTTAGGTTTACCTTGGGGCTTGTCTATTGGGCCTCTACCTAATATTCCTCTACCTGTGCAGATTCATACTCGTGTATGTCGTCCAATTACTTTTGAAAGATATGGTCAAGATGCAGCTAAGGATCGTAATTATGTAAATGCTTGTTATGAATTAGTTCATAACCAAATGCAAGAAGAGCTAAATCAATTAGTTATAGATACTCAAAAATCTCCATAAAATCCAAATATTTTAAAAAAACTCGGAGAAAAATATGTAAACAATTTGAGAAAACCTTATTTATGGAAACTGCATAAAAACAAGCTTTAACAAAAGTTACATCAGTGATATAGCAATCCTATCGCTGGCTAATTCCCCGATTTAGCTGCACATTCAGGTTAAGACTGCGGATTTTGCCGAAGCCCTAACAAATTTCCGTCAATATCCTTGAAGGTAGATAATTTAACTCCGTGACCGACATCTGTAATTGGCCCAACTGAGACTCCTTTTTCAGTCAAGCTTTGACTAGCAGTAACTATATCGTTGACAACAAAGGTATTAACGGTATTACCTGGTTCAACTGAGTCACTCAAGTTCAATCCGATTACAAAGCGTGGAATATCAGGAAAACTAAATTGTCTCCAGCTAGGTGTGTCATATTTTTCTTGAGGAACTAATCCAAGCTTGGACTTGTACCACTCGGCACTAGCTTCAAGATTAGTAACGTCTAGTTTAGTGACGAAACTATATTCACCAAAAGTGTTTTTCAATGTCATATTCTACTGTGCTAATCCAGAAGTTTCGTAATATAACTATTATAAGCTTTTTAGCGTATAACTTCATACAGCTTCTTAAATGTCGGAGTTTACCAGTTGTAGCTCTGCTGTTCATATAAAAGCAGGTGAAGCGTGGGTTAGAATTGAAGTAATGGCAACTTGATTGATTTGAAGTTAGATTAAAGAATAGAGGGTAAAAGTTGCTCACAGGGCAAAGTTTAATAATTGGGTCATTGATAAGTTGTTTATACAGCATTTGTGATCAGGCGATAAAAGTACTGTATGCAAACAATTTAACCCCAAAATAGCGATGTAGAGTTTAATATTTACAGGTGTTAAAAGTATGGCTAAGGTAACAATTTCCATTGGGTTAACTGATGCAGAAATCAAAGCTTTATCGGCAATGCAGATTTCCGAGAATGAGTCATTAAATCATACAGCAACAAGATTGCTTCAAGGCATCCTGGGTCAGTCAAAAGCTGGGCTGGCGTTATCTAATGGTGATGAGATTAAGGAAATAGTTAAGCAGGAAGTAAATGCTTTAGCTGCGTCTACACCCAATGGTGAAGAGATAAAACAGGTGATTAGGCAGGAATTAGCCGAAGCGATCGCTCAGATTAAGGGTTTAATAGAAAAGCGTTCAACTGAAGTTGCCCTACTAAAGCAAGAGGCTATTTCTGTTGAGCAGCAAGTCCTACCAGATTATTCAGCAATACGCGAAAATATCCTTTCCCAATTTAAAACAGGTAAGCAGTCAGCAGCCAAGGCAATCGATGCTTTTATTGAGGAATTAGGTGCTGTCAAGAAGGAACAACAACCAGCAATAGTGGAATTAGATGTAGCGAGTTAGGATTTTTGTGCTGGCGACTATTAACCAGTCAACTTAATCACGCCTTGCCTGACTAAATGTTCCAGCTGAGAATGATGCTATGTTTGCTCCCGTAGCAACTTGAGTTGCTCGTAAGTGAGAATGTGTAATCCAGGACGGACAACATAACCTTCAATGGTAATGCTTTGCGGTTGCTGGCTATCGGTGCGGTTGTAGGAAATCGAAGGCATATTTGCATTATGTAAGTTAGAACTGATAGTAGAAGAAAGTTTAATTCTTCACTCTCTTACAGCTTCACACAAGTTCTTCTTAAAAGGTGATTATAGAATCAGTCAAGCTCTCCTAGAACTCAACTGGCTTTATCCCTGAATTCAAAGTCGCCACAGGAGTAGCCGTGCATTGTTAATTTTCGTATGCTGCTTGATTGTTAGTCGTTTTCCCCTTATCCTCACAAAAGGTGGTAATGGTAAAGTAAATTTCCTTTTCAAGGCAATACTTCAGGGTGATTTATGAACAAAGGTGAACTAGTGGATGCTGTAGCGGCAAAGACCAACGTCACAAAAAAGCAAGCTGATGAAATCATCAGTGCTTTTTTGTCAGTTGTTACCGAAGCTGTAGCCAATGGTGAAAAGGTGACGCTCATAGGGTTTGGCTCATTCGAGCGACGCGATCGCTCAGAACGCGAAGGGCGTAATCCGAAAACCAATGAGCCAATGACCATTCCAGCTACTAAAGTGCCTGCGTTTTCTGCTGGAAAACAGTTTAAAGAAAAAGTAGCGCCATAAAGCATAAGTAAGCCACCCTACCCAAAAGGCTGCCCCCAGCGCTCCCAGTTCTCCTTATTGAAAGGCGAGCGCCACTTCAAAATCAGACTCAACTCCAATTCCTGCCGTGCGCGTCGGTCAACAGGCGTATCCCACCAAAAAGCGATGCTCACTTCTCGTTGGAGTCCATAACGATGATGCAGTGAATGGTAACTATCTAGATATTGCTTGCATCCATGCTCACCTTTCCACCGTTTACCAGATCGTCTTGTTTCACCAACATACAACAGCAAGGGCATGGCATTATCGATCACAAAATAAATAGCGGCACTACCCGCATCTGTTGGCATCCGATAAAACGCCATTGATTACAACGGCAGAGTAAAAGGATCTATCGCATCTGGGTCGCAGTGCTTTGGGGTAAGGTTGAATAACGTCGTTTGCTGAGGTGGTTGGCTTTCCCTCACCTTGTGTTGATAGTCAAAGATTTGCGCTTTCCACTTCAGCAGGGCATCAAGGCTCATTACCAGTGTTTCTGCTCTGCGTGCTGGTGTGACGGTCAAATCAGAAAATAAATTTAGCTGGTTAGGTTCCAAGGTGATTAATGGGAATGTACAAACCAGTAGATTATCCCCCACAATTCGATGAAATTAAACCTGTTAGCAGCTTTTCTAGAGCGATTGCTGTTGTATTTTGGGCATTTTAAAATAGCCTTTACTGAATACAGCTATGTTTAAAGGATTTAGTCACCCAAAGAAGAAAGCAGTGCTTGAAGACAATGAACTGACTACAGGCGAATGGCACTAAGAAAAGCGCAAATGTATTATTTACAAGGGTTTCATCACTTTGGAAAAACGTAGGCTAATGAAGCAGCGATCGCAAACTGAGGGTTGTAGATTATTCTGATTCCCGACCTTAAAACTATTATTTTTCTAAACCCTTTGCCAGGCAAGTATTTCAGCTTTTCTTAGTGCCATTCGACTACAGGCATTGTACAGCACCCAGTTACGAAACGTTGGCAGACTTGGATATCATTTACTGGTCATGATATCGGGTGCATTACTGCCCATAATCAGCCAGAGGATGCTAATAGAGTGGCTAAACAGATGGCTTCGGCTTGGAGTGAGGGGAAATATCAAACCCAAGAAGAGATAACAGGTTTTATTAAATCTCTGCCTACTGATGCTGTCATAGACCCATTACCCCAAGATATTGTGATGCAATTGAGTCAGCAGGCATTAGGCCCTAGGAAGTAATTAAAGCCAACGCTCTAAATTGAATGATCCATTCTGCCGCACTTACAATACAATGCAACCTTGAGGTGTAGCCCCGGTCAAATAAGAAACTCATTCAGCCGGGCTGACACCTGCTTGGAAAGCCAAAGCAGTTGCTGATCTTTGATTCCAACTTTCATTAATCCGTTAACAGTTTGCATTAGGTAATCAGCGCAAGAACCAAGCTCACCAGATGCAGTGGCAATACTGTTAATCATTGTTTCTTTTGAAATCTTGCCAGTATAAGAACGATGCTGGCGGTTGATGACAAAGGTAATCGCTGGTAATTGTTGAACACCATCAAAAACTTTCACCCAATGAGGGATATAACAACCGACTACCATTTCTCGTCGCCAAAGCAGTGGTAGTTCTGATGATACATCCGCAGCAGCTATTCGGTAGGCAATACCTCGACAGCTACCACCATTATCTAAACCTAATACTAATCCTCGATTGGATGGTGTTCCACGACCTTGAGGAACCCACAGGCAAAAACTACGATGCCAGCCGTAAATTTTACCAATACGCTGTTCTGCAAATTTAAAGAGCGGGTTCCAAATGAGTGAGCCATAGGCAAACAACCAAACATCAGAATTTGCCTTTTGTTGACCAAGTGTTTGCTTAAGCGATTCTTGTAACTGAGCTTCAGTTAAGATTACACCAGTGCCAGACTGTAGGATAGTCTGCTGCAAGCGTCTAGATTCGAGATCAGAACGTGTTAGTGACAATATTATATAGTCCCTTTACCGTACTCAAACCTCAATCATCATACTGGAATTGGACTTGTAGTTGGCTTCTTATAGATAAATAGATAAAATGCCAATCAATCAGTTCCATCTGCTGTTCGTGTGTCCAGCGTTACTGGGGTTGCAATATTAATTTGCCATTGTAGTAGCTTGCCCCTTGTAGTTGCCATAGTTCCTTTGCTTGGGGGTATTCTCGAAAGTCCAAACAATTATTCCCCTGTGTGGAGTCTTGGGTGAACGGCACAGACTACGTGAGGATCATGTGAGTAGAGGAGACAGCAATCGTACTCTAGAAGTTTTGGCATAGTACCAGTTTACTGCCTGTTCCAAGCGATCACTTCCTTAATCGCCTTAATCTCTAACAAGAGTGCTGTAGCTTTGGCTACTGTGTATATCAAAATCCTGCCGATGCTTTTTTAAGAAACGATAAAAACTTACTTGACCGGAGTACCTATTTTGTCTGAAAGTTTTTTATACTTTCTTGATAGTGTCTTAATAATTATTGTTCTTAATGGGCTCGAACTTCATACCCTAAAATAGACTTTACGTTCTCACTATTATTTAAAAAAACATATTACTTTGCTTCATCATCTCTTAAATTAAAAATCATTATTGATACCCATGTAGTAACAGATTAAGTGATTGATATTAGAGAAGTAGTTGCGAAATCTAACTTTTCTAATACTATGAATAAAAAATGGGCTGCTAAACGGTTTACAATCAATCTTACCTCCAGTGAAGCAGAGAAGCTGGAAAAATACTGTTCAAATACTGGCAGACCAGCAACTGATGTGATCCGGGAATTAATTCGTTCTCTTCCCACTAAAGATGAAGAATAAAAAACTAAAATCAAAGAAAAGTAGACTGGATAATATTTTCTACTTTAAAACATAAGACTAATTTGTGAATTAACTAGCGATCGCTTGGTTGAAATTGGGAATCCTAAAGGAAGTTTAGAGTGATTTTTAGTACAAATGATTTTTAAAGTTCGCTTGATTGGCGTTGGCGTTCTGCTTGTAGCTCAAATGTCGTTACCCGTATTTGCCAACAATCTTACCGCTACAGTTGTAAGCGTAGGTGACGGTGATACCATACGGGTGAGAACTGGTAACAAAACTGTGACTGTCCGCCTCGCTTGCATTGATGCACCAGAGATGAAGCAAAACCCTTGGGGACAGCAATCATCAGCAAGACTCAAACAACTCCTACCAGTAGGACAAGCCATTACTCTACGCCCCGTTGAAACTGACAAATATAAGCGCCTGGTTGCAGAGGTGTTTGTCAAGAATCGCAGCGTCAACCTCAATATGGTGCAAGAGGGACAGGCTGTAGTGTATCGTCAGTATCTAAAAAGCTGTCCGGAATCTAAAGATAGTTTGTTGCAGGGTGAAAACACCGCTAAACAACAGCGTTTAGCTTTTTGGAGCCAGTCTAATCCTATGATGCCTTGGGACTTCCGCCACAAAGCTGCTCAACGGGCAACTTCACAACCGATCCAACCGCAGCAACAGAATAACTGTGATCCTGCTTACCCAGATTTTTGCATTCCAAAGAATTCACCCGATTTGGATTGCCCAGATGTTACCCAAAGAGGGTTTAGAGTATTGCAACCTGACCCTCACAGGTTTGACCGAGATGGTGATGGCATTGGATGTGAAAAATAAAAAACTTTGAGTAGTGCAAGTCTAAAACTTGATAAAGAATTAGGGTTTTCTATAAATGTTCACTTTATCTCAAGTTAATTTCGGAGTTAGACCAACTGGATTAATTGAAATCAAATTAATTGGAACTCTTTATCTAGTTTTAGGAGTTATCTATGTAACTTTAATGCTCGGCTGGTTAAGTCAAAGGAAAAATACATTAACAATTCCTATTTTCACAATTTACATTATCCAAGGAGTATTAGCACCAAGTTGTCTATTTTTGTGTGGAATCATATTAATTATGCAAGGTTGGCGATTAGATCCGCTTATTCAATTTGAGCAGTTTATTCTGTTATTATTAATTATTTATTTGAGTTTTAAAGATATAATAATTAACTTTATTTCGAGAAATTGGTAATGTACAAACTACTAGATTATCCCTCACAACTCGAAAAACCTGTTAACAGCTTCTCAAAAAGCATAAGTCAAAAAGAAATAAACATACCGCGCTTACACAGATAAGTAATCCTTTTATGCCGTTGAAGGGAATTCAATCAACTTCAGTCGCTACCTTCTTGAGTAGTATAAATACTTGTAAGTATAGGACTTGAGGGTGTTGCCGGCAGCAGCCAGAGAAAGAAATGCTGTCGCGTGTCTGAAAAGATGCTGGGAAATATTTGTTTGACGACATCGAGTTCAAAGCCGCTATAGTAAAGCATTCAATCCCAGATTAGTCAATAAGAGCGCGAACGCTCTGCGGTCAATAGAATTTAAAATATCTCTATATCCTGTTTACACGCTCAATATTTAATTTTCCTCTTAAGGATTTATAGTTTTTGGCATTGTATAGGGAATACTAAAGTTTAGATTCCTTTTTGTTACCAGACTGCTTTTAAAGACTATATAAATTGAACCATAATGATCTAGTTAATTGGAACGTCTAGATTGTGAGGGGCGTCAATTCAGCCAAATAAACATTATTAGGAAGTTTTTGGCAATGCGTCGAGCAGTATTATTCCTATCAAGATTTGCAATCAGCTTATGGATTGTACTAGTCGTTGCTTTTCTATCCCTGCTAATGCTCAACGCTCCAAGTGTACCTAATTTAACACCTTTTGCTGGCATATCGATCAAAACCCCAAATAGCTCTATTATTCACTTGCCTAATCGAACCTTTACCTGCACAGAAACAGAGCAGCAATTTCAGTGTCAAGCAGAAATTCAAAATCGTTTACTAGACCTCAGCCTAACAAAAGGTAGTAATTATAAATATGACCTTAGCAATTGTCGTGCAAAGTATGACAAACAATCAGTTAGCTGTCAGGAGACAGGGCAAAACTATGCGCCTATACTTTCAAGAATGTACCAGATTACAGGTCTGGGATTAAGCGCTCAACAACTACAGGCAGTTAAACAAAAATATTGGGGCATCAACGCCCTTATGCAAACGGGTGAACTTCGTTTGATGTGGATCAGTACGGGGCTATCACTTGCCATAGGTCTTAGTGCTGCTTTCTTAGTCTGGTTTTATCCGGGTAAATTCAGCAAAGCCTTTACAAGCTTTGCCTGTGGATTTGGAATGTATCACTTTGTTTGGGGTTTACTGGGTCGTGTGCAGTACGACATTGTGACCCCTTATGGATTTACAGACGATACCTGGAATTGGGCCGTGAATGGAGGAGCGCTCGTTACAGGTGTTGGAACGGTTCTTACCACTGCTCTGTTGCTTTGGCAAAGATTTAATCATTTAACCAAAATTTTTGTCAGCATCAGCAGTTGTGTGGGAATTTTCAATCTCTGCAAGTTCTCCTTTAGTTGGAATTTCGCCTATTTGCCTTCTTTATTGGGTTTAACCGGAACTTTTTTTGAAGATGGGTATGCGATGATGTGGCTTTCAACAGCCATTTCGACTATCTTCGCAGTTGCTGCTGCACTCTTGCTTTGGTTGAACACAAATCAATCCATTAAAAATTTTCTTTGTCTAAGCAGCAGTTTTGGTGCGGTGGCAATAGCCACACGCTTTTTTATATCCGTTTTATTAAACCTGGGGTATGCAGATTAAGTAAAGCGGAGACTCAAAGTAACGCTCAAATCGCCGGAGATAAGTCCGATGACCTAACTAAGTCTGAAAACTGGTTATAAAAAATCAACATTCCAGAATCAAGGTGTAGTTTACCGCCGCAGGCATCGCATATAGGCATTGTCCCGATCAGCAATCGTATACAAGCGTATGCGATTGATGAAAGCACTGCTCTGCCCTAAAAGCGCGATCGCTTTGGCAATGTTTAGGAACTGTGTGGGAAAGAACGTTACTGACTGCTGTTTTCACCAGTAATGAGTTTTGTTATGCCTATAAAGTCAAAAAGTAGGGATAGTTGCATCTGTGTGGCAGTTGAACAAGCGCCAGCCTCTCAGAAAAATATAGAGGCGCTCACCATTGAACCTTGACAATAGTGAATCAATTAATCCACCTGGGAGAGTAGCTGAAGCACTGGCGTAACCAGAGAAAGCGAGCGGAACAGGAAGGGAAATCGATTTGCGATGAATAAAAAGTTGCTACAGCATTACGGAAGTCGCTTTGAAGCTCGTTGCCGACTGCCGCTCGATCAAGAGATATGCTGCTGTAGCAAGCTCCGGTCACTGACCAGGAGCAATAAATATGAGGCTTCGCCAATTCTAGAGTGAGAGTGTTGTGGCAAGCCACAACGTTAATCAGTACACAAATCAAAAGGCGATCGCAGATTTCTCAGGTCGCGCGATCGCCTTTATCACCCAATCGAAGGTTTTAAAATTATGCCACAAACAACAGCAACTTTAACGCGGATTTCTCACAAAATCTGAAAAAAAGAGGTCAAAAACTGCGAAAATGTATATATAGCAAGTATTTCAGCAGTTATAGAGCATGACCCCAGGTTCAAGAGATCGTATACCAAAACAGTT
>JAHHHS010000006.1 GCA_019359215.1 Nostoc indistinguendum CM1-VF10 | reverse complement strand
GACCTGAAGCCAGATTCTCACGCGTTACTCACCCGTCCGCCACTGTGCCCTAAAGCACCGTTCGACTTGCATGTGTTAAGCATACCGCCAGCGTTCATCCTGAGCCAGGATCAAACTCTCCGTTTTGTTGTCTTTCGAGTTTGTGGCTCCGAAAAAATATTTTCCGAAATCCTAGTTATAATTTCGATTGTCTTTTTGAGAAATCCCAAAAGCAAAATCTTTTGACGAGGATTGGTTTTTTCTTAAGCTTTCAAAGTATTATGTTTTTCAGGTTCAGTCGTGGTTGGCGTCTCTCGCCTTCCTACTTAACTAGAATAACTAGTCATCCCCTAGTTTGTCAAGGGGTAAATTTATTTTTTTCTAAAAATTCAAATTGCTTGCCTGACATGGGTTTCAGGTGAATGGGTTAAGTAACGGGAGGGACGCAAAAACGAAGTGGCTAAACTTTCCTGCATGAATAATGCACGTTGCTAGTTACTTAGTAGATTGGATATGATTCAGGTTTAATGATTATAGTAATCATTATCGAAAAAGGCACTGAGCAGTCTTCCTGAAGGGATTTACCCTGAATTCAAACGCCCGAAGTAACTATATATAATAATGCGGAGCTTGCTTACGGTTTAAGACTCCCATCGTATGGTTGGCACTTGTATCGATATTCGAGTACTCGAAGAGGTTACGCGATCGCGATCGCCATCGCTATGTTCGCAAAGCTTCTTTAAGATGAGGATAGGCATGATCCGTTACAGTGAGTCTAGCGCTGTAGAAGGATTTCACAATTTATGAGCGAAAAATTTGGGGAACTGGAAAAAAGAAAAACTACCGCACTCATTGCGGAAATTTAAGTGCGATTGCATGATAATTGTCCAATTAGATTTTTTAATTAGAATTTCGAGAAAAAGCTAAAAACTAGACTAGGCAATAAATACAGATGATCCGACCGCGCAAGGTCTTTGCTCAACATTGGCTAAAAAGTGAAAAGGCGCTCAATGCAATTATTCAAGCAGCAGAGTGTACAGAAAGCGATCGCGTCCTGGAAATTGGCCCCGGAACCGGCATTCTGACTCGTCGTTTATTACCTTTAGTGCAATCTTTGATTGCAGTTGAAATAGACCGAGACTTATGCCAACTGTTGTCGAAGCAGCTTGGTAAGACTGAAAATTTTTTATTGCTGCAAGGCGATTTTCTCACTCTAGATTTACCATCTTATCTGGCAGCCTTTCCCAATTTCCACAAGCTAAATAAGGTAGTAGCCAATATTCCTTACAACATTACAGGGCCAATCATTGAGAAGCTACTGGGTACGATCGCTAACCCCAATCCCGAACCATTTGATTCAATAGTGTTGCTGGTACAAAAAGAAGTAGCAGAAAGATTATATGCTAAACCAGGCTCAAAAACCTTTGGGGCGTTGAGTGTGCGCGTACAGTATTTGGCTGAGTGTGAGTTAATCTGCACAGTCCCAGCGGCCGCATTCCATCCACCGCCAAAAGTTGATTCAGCAGTGGTGCGGTTGCGTCCCCAAAAAATAGAAATACCAGCGCTTAATCCCCGACAGTTAGAGAATTTTTTAAAGTTGGGGTTTGGTGCCAAGCGCAAAATGTTACGAAATAATTTGCAATCAGTTATAGAACGCGATCGCTTGAACCACTTACTGGAACAATTAAAAATAAATCCCCAAGCCAGAGCCGAAGATATCAGCGTTCAGCAATGGGTAATCCTAGCAAATGAGTTAGGAGTTAAAAGTGAGGAGTAAGGAGTTATGAGTGAATATCATAGATGATTGCTTTGATTCAAAACCCAAAATTCATCCATTCCCAACTAGCAACCCATAACCCTTAAATTTTAACTTTAAAAATGCGTTCTTATAGCCTAATTGCCCCTGCTAAAATCAATTTGTATCTGGAAATCATTGGCGACCGTCCCGATGGCTATCATGAGTTATCGATGATACTTCAAAGTATCGGACTTGCAGACCAAATTGATATACATTCCATAAGCACTGACAGTATTCGCGTTCGCTGTAACCACCCACAAGTACCGATAGATAAAAATAATCTGGCATACCGAGCAGCAGAATTAATGGCGATGCAATTTCCCGAAGCCTTCGCTCAATATGGGGGTGTGGAGATTAACATAAACAAGCAAATTCCCGTAGCGGCTGGGTTGGCTGGAGGTTCGACAAATGCAGCAGCTGTGTTGGTAGGGATAGATCTATTATGGAAATTGGGATTAACTCAGCCAGAATTAGAGGAGTTGGGAGGTACACTTGGTTCAGATGTACCATTTTGTGTAGCGGGTGGAACTGCGATCGCAACAGGTAGAGGTGACCAACTTTCTGCCCTACCAAGTTTAGATAATATATATGTAGTATTGGGAAAATACCGCAGCCTGGAAGTTTCCACGGCTTGGGCATACAAAACCTATCGACAGCAGTTTGGTAATTCTTATACCAGAGATAGCGACAACTTGGCAGCGCGTGCTAATGCAGTTCATTCAGGAGCAATAGTAAAAGCTGTCCTAGATAAAGATGCGGGAGAAATTGCCCAAAAACTGCACAATGATTTAGAGCGCGTGGTATTACCAGCCTATCCTCAAGTTTTGCAACTGCGAGAAGTGTTTGCAAATCAAGAAGGCGTTTTAGGAACAATGATGTCTGGCTCTGGGCCAACAGTATTTGCTCTTTTTGAGTCTCAACAGCAGGCAGAACTAGTTTTGCTGCAAGTGAGAGAAGCAATTCTTGATAAGGATTTAGAATTGTTTGTAACTCGGACAATCACACATGGTATTAAAGTGGCTTCGTCTGTTTAAATAATTCTTTTTGCTTAATGAAGCATAGGAAATAGACAAGAATTATTCTTAATGGCCCAATCTAAAATCTAAAATCGTATGAGTGACCAAAATTTAACGCCACAAACGGATACTAAAATACAGGCGACAGCAAGTCCCTTACGCTGTTTAACTGGGGCGGTTATTTCTGGAGGAATGGGATATGCAATGTATTCTCTGATGATTGCGATCGCTACAAATTTTGCTACTAAACCTGTTCATTCAATTAATCCATTAGTGATTAAAATTTCTTCTGCTGTTCGGACTCTGGTTGTTGGTGTAGTTGCTTTAGGAAGTGGGATATTTGCTATAGTAGCAATTGGTTTGTTGGCTTTGGGAGTGCAATTATTAGTGCAGGAATTGACTAAGCAAAAAAGTAGTGAAAACTAGTAATTTACTTTTAGCTCAATTCTCAAGTCGGGTGGATGTCTTGCGAACGCTGGATACCAGCCAATTTCTAACACATATTGTGTCAAAACCTTGAGCTTTAATACCAATTCTGTATAAAGATGCGTCAAACTATATGAGGGACGAACCGTATAGACGCGGAACGGCTTCCCGCACGGTAGGGCGCATTCGTGTAGCGTCTCCTAGAGAAGGACAAAAAGAAAGGAGAAGCCAAGAAAATTTGGCGCAGTCCCACAAAGAATTGGTATAACGGGACTTAGACAAAAATTAAGCCCAAATCTTGACTTTGACAGATTTCGGGTTGACACTTTATAAACTGGCTCAATATTCGCAAATTTGTGTGGAATTGATACCAGCAACACTGAAGTTGATAGCAGCAACATTACTTGTGAGCAAAATTATGAATACAACCAATAAATATTTTTTACCCCTTATTTTTGTGACAATTATTGTCAGCCTCAGCAGTTGCAGTTCTAACCCCACCGCTCGTAATATTGACAGTGGAACGCCATCTTCTACCACAACACCGACGAATAGCTTATCGTCTCAGACTTCCGAGCAGATTCCTAGCGTAGCTCAATTAAGAGAAAAATCTCCTAATAAAGAATCTCCTAAGGAAAATACGCCTTCCTTATCAACTCCTAAAGTTGCCGCTAGCAGAACTACCAACGTCACACTATATACAAGTGATACTCAATGTCAACAACTCATTCCCGAAAAGGTTTCAGTAGCAGCTGAGGAACCAGTGACAAATGTAGTAAGTAAAATTTTAGAAAAACGAGATACAAGCGACTTTAGCTTGTCTGGATATCGTGTCAACATTAAAAATGGCATTGCTATAGTTGATTTGCGAATATCCCCTGATTCAAAGCGACAAATAGCTTCTCTTTCTAGTTGTGAACAGTTTGCTCTGTTTGGTAGTCTCCGCAAAACCCTAACAAGTAATGCCCAATGGAATATTAAAGAGGTTCGCTTCACCGAGCGAGGTGAAGACATTGTTCTTTAGTTAAATATGGTAGTAAGTGCCATCATCAGCTAGCTAAAAAGATTTTTCAATATGAACAGTTACAGGACTCATATATCAGAAGTTGCTAAAGCAGTGCATATTTTAGCCAACTGAAAACAGCTGTAAATAGTGGTATAATTGATGTCAGCCATAGTTGATAGCAGCAATTCGCGGGTGTAATTCAGTGGTAGAATGTCATCTTCCCATGGTGAACGTCGTGGGTTCGAGTCCCATCGCCCGCTTTTGTACATTCGCAAATTATATGTCGCGATTCGCAAATTAATGTCGATCGGGCTATTTTTTAGAGCCAATTTAATTATGCTAGTTTTTCGCAAATTAATGTCGTATTAGATTGTGGTCTAATTGGCACACTAGCTTCTATATTAAACTTACTCACCAATATTCTGCTAAACCAAGTTTCAATGGGTAAATTTTCTTACGAACTTCATTTTTAACAACATCTACCACCGCTACTGTGACTGGCTTTTTTAGACCAAAACTAACGCCAACTAGGATTGAGGGTTGACCTTGATAATTAGGCTTGCTGGGGCGAGGGAAAGGGTTATTAATTCGATCTAGCGTGGATTGCTGACGAGTGATAAAAGCTCGTTGTTCATCGTTGAGGTCATCTTTCTGTTTTGTTACAGTTAAAATTTTGGTAATTTTTGTGACTTTCTCCTCAATTACTTGTTGAGTTCCTTCAGTAGTCAACAACCGAGTATCTAAAGCACAATAAAGATTCAGTTGATTTACTTTCCAGGCTTCACCTTTTTCTTCTCTTGGCAACCAAGCAAGTCTTCCTGAACACAGAGTGAACACACTGCTTGAGTGTTGATTTTTACTACTGCGTTTAATTTCTTGATCCTCTAGGAAGCGTTGGAAGTAGTGCAAATGATGTTTGTCGCAGTAAATCTCAAAGGTCAGTTTTCTCAAACCCTTGCCCTTGAACCGAACAAAAAGACGATTTTTATCGTTCTTTAACCATGTCATATCTTCTTTAGATTCGTAAGCCACAGGAAAGGGAACATCAGCAGTTTTTCTTAAGAGTGCTGCTTGCCAAGCTTTTGCTTCTTTTTCATTTTGAGCTACATTAGCTGTAGCAATTTCTAAAGTTTTTAACCACTCTTCTCCTGTCAAATCTCTACCTTTCGGTATGCGGCTTTGAAGTTGGTCTTTTAATCGCTCAATTTCTATTTCCTTTTTGCGTCTATTTCTAGTAAACTCTTCTGGGTCTTCGTCGAGTTCATTGATTTTACACTTATTTTTGAGCAGATATGCGAGAGCGCAACGAGTCAGAGGGTCTTGTGTTGCTTCGTAAGTGTTTAAGAGAATTTGGAAAAGTGAAGATTTTTTGGACTTTGTAGATTTTTTAGTGTTTTTGCCCTTTTTCTGGTTGCTATTCTGCTCGGACTGGGGGGTAAATTTGGTAAGAATTTCGGTGGCTTTAGTACGAATTACGTTTAAGCTACATTGACTTTCTTGTTCGAGTTCTAGATCGCTTTTGAGCATTTTCAGCCAACGCTCTTTCCCTTCTATTTGGTACTTTCTGCGTTTTTGTAACGCAAACCAGGATTTATATACATAATCCACTAAAGCGATCGCTGAGGTGTAAAAGCGTCCAGGTTGATCAGCAAAACGCTCTTGAGTTTCGAGGGAGTTAACAAGTGTTTTAAGTAATTTAGTAGGTATTTTGCCCTGGTCATCTTGGGCAGCACCGAAAAAAGCGGATGGTACATTGGATCATGATAATGCGCTGATTGGCGATGATTTGATTGATTATGTCAACCGCAAGTTATTTCCATATTTACAGAGTTTCAAGCAACGGGCTACTAGTCCAGACACAATCGAATATAAGATTGGGGAAATTTTTAGCGAGATTAAAAATAGGTTTCAAAGCGGCTACAGCTTGCGGGATGCGCTGGAATATATTGATGAGCTACGGTTTCGATCGCAACAGGAGAAACACGAGCTATCGCATCTCTATGAAGCCAAAATCAAAAATATGGGGAATGCGGGGCGCAATGGTGGGGAATATTACACGCCGCGTCCGTTGATTCGGGCAATGATTCAGGTGGTGAAGCCGAAGATTGGCGATCGCATTTATGATGGTGCTTGTGGTTCGGCTGGGTTTTTGTGTGAGAGTTACGACTATTTACGTCGGGGTAAGCTGACAACAAAAGAGCTTGAGACACTTCAAAAACATACGTTTACAGGTAAAGAAAAGAAAAGTTTGGCGTATGTGATTGCGATCATGAATATGATTTTGCATGGCATTGATGCGCCGAATATTATCCACACCAACACGCTGACGGAAAATCTCAGTGATATTCAAGACAAGAATCGCTTTGATATAATCTTGGCTAATCCGCCATTTGGGGGGAAGGAACGCAAGGAAGTACAGCAGAATTTCCCGATTAAGACTGGGGAAACGGCGTTTCTGTTTTTGCAGCATTTCATCAAAATCGTGAAGATGGGCGGTAGGGCGGCGGTGGTAATCAAAAATACGTTTCTGTCAAATTCGGACAATGCTTCGCGGGCGTTGCGTCAAGAGCTTTTGAGTAGTTGCAATCTGCACACCATTTTGCATTGTCCGAGTGGGACTTTTATCGGGGCAGGGGTGAAGACGGTTGTGCTGTTTTTTGAGAAAGGAAAGCCCTTTGACTCCGTTCAGGGAACGCCTTTATTTTCTCAGGGAAAACCTTTAACTCAGGGAATGGCAACTCAGAAAATTTGGTATTACCAACTCGCTCCGGGCCGGAATATGGGTAAAACCAATTCTCTGAATGATGAGGATTTACGCGAGTTTGTGGAGTTACAGGCTAAGTTTGCGGAAACAGAAAAATCTTGGCTGGTGGATATTGCTGATTTGGATCGGGTGAGGTTCGATTTGTCGGTGAAGAATCCAAATAAGGCTGATGAATCACTGTTACGAGAACCGCAGGAAATTTTGGATGAGATTGCGGCTTTGGATGCGGAGAGTGCGGATATTTTGGCTGGTATTGGGGAATTTATATGAAAGAAGGATGGATAGAAAAAAAGTTAGGCGATACCGAGCTTTTAAAAATAGTTGATGGAGATAGAGGTAAAAACTATCCTAAGCAATCTGATTTCTTGGTTGAGGGCCATTGTCTTTTTCTAAATACAAAAAACGTTAGGCCAGATGGCTTTAACTTCGATATAACGATGTTCATCGATAAGGAAAAAGATAATGCACTTCGCAAGGGAAAGCTTACTCGGAGGGATGTGGTTCTTACTACGAGAGGAACCATTGGCAACGTTGCTATTTATGATGACAGTGTTGAATTTAATCATATTCGCATCAACTTTGGAATGAAGTTGTGCGGGAAGAAGTAAAGATGTTTCCGAAACAGGCTTTACGAGAACTTATTGCTAATGCTTTGGTGCATCAGGATATTCTAGCAACAGGTACTTCAGTGACGATCGAGATGTATAGCGATCGCATTGAGATATCTAATCCCGGCATTCCGCCTATTAAGGTAGAGCGATTTATTGATGAAAATCGCTCCCGTAACGAACAACTCGCAGACATAATGCGACGTTTCGGTATATGTGAAGAAAAAGGCAGTGGCATTGACAAAGTTGTAAACGCAGCAGAAGTGTTTCAACTACCCGCGCCAGATTTTCGAGTAGGTGACACACGCACTACAGCAGTGCTGTTTGCCCATCAGGATTTTGCCAATATGAGCAAAACAGACCGAATTCGAGCCTGCTACCAACATTGTTGTCTGCTGTATGTCAGCAATCAACGAATGTCTAACCAAACCCTACGGGAGCGGTTCCGTCTAAGTGACTCGCAAGTAGCAACCGTTTCTCTGATTATAGGAGCTACTAAAGAAGCTGGCTTGATCAAGGCTGACGAATCCGAATCAACCTCTACCCGCTATGCTCGCTATCTCCCTTTTTGGGCATAAAAGTGTTTTAACGCAAACCGAGATGAGTCACTCCCAAATGCTCAAATCCTTGCAAAATCAACAAAAAAGTGTTTTAACGCAAATCCTCTAACCTGTGCAGAACCCATAAAAAAGTGTTTTAACGCAAATCGAGGTGAGTCACTCTCAAATCCTCAAACCCTTGCAGAATCAACAAAAAAGTGTTTTAACGCAAATCGAGATGAGTGAAATATGAACGAAGCCGAAACCCGCGCCGAACTAATTGACCCCGCATTAAAAGCCGCAGACTGGGGAGTTATCGAAGGTAGTCGCATCCGCCGCGAAGTTATTGCCCCTGGTCGCTTAGTTGGCAATGGTAAACGCGCTCAATCAGACATCGCCGATTATGTCCTGGTTTATCGCGGTGAAAAACTCGCCGTCATCGAAGCGAAAAAACGCGACTTACGAGATACCGAAGGTTTAGGGCAAGCC
The DNA here is from genome assembly GCA_019359215.1 of Nostoc indistinguendum CM1-VF10. Lineage (GTDB taxonomy): Bacteria > Cyanobacteriota > Cyanobacteriia > Cyanobacteriales > Nostocaceae > Nostoc > Nostoc indistinguendum. The sequence goes on along the minus strand of JAHHHS010000006.1, from coordinate 156,956 downwards.
AAAAAATACGCCGAAAAATTGCAGACTCGATTCGCCTACTCCACAAATGGCATCGGCATCTACCAAGTAGATATGCACACAGGGGCAGAAAGCTACATCAAGCAATATCCCACCCCGGAGCAATTGTGGCAAGCCACCTTTAGCGAAGATAATGAGTGGCGCGATCACTTTGCTGCCATCCCCTTTGAAGACAAAAGCGGCACATGGGAAGCCCGTTATTATCAACATAATGCCATTAAGCACGTCCTAGAAGCAATCTGCCAAGGACAAAACCGGATTTTGTTAACGATGGCAACAGGCACAGGTAAAACCTTCATCGCCTTCCAACTAGCCTGGAAACTCTTTCAAAGTCGTTGGAACCTCAGCCGACAACCCACCCGTCGTCCGCGAATTTTGTTTTTAAGCGATCGCAATATCTTAGCGAACCAAGCCTATAACTCATTCTCTGCCTTCCCCGACGATGCCCTAGTCCGCATTGACCCCGAAGCCATCAAAAAACGGGGTCGAGTTCCCAAAAATGGCAGTATCTTTTTTACCATTTTCCAGACTTTTATGACCGGACGGGACGACGCTGGCAATCCTACGCCCAAATTCAGCGACTATCCCCCCGACTTCTTTGACTTCATCATCATTGATGAATGTCACCGAGGCGGAGCTAGTGACGAAAGCACCTGGCGAAGAACAACTCACAGAAATTAGTCGCCTGATTGATGCTGAGAAAAGCGATTTATATGATGTGCTGGCTTATATCGCCTATGCCTCACCACCTATAAGCCGCCGAGAGCGTGTCCTCGCTCACAAATCATTAATTTTCTCGCGCTATATTGGCAAACAGCAAGAATTTCTCGACTTTATACTCGAACAATACATCAAAGCTGGGGTGGGGGAACTCAATCGCACTAAATTACCTCAACTTTTAGAGTTAAAATATCATACCGTTCGTGATGCTGTTGAAGAACTAGGGAGCGTTGCGAATATCAGTGAAGTGTTTATCGGGTTTCAGCAGTATTTGTATTCACACAACAGAGCAGCTTAAATTGAACAGGTCGTTACAACTAAGCACCCCAGTTAGCCGATTAGCTCAAAGCTACATAACCATAGCTAAATATCGCGATCGCCTATCAAATCAAAATACTTCAAAGCTATTAATTTGTATGTATAAATTAAAACTTACTCCTTATATTCTATCTTTTCAGTTCTTCGCAGTTGGATACTTAGTGATATAACAACATAGACTCTACGAAACTACATTAACAATAGAACTAACTTTGCCATCATCAGGTATATATTCCAAAAGGTCTCCAGGTTGACAATCTAACGCCATACAAATGCCATTTAACCTTTCTGGGGCTAATCGTGGCATTTCGTCAACCTTACGCAGCCTGTATACCGAATTTTCAGTAATTCCTAACGCCGCAGCTAAATCCTTGTTCCTCAACCGCTTTCGCGCCATCACTTCATTTAATTTCCAACGAATCACTTTATCCATAGGCATATCACTACATCCCCAGTTTAGTGGCTGTTAGATGTAGATTTCTCTACTTGTCAGTATCTAAAACTACAAGTAGATTTATAACATTCTAAGTTTTATAAATCTACGCTTGACGTTAATCTACACGTCACGTAGATTAATTGATAGACAAAAGCGATCGCCACTCCGGGAAGAGGCTGCGATCGCCTTTTGTAAAACCCCATTGATGAGGTTACTTAGATGATTGTACAAGAAGAATTTGATAACCAAGCCTTGGCTCAATCAGAGTTTGAGGGCTACGTTGACCAACTAACAGACCCAGCACCCCCAGAAATAGAAATTGATTCCATAAACGATGATTTTGGAGAACTTTATCGAGTTTGGAACGGTTCACAATTGTTAGGTACTTTTTATCAAAATCTGGAGGGTAAATGGATAGCGCAGCCTTGTAATAGAGATGAAAGACCGTGTTTTGATACTCCTTTGCAAGCACAGTTAATCATCATACCTGTTAATGGCTTGCTGGTTGCAGATGTAGCATAACCCTTAAAAAATTTTCCCATCGCCTGGAGACGTGGTTCGTACCCGTCTCTTTTTTATTTATAAGTGGCAGTGCGATCGCATCTCTAAATATTCAAGATTTGCAAGAATCAAAATAGCAAAAGGTCAGAATGTATAAATTCCTGACCTTTTGCTGATGAGAGTCGGTCGCTCTACCAACTGAGCTACAGTCCCTTTTTATGGAACTGACGGGACTCGAACCCGTGACCCACCGAATGACTTAAAAACTTCAACCTACTTATAGATATAGCGAAATCAGCTTCCTATTAACATGGTCAATCACCGAAGTTTTAGGTAGAAAAAACCGATCAAGTCAATAATATAGCGATGAAGAGATTTGCATAAAATTTTAAGCATCTTCTCCCCAACGACGAATCAAATCTTTAGAGTTAGTAGTTTTCAAACCATCACTTGTGTAAAACACAGTTGCACACCAGTCTCGATACATTCTTTTTTCATTGGACAGGGCAATTAGTGGATAGGATGGTTGACGATATATCTGAATTCCCCAAGCCAAAGTTAAATTTCTTGCAGTTAAGGCATTAATAACTACATCACGAGGAGCAACAAGAAGATGGCACTGATACTTCTCCCAGCTTTCACCAGGTTGTTTTAGGGTAAAAGCTAAAACTTTACCAGCAGCATTCAAAAATTGTCCTTGGTGGAAGTCAACAACCCCTAAAATTTTTCTCAGCCACTTTGCTGGCATCCATTCCTCTGCTTCACCATCTGGGCTGCGCCAATAAACTTTGCAGGTTCCCGCCAGTAAGGGAACGGTTTTGGATTGTCCGACTGAATTATTTACTTCATGAGGAATAATCCCTTCTTTCTCTGGAATCCAAGATGCCCAAACGACTTCACATGGATCTTTGTAAAAATTCATGGCATCTACAATTGCCTGAAAATCATATAACTCCCTTGTTTCTCTATCACTCACGCTTTCTTGCATGAGAAACGATGCGAATCGTGGGAAAGCTGTACAACAATAAAAAAGTCGTATAACACATAAGATACTTATACAACTTATCCTGTAGGTGAATATGCAAGCATCTACAGGAATTTTTCTGAGAGCAATACAACAGGAATCTAATACCGAAAATATTACATCTTGTCACGATCGCTGTTCGCGCTAGCGTCTCCAAAGGAGAAGGCTTGAGCTTCTCTTCTCTACGAGAGGCTGCGCCAACGAGAGGCTTCTGCTGTCGAAGATTTCTTAAAAATATCTTTACAATCTTTTGCTGTCTCTCTTACCAGAGATACAGTTGCTATACCAGCACCAGCAACAGCTACAAGTTCTTGGAAGTTACCCTCTCTTTCAGATTTTTCGACTTCTATGCGACTGCGAGTAGCGTTAATTGTATCTTCTAAAAGTTGCAAGCCAAGCTGCATATTTTCGATATCTTTAATAATTTGTGGTAAATATTTTTTATCGGCTAGATCGCTAAATTTTTCTAAAAAATCTAACTGATTATTTTGACCTGCTTTTTATTTAATTAACGCCAAGCGGAGTTGATAATTAGACAAATTAATTTCAATAATTTGTTTTTGGAAAGAAAGGTTAAGTAAGTCGATTGTATATTGCTGGAGAATCTTATCAATATTATTTAAAATCTTGCGAGAAGTTGTAATATTCTGTTTTTCTTGCCGAAAATTACTTTGATTGGTAATTTTTCTATTTTCTTCAATCTGTTTATAATGATTGAGCAGAGATTCTTTGACTAAACGACTTTGCCAATAAGCCCACGAAATCTTACTTCGATAACAAAATAACCCCATCCAATCTTTATAAAATTCCGCAGCTTTTTCTGCGCTCTCTCGATGAGGATAAATAGCAATAATCACATGATGTTCGTGATTATTTGAATGAGTGGTTACTTTTTCTCGACTCTGATTTATATTTTGCGATCGCCATATTTCAAAAACTTTTCCACCTAAAAAAGTACCTTTTTCTGGCTCCCAATAATTATCTTGAAGTAAAGCAGAATAGCAATCTTTGGCAATATATTCAGGATTTTGAGACGAGTTTTCTGGGAGCCAACCAGAAAGCAACCAGGTTTTTCCAATTATTGCTAGTTCTTGATTAAGTTTTTGTTCTATTTCAGTTTTTAAGATTGTAAAAGACTTAGCTGGTTGAGTTTCGGTTTGATTATTAATAGAACAATCAATTTGTAAGCCATAAGTGTCATTTAATCTAACAGGATAATAGTATCCTTCTATAATCTTATCGGAGTAAATAAAGTTAATTTGAGTAGGATGGGTAATCTCTAAATACTCGGTTTCAATATCAGGGTCGTAGAATTGAGTATCAGAGGGGAATTGCTCTAAAAAAGCTGTTTGGTTTTTTTGCGTTTCTGCATCGGTTGTGTTTAAAGAAGTTTTTAACGCATATAAAAACAAGTCGAGTGTAGGATAGATTAAATCGCTCATCACAAGGACAAAACTAATTTGATTGATTGGATTGAGATAAAAATTGTTTCCATTATTCTAAAAATGTCGCTTGTTTAACTGTTTTTCTGGTTGAGAAGAACTACCAACAATGACTACAACATTATTAAGTTGGCTTTCAGTTATTGGAGACTTTTCAAGAGTATTGAGTCTACTAATTTCTGCTTCACTAGGAAGTAAATCATCAGGAATTTCTTCTAGATTATCTAATTGAGATTTATAAAATTGATAAGACTTATTTAAGTCAGGATTAGGGGTAATTATTTCTCATAAACGTCCTTTAATATAGTCTTCCCAAGCTTTGGGTTGGGTATCTAATTGCTTGGCAACTTCTTTTAAATTCTGTTTTTCTTGTTCTCCAAGGGCGGTTTTTAAGTCTTGAAACGCCAAAAGAAAAGCGATGATAGTATTGTCAGCCTTTGTATTCATCGGTTTTTATACCAAACTCACTACGACTAGTATAAACATGATTTCAATGAGATAATTACAGCATATATTTGATGTTCAGTTTTGATTTTATCTGTCTAAAAAGAATAATTCACCAAATAAAACGTTGTTTGTTATACCTTCGATTGTGTAAATTAACTTAGTTTATTGCACTGGATTATAGTAATTTTTCATACAACCTAAACGAATGCTGTGGACAGATTTTGCCTACAGTTTAAGCAAAAAGTTATCAGAGTCAGTCAGGTAATAAAAATGGCATCGGAATGGGCGGCTATTGTTATTGGAATTAATTATTACCCAGAGTACACTACTCTAAAGCCGCTAACAGCAGCAGCAGAGGATGCAGAGAAAATTGCCCAACAATTAGAACTATACGGTTATAGACCTTTTCGCGCTCAGTGTTTACCTAGAACTTTAAACCAGAAGGGAGAAAGTACAATTGATCGCCAAGGGGCGGTAAAGGTGCAAGACTTGAGAGAAGCGATCGCTAATCTTTTCAATCCTCCTCTTCCTAACCCCATCCCAGAGACAGCATTATTCTTCTTTTCGGGACATGGGTGGTGCAAAACTGTAGCGAGTTCTGAAGCTTCTCTACTGTCCGACAGGCAGCTTGAGGCTGCGGTTGCAGCTGTACAGTCAAATACAGAACTTACGCATTGACAAATGAGACAAAGAATGTAGTAGCGAGAGGGAGAAAAGAATAAGCGATGCCTACGGCGGGCTACGCCTACGCTAGCAGTAGGGGACTGAAAAGATAGATGATTACACTGTCTCTATTGAGGGCATGGACAATCAGAGTAACTACCAAGCCATCCACTGCAAAGTGTGACCTCAACACTTACACTCTGTTTTTATTGGCAGAATCAAAGTATCCAGGTTGCACACGTTTAGCAGAGATTATGAAAGATTTGTCACAGGAAGTGTGTCAACAGATTTTTGCTACGTGAGCAGTATGAGCAATCATGATTTATTTGATAAAGTTAAACTGCATATCAATTTAGTAGGCGGCACATTAAGTGCAGACGATACGGTAATTGATAAACCTCATAGTGACCCAAAGTTAACAGAATTAATTGGTTACTATTATTCAGGAAGGCATCGGGAGTACAGTCAAAGGGATTCAGTTAATTACTTTGTACTATACCGATTTGTCCGGTAAGTCTGTCCCTCTAAATTATCGCATTTATAACAAACAAGAAGGTAAGACAAAGAATGATTATTTACGAGAAATGATTGCTGAGATTTTGAGTTGGGGATTGGAGCCTAAGACAGTAACTACCGATGCTTGGTATTCTAGCAAAGACAACGTAAAGTTCTTTAAAGGCAAGGGATTGACGTTTTTAACTGGTATAGCGAAAAATCGTTCATGTTCAGTTGATGGTAAAAATTTTACCCAAGTTCAAAATCTAGAAATTCCCGAAATTGGTTTAGTAGTGCATCTAAAAAATTTTGGAAAAGTAAAAGTATTTAGGAAAAGTTTCAAAAACGGAACTCACAGATACTACATGATGTATATAGCTGAAGAAGATGCACTACTTGGAATTAGTCGAACAGATTTTAACACATTACATTCAATTCATTGGGGGATTGAATGCTACCACAGAGCTATTAAACAAGTATGTGGTATTGGTCGATTTATGGTGAGGACATCTGAGGCAATTAAAACTCACTTTTTTAGCGCAATTCGAGCTTTTACACAATTAGAATTAATGCGGGTAGAAGAGCTAATTGAAAATTGGTATGAACTCCAAAGAAATTTATCTCTTCAAGCGACAAAGCATCGCGAATTGCATTGGTTAATTTTATGTCGAAAGACCGAAAAACCATAGCCCAAGAGGATTTACACAAACGTATAGATAAAGTTGTCAACATGTTGGAGCGGCTTGAACAAGAAGTGGCTAGTATACACGACTCGAATCAGGTTGCACCACCTAGTTGCAGGATAGCTCGTTACTTAGCAAAAGGACGAAAAGCTTTTTACTGGTACTATAAATTACAAACTACAACTGCGATATTTCCGACTCAGATTGATGGCAAGCTATCCTTGTACAAGCATTTGGGTAAAGCTGGTAGTCTTGCCTACATAGATGCCATTGAACAAATTACTGCAAGAACTAAAATTGAAGCTTTAGACCGTTCAATTGAGGCTCTCAAACAGGGTTTAAAAGATTTAGTCGAAGAAACTTCCAAATATAATAAAGAATAGGAAGTGGTTCGCGATAGTTTATCGCGAACCACTTTTTCTTTTCCACATCCCGTGAAAAGTCAGACTAATATTTCTATTAGACTTGTCCGAAAATTCAAAAAGCAGTCTGTGTCTGGCTTAGAAATGGTTTCAATTCCAGAAACTAATTATGTGTTGCCCACAATATGTGGTAGGCACAATTGATGAATTGTATTGTCAGCAGATTTTTAGCAATTTACGCAGAGACGCCTATGCACTCGCTAATGGATGACAGCTAATGCTAAAAAACAATTAGCGATTCGCAATTAGCACTATGGCAAATTTTCTCCAACCACCAAGGTTACGCATTGGTGAAGACACTGAAGAAGAACGACACGCCACTTGGCTGGAACTGTTTTATGATTTGGTTTTTGTAGTTGCAGTTTCTCAACTCGCTCACAATCTCAACGAAGATGTCTCTTTATCAGGATTATTTGGGTTTGTAGTTCTATTTATACCAGTTTGGTGGTCATGGATTGGCACCACATTCTACGCCAACCGCTTTGACAGCGATGATGTGGGACATCGCCTGCTGATTGGTATACAAATGCTGACAGCAGCAGCAATGGCTATTAATATCCACCACGGTTTGGGTGAGAGTTCCCCTGGTTTCGCCATTTCCTATGCTCTCGGTCGCGCTGTGCTTGTAATAGAGTACGTTCGTGCTGGAAGACATATCCCCTCCGCACGTCCTTTGACTACTCGCTACGCTATTGGTTTTGCGATCGCAGCTTTGCTTTGGCTAATATCAGCATCTGTACCCATTCCTTGGCGGTTCGGATTTTGGACGCTAGGAATCATTATTGACTTTGCCACACCTTTAACAGGACGGAAGTTTCAGATGGGGTTACTTCCCCATGCCTCCCACTTACCGGAACGTTTCGGGCTATTTACCATTATTGTCTTGGGTGAAGCAATCATTGCAGTGGTCAATGGTGTTTCTGAGCAGAAATGGGATGTTTTAACCGTCATTTCCGCCGTGTTTGGTCTAATTATCGCCTTTAGCTGGTGGTGGGTTTATTTTGATAACCTGGGTGGTAAACCAATTGAGATAGCACGGACACATGGAAAAGTTGGTGTTGTCAATCTCTAGCTCTACACCCATTTACCGCTAGTGATTGGGATTACTGCTGCTGGAGTCGGCGTAGAACAAATCTTGTTGACTAAGCCAACTTTAGCACTACCTGACTCCCAGCGATGGCTCATCTGTGCTTCAGTAGCATTATGCGCTCTTGCTGTCAGTATTCTACACAGATTTGGGGTAATTCGTTATTGCAAAATTCGTTCCCAGTATCGACTTGGGGGTGCAGTTGTGCTGCTAGCGATCGCCATCTTTGGCAAAGGTTTGTTACCTGTTGCAGTCATTGCCCTTGTAGGTGTAGTTTCTGCTGCTCAAGTTGTTCAAGATTTATATCAGAGTCGTCCCACTACCCGCTTGGTTGACCCAGAAATCTAGCTCATAGCGTAGTAGTAGCGGACATCTGTGTGCTACTACTATGTATCCACCCGAAATCAAATTTGAGGAATTATCTGTAAGGCATCTATCCTATGGAGGATTTTAAGCAAAATATAAATATTTATTTATATAGTTATTTAAAGATTATGTAGTTTCAGCATTCAAACTCGACGCTGTAATGCTGAAAACTCAACGTATAGCTGTCTATCAGAGGTAACAGAACCAATAGATGAATGTCAAGATAAGGAGATGTACCTTTGGGCGGTGAAGTCAAGGAGGTGAAATATTTATTAATATATTTAATAGGAGTGTAAATTCAACGTCAGGAGTCAGAAAAAATTCTTAATGGCAGGTATTTCACATCAATCATCAGATTTTTCACCAATGGAACAGAAGATTATGAAAGACCAAGAACCATCAGACTCTAAAGAATTCGTCGGAAATCTCAAGAATGGAATCTGGCTGTTCGGATTGTCATCCTGGGTATTCGGCATTACCGATCGCAGTATTGCTTCATTTGCGGATGGTTATCTATCTGCTTTGGATTTGACGCAACTATTTACGGCGGCTACGTTCTTTGTAGCGTGGCTATTTTTGAAACCGACATCCAGAGCTTAAGATAGGCAAGTGGTTGAGTATCGAGTCATGAAAGATAGAGCAGAAGTAATCAGATTAAATGCACATGGTTGGTACGTGGAAAAAATAACAGATCATTTTAATTGGACTCCAAAACCAAACTTCTGAGAGGTTTTACATAAATAGCGGAAGCTTGCTCTAGAAGGGCTTTGGGAATTGCCGGATCAAGAAAAAGACGAAATTAGATTTTTGGAAGAATGCCTCAAAAAAGAGCCACGTACTTACAACAGTCGCCAACTCACCGAAAAATGAGAACGTGAAGCTGCTAAGGGAGCCGCTTCGCTAATGCTAAATTAAATTGAGTTCCGACAGATTATCAGGGGCCTTTATTGTATTGGTAAGCAAGAAGTGTTTACGCACACAGCTTAGGGGATATCGCTAAAAAATCAAGCCGAGTTTAGAAACCACTCAAAATAGCTAATCTCTGGGACTACACCCATTCTCACTGGTAAAACCAAAACTCCTAATCCACGTGATACGTACAGAGCGATCGCACCATCTCGATACCAACCACTGAGATAACATCCGCTATCAGACGGACGTAAAGGAACAAAGCCAAATAATGGCATAATCACTGCTAGATTCGGGTCATAGTCAACTGGATTGTACTCCATGATGGGTTCGGGAATTTTTCACAATCCAGACTTCTCAAATTTTAGCTACATTGTATCTTTTTCCTTTTAAAGTCAGAGTTCTAGCTTTTTGATTTGGGTGTATCTAGAAAAATTTTTCTAATTTTCCGGAATTGATTCTGCTCAAGTGGTAGTCTCTATCAGACAAGCGATTTATACTGAAACTCTATAACGAAACCTTCGGGGTACATAACCCCAAATTAAAAGCCCGGTCTTCATGACCGGGCTTTTTTGACAATTAAGAGTTAGGAATTGTTCTTAACCCCTAACTATTCATTAAATTAAGCAAACGCAGCAGTTGTTACATCGTTATTCGATAGAATTTCTTGCAATTCCTCAGCGTCTACTGTTTCTTTATCAACCAGCATTTGGGCTATCTGATCTAAAATGTGACGGTTGCCCACTAACACTTCTTTAGCGCGTGTATAGGCTACATCCACAAGTTTGCGGACTTCTTCATCAATGGCTGCGGCGGTTTCTTCAGAGAAATCACGCTCTGACATGATATCTCGTCCGAGGAACATATTACCTTGCTGACGACCAAGAGCAACAGGGCCTAAGCGATCGCTCATGCCAAATCGGGTAATCATCTGACGCGCAACCCGTGCTACTTGTTGCAAGTCATTAGAAGCACCAGTGGTAACTTCTTCTTCACCAAAGATTAATTCTTCAGCAATTCGACCACCCAAAGCTACTGCCATCTGATTTTCCAGATAAGCGCGGCTGTATAAACCAGTGTCCATCCGGTCTTCGCTGGGAGTAAACCAAGTTAAACCACCTGCACGACCACGAGGGATGATGCTAATCTTTTGCACAGGATCGTAGTCGGGCATCAAAGCACCAACTAAGGCGTGACCAGCTTCGTGATATGCTACCAAGGTTTTGCGCTTTTCGCTCATTACCCGGTCTTTCTTCTCTGGACCAGCTAACACGCGATCGATCGCGTCGTTGATTTCATCCATCGAAATCTCAGTCAAATTCCGCCGTGCTGCCAAAATTGCGGCTTCATTGAGCAGGTTGGATAAATCTGCGCCAGTAAATCCAGGGGTACGACGAGCAATTTTATCCAAATCCACATCTTTTGCCAAGGTTTTGCCACGGGCGTGAACCTTGAGAATTTCGCTGCGTCCGGCATAATCGGGACGGTCTACCACAACTTGACGGTCAAAGCGACCAGGACGCAACAGTGCTGCATCTAAGACATCAGGACGGTTAGTAGCGGCAATAATGATGATGCCAGTATTACCTTCAAAGCCGTCCATTTCGGTGAGCAACTGGTTGAGGGTTTGTTCCCGCTCATCGTTACCACCACCTAAACCTGCACCCCGTTGACGACCTACTGCGTCAATTTCATCGATGAAGACGATACAAGGAGCATTGGTCTTAGCTTGTTCAAATAAATCGCGGACGCGGGATGCACCCACACCTACGAACATTTCCACAAATTCCGAACCGGAGATTGAGAAGAAGGGTACACCTGCTTCACCTGCTACGGCACGAGCTAGGAGGGTTTTACCTGTACCAGGAGGGCCGACTAATAGTACACCTTTAGGAATTTTTGCACCAACGGCAGTAAAGCGATCGGCGTTTTTCAGAAAGTCTACGACTTCGTTTAATTCCAACTTGGCTTGGTCAATACCAGCGACATCACCAAATGTCACCTGAGTTTGTGGTTCCATTTGGACTCTGGCTTTTGATTTGCCAAAGTTCATCGCTTGGCTACCTGGGCCACTTTGAGCGCGACGTAGCAAGAAAAATAAGCCAACCAAAAGCAATACAGGGAAAAATAAGCTGCTTAGTGCCTTAAACCAAAATCCTTCGTCGGTTTGGGGCAAAACAGAAATATCAACGCCTTTTGAAGTCAGAGTATTGATCAGGTCTGGATCGTTGACTAAGGTCACAATCCGTTTAGCTGGGTCATATTTGGGTGTAACCAAGGCTGTAGAACGGTCTGCACTCAAACTGACTTTTTCTACTCTGCCTTGTTGAACTTCTTGAATAAAGCGACTATATCGCCATGTCTCTCTGCTTTGGGGTTGTTTGTCAAAAAATGCTGTTCCCAGCGCAATGACGACAATAAACAGCAGCGCGTACAGCCCTGCATTTCTCCATCTTTTATTCACTAAGGTCTATCCTCCGGTATTTTTCGCGCGTTAGCCGTTTAGCGGGCGCTTTGCGCCGTCGCGTAGCGTCTCTGCTCGGAAAAGTCATTATTAAGAATTATGTTAACTTATCTTAAGTGTAACAAAGTGACGTAGCTATCATGCTATAAAAAGCTCCTTTATTTGCTGAAAACTAGGATGGTAGGGATTATATTGTAACGACCCTGAAGGCTGATGAACGGTATGAATGGGAATAATTTCGACTACACTATTAGTGTAGGCGATCGCTTCAAATCTCTGCACTAGCTCCACCGTCCAAGGTTCTTCCCGCACAGGCTGTTGGTGGTTTTGCAACCAGTTTACAAGTTGCGATCGCACAATTCCCGGCAAAATTCCGGCCTTTATTGCTGGCGTGTACCAACTGCGATCGCACCATCCCCAAAGGTTGCCTGTGCTGGTTTCTAGCCAATTTCCTTGACCATCGACTAATATTGCTTCTTGAGCATTTAAGCTAGTTTTTGCCAGCCAAGCACTCAAATAGTTTCCAGTTTTATGAGAAGGGAGAGAGCGATAAAATTCCGAACTAGCAACGGCGCACGCTACACCATTATTTTGTTTTCCTGCCAAATTATTTGGTAATAATCTACCAGTTATCCATTCCCGCCCATCAGGAAAAAGGGTAATTCTAAGAACGGGGAAGTGAGCCAGGAGAATTTCTGCACCTTGACGCACAAACTTCCAATCTGGTTGCTGCCAACCAAAAGTTTGTATTGAGGAGAGTAAGCGATCGCAGTGTGCTTGCCAATTAGTTAAATTACTATCTAGAGAGTTTTCATAAACCCTCAATGTTGTAAAAATAGTTGCCCCATAAAGTAATCCTGGATCGTTAATGTCTAACTCTAAAGTTTGGGACTTAATTAGTTTGCCATTATACCAAAAAATATCATTTTTCACAACCAGATTGCCTGTTGTTATAACTGTATTCCAAAGTGATGACTTGTAATGTTCATGCGCTCCATGAGATAAAATCTGTGAGCTGCAAATCGCTGAACACCAGAATCAAGACTAAGGTGTTCACAGTCATGATTTCTTGCATATTCAATTAGCCATTGAAATAACTGTTGACCATAACCTTGTGATCGCTTCAACTCATCAACAATTAAGTCATCAATATATAAAAACTTACCTGATGCTAAACATGTAGAAATGCGAAATCCAGCCACTGCCACAGCTTGCCCCTCAAGCTCCAAGAATGCAAGTTGATATCCTTCTTTCATTTGATATCGAACTTGTTCTATAAACTTAGCTTGCTTAAGATGAGGACGCAGCTGGGACATAACAGGAAAACACTCTAATATTTTACAGTCAGATTCTGCCAATTGTATTGATATCACTATTGCTCCTAATGATATTGCGTGTAAAGTATGGAGAGGATAGCAATTTCACAAAATTTTCTTTGTTTGTAGCAATATGCTAGGAATGACAACTTAATCCTTTGGTGGAAATAGAATTTTATGAGTACCTTCAGGAGTTGTAATTACTTTTCCTCCCAAAGCTTCTATTTCCCTTATTGCTCGTTTTTGAGTTCTTTCATCAACTTGATTATTTAAAACCATTGACCAGGTAGAAATTTGAGCATATTTACTGCTAGGATTTCGACTCAAAAATTCAGCAGTTTTTCGGTAACTATTAGCTACACCCTGACTCTCTGCATCTGAAAAGTTACTAGCTTAGTTTGCCGCCGTTGCAAAAGATTTTTGAGCTGCTTGATAATTGCCTAAAAATAGTAACTCATCAATTCCTTTATATCGCTATACGTAATAAGACTTTTCGGGAACGAAGGGAGATAGTGATTTTAGCCCTTTCTCTGATAGTGCGATCGCACGTTCTGGCATAGCAGCATACAATGAAGTGCTAATAGAAAGACTCCGATACGCTGCTAAAAATCGTGGGTAACGTTCTAGAATGACTTCAAAATATTCTGGACTTAAACTATAACCTGTTTTATCTCGAACTTCATCATCTCCAAAATATTGTGAAAAATTGAGATATACCAAGTCTGCAATGAAATTATCATAACCAAAACTAGGTGTTTTTTTGAGAAAATTAAGACGGAGATTTTCTGATTTTATTTCTTTCTCTAGAGTCTGTAAAGAGGCAGATTGTTTGCTATTTATTAGTTTTTGCAATTGGGGCAATTGAATCAAGCCAACTCCTAATATACATACACAAGCTACTATAGGTGTAGTAAAAGCTTGACGCGATAACAACATATTCATCCCTCTTTTTTTAGTTTTTTCAGCACAGCCACATAATTCTATATATAGTGGCATGGGAAAAGTCTGCTAGCAATTGCACGTCTACGCTTTGCTAAGTCAAATACAAAACAGGTTGGCTAAAATAAGCTTGTGCATTTAGTATAAAATTATACTTTTATGTTCTCTTTGATCAGAAATATGCTTATGACACTTTATCTACAAGTAGGAGCTAATTTATCCCGATTGATAACGAAGCGCCCAAAAGCTAATTCAAGAATTATTTCAGAGTCATGCCGCTTAAGAAACCTAACGCAGTAACTCCAAAATCTAAAATGGTATTGTCCTTTGTCTAAGATAAATTTGACTTTGAAAAATTGTAAATTTACATTTATTTATAAAATATTTTTTGAATTATTAAGTTGTTTTTAGTTTAGTTAATTTTATTAAGTAAATTTTTTGAAAGCTTTGATATAACATATAGTTATATTTGTTTATATTTAAATCTGTAACCTTCAAAATGTCATGGTAAATAATACGCTTAACGAAAACACGGAAAGTAATGTTCTTAGCGAGATTGGTGAAACTAATAGTCATTTTAGCAAACCAAGTAATGAATTTAAAAGAAAAGTTAGGAAACTGAATACTAATGGAGAAAAATTCAATATTGATGACATTATTGATGCTATTCAAACAGCAATAGTTGAAGTTGTAAAATTAGAAATTACAACTTGGGTTCCAGAGTCTTTTGAACAACTGCAAGAGCAACAAATTGCTAAACCGGGTAATCGAATGCACACCATAATAAATCTAATTGATGGTGATATAAACAATGAAGTTGGTAGCCAGTTTGTTGGTAGTGGCCCATATACAGAGCTCCGGGAATTTCATCTAAGTCAAATCAAGGAAAGTCGGGAGATTATGCAAAAAAATATAGAAAGTTTGCAGAAGTTGTATGGATTTTTTATAGAGATTATGAAATCTCGAAAAACTTCACAACAATCGCCATCCCGTCCATAGTAGTTATTTATTAATAGTCACATTAAAATACCTACAGCATAGGAATTTGTCTAAACCTGTAGGTTAATTTGTTTTAGAAAAATAAAGGAAACTATTACTATGTCTAACAGAATTCAAGAGCAGGCTAGAGATTTGCTGGGGAAATTAGTCTCATCTGTAAATGGATTAGTCGATGATATTACAGCTTTAGAAGTAAATACAATGGTTGTGGAGCAAATTACTGGCGCAAAGTTTAATGCTTGGCAAGCATATGAAGAGATTTATTCAATAAATGACAAAGACTACTTTGATGTCAAAGGAATTCCAAATCCAGACAATTTAAATTTAACAGAACAAGAAAAAACTCAAGCTGATGAATTACGAAAACGTTATACAAGTCTATTCTCGCAACTTGAAAGAGAATATTTTTATATTCTCCTGGAAAAAAGTACTGAAGCTAGTGAGCCAGACTCCAGGATAATCCAATATCAAGAGCGTCTTAAATATCAGGTGGAACATAAAGCAAATATTGTGCCAACGGATGAGGTATATATAAAGCTAGCTCGACCAATATTGCCTGCTCCAACTCCTATTGCAGATGAACAAGATAATCAAAAAAAATTGCGACAAAGGTGGCAAGAGATTGAAGAACTTTTGAATAATGGTAAATTTATTCGTAGCTTGCGAAAAATGTCTGAACTTAAAGCTGCACTTGATGGTGGTCAAATTACAAGTGTAGATATTGACGTTATTTATGCTCAAACTGTTATGCAGCTAGATGGAGATATTATCAACCGTTATCATAAAAACCTATTTCAATTACCTGAAGTGGATAGAGATTTAATCCTAAAAATTCATAATGAAGGGGTAGTTGCTGGAGAAAAACAGTGGCGTGGAACACTAGATTTTCTGATTGGTATTGTACAAAGTATTGCAAAATTATCCCGAAATGAACGCTTATAAAATATACACAGACCATCAAGTTGATGTTCAACTATCTTTTCTTGTACAAATTCCTCAAGGCACTCCTATTGAACTTGAAATTAAGGTTGAGCCAGGACAGTATAGTTTTTATCTAAATAAGATAGTTTTAAAACAAATTGAGGCAGCACGAAAAATAGGCGGTTCTCTGTATATTCCGCCAAAATTATTAGCTTATCTTTGGTATTACAACTGTTTTAGCGATAACATTTCCTTTAGAAAAAGTACTATACCATACAATAATTTAGTAATTTCTAAAAAAAACTTCAAAATTTTTGACAATACTTTTATAGTAAATTTTATCAAATTATTATGGAGTAAATCATTACAAAAAAAATCGAAGTTACAATATGGACTTACTTTTAATTTTTATTATAGAGAAGATACATCAGCTTTATATTTTTGGAAAGAACAAGATATTGTTTTACAAAGTAATGTTTTATTCTACGGCGACATCATTCACAAAATCAAAAGTAACTTTATCCAAAATCCTGAGTGTTTAAATGTTGTTTATGTGCATTATTGGCTTATTGAACAAATATTAGGCTATCTTCGGACTAAATTAAACCTACTAGCTTGGGAGCTAGCTTCGCTATTCCCTGGGGCTTTTTTAGCTTGGAAATTACCTTTAGTACAATCACTTACAATTTCATTATCAATACTCGCTGGGCTAGTAATATCATTTGTATTTGCTACTATTCGCTATTGGCTTGTTAATCAACTTCCGAGATGGACTTCTATTGGTACTTACTATCGAAATTGGCTAGCGTGGGGATTAACTTGTGTTACTTCTGGTATTTTTCTTAGTCCCACTAATTTCTTGTTTTTGCTGTTTTTGTCACTACTTGGCCCGCTATTACAATGGATTTTTAGTTTTTTATTAGGGCAAGTTGGTAAAGGTTTTCTGCGTTGGTTACTAGCTTGAAAATTGGGTACAGGTCAATGGGCATTAAAAAAGAGATTTTCCTGTGAAAGATTGTTTTCATAAAAAGGCTAAGGATGTAGAGGTGTGAGAATATAAGCGAATTGTATATTCAAACAATGTTACCCAAACTAAATAAGACTTTCTAATTACAAATTACATATTACAAAGTTTTTTCAATAGCCTCCAGGATCAATTGAGCGATCGCTCAATTTTTTTGAGTATTTATTACTAATACCCGTACTGCGGAATCCGATAGCCCTAATTCTGTCTATTTGAGCGAGTATAAAATATATTGTATTTTACTTAAGCAATGTATTTTTAGCATAGTATTTTCTAGCTTATATAAACAATTGTAACAATAACTAGAACTTCGCGTAAAACTCACAGTTTGAACTCGATAGAGAGTATAGCTATGTTGCTGTTTCATATAGTGCAACCATGATTTACACACCTTCATAGAGAGTTCATCAAGTTAAAAATACTTTTGTTAGTTCAAAGGCTCACTCTTTTCTGCAACATTACTGCTAGACCAAAGTAGCTCTTTCTTAATTGAGCAAAAATAGTTGTGTCATCCAAGTTATTTAACGAAATGAGGTCAAAAAAATGGCAATACTCAGCATAGAAGAACAAGAATTAGAAGAACTCCAAGACCCGACAGCAAGCACATTCGATACTTCAGAAGCAGAAATAATTGAACCAGTATTTTCTACAAATGAAAATACTGGATTAGCAACACTAGAACAGCTAGAAAAAGGTACGTATATCCCACCAAAAACTACGTCATCCACTGGCGTTAAAAACATTGGCTTCACAGACTCCATCGCCTCAGGAGGTGCATCGTTGGATACATTTAGTGCCAATGTTGAGCAAATAACAGGGAGTGTAGATAAGGATGATACTCAAATAATAATAGGCACGCCCAATGCGGATACACTCAATGGTGCTGATGGAGATGACATCATAACTAGTTTAGGTGTCGATGATATAGTCTCAGGTCGCAATGGAGATGACCTCATTAGTGGAGGAGGTGGAAACGATTACCTCCTGGGTGATGCTGGTAAAGATGTTGTTTTTGGAGACTCTAGTCCCAGTGCAGATCTAGGCTCGATTGCAAGTGGCAATGACAGCATTTTTGGTGGTGAAGGAAACGATCAACTCTATGGTCAAGACCGTCAAGACTTAATCTATGGTGATTCTGGCAATGACTATATTGAAGGTGGGACAGACAACGATCAAATTAATGGTGACGATGGCAACGACATACTTTACGGTGATAACATAGAGGGCAGCCCCGGTGTAAGTGGTGACGATACAATCTTTGGTAACAATGGCAACGACAAAATTTATGGTGGTCGAGGTAACGACTCCCTCGAAGGTGGTACTGGAAAAGATTTACTTGTTGGTGAAGGGTTACGACTCTCTTAATGGCGGTGACGGCAACGATGTATTGATTGGTAGTGATACAGGATTCTCTGGTCAACTGCAACAAGGATTTGGCTTTGGCGAAAAAGATGTCTTAATCGGTGGAAAAAATAACGACACATTTGTTCTTGGACTTGAAAAAGCAAATGCTAGAGATGTAAATGGTGTTGATAGTGTTATTTTTTATGTACTTTTATACAATGATGGCAATAGTAACGCCAGTGGTACTCAAGACTACGCTCTGATCAAAGACTTTGGTTTCATTAATGACCGTGTTACCCGTGGGGTAGATAAAATTCAGCTAGCAGGTTCAGCAAGTGACTATTTCCTGGGTGCATCTCCTGATAGCTCGATATCTGGTACGGGAATATTTCATACCCCAGGCCAAGTTGAGTCTGAACTCATTGGTATTGTTGAAGGAATTTCGCTCTCCAATCTAAGTCTTTCCAATAGCGATCAATTCATTTTTGTTTGATTAGAAATTCAAACTCAGGGTATTTAACCAAAATATTGTCTGAGGGTTACTGCACATCTTAAAGGCTTCCAATTAAAAAAACATCCAACTTGTAGAGTGCGTTATATCTGCGGTGAATGCACCATGATTGATTAGATTAAGATTGTGCGTTACTTGCGTATAACACCCTATGCGAACATTAATGCACCCTACAAATTAAGATTGGATGATTTATTTTTTGGTAGTCATTTAATAGCAAAAGGCAAAAAAACTACCTTATTCCTACTTGCAAAAAAAAGGAACAAAAGCTTTATGGCTTCAGATATCGTTATCCAGTTTGCTGAAATACTCGAAAATCCGACAATCTTTCCTGATGAACAGGGAAAACTGGAAATTGTTGTTAAGAATCAAGGCGATACAGGGTTCAATGGGCCTGTAAACCTCAAATTGTATGGATCAACCGATAAAGTTCTTGACATCAATTCCCTAAACACACTAGAACAATCAAGGGGTGCAAGCGATTTACTCAAGGGCAAAGATGAGTTTTTGGGCAGTTTGAATGGTCAAACGGTTAATTTAGCACCTGGTCAATCTAAAACATTTACTGTGGATTTTGCCGGATCTGAGTTCCGAACTGCAAGTGTTGTCTCTCCAGGACTCTACTATCTGATTGGACAGGTAGAGCCAGGTAATAACGTTACTGAAAGTAATACCGCCAACAATGTAGCCAGCCAGTTAATTACTGGAGGTGACGTTGTGATCCAATGGAATTCAATTCTCCTAAATGCCATACAAGCATCGGGAACAGCACCTCCACTGGCGGCACGTAATCAGGCGATCGTTCAGGCGGCAGTTTTTGATGCCGTCAACGCAATTGACCGGAGTTACAAGCCTTATTTAGTCAACATCGACGCATCGGAAGCTGCCGGGGCATCAAAAGAAGCTGCGGCAGTTGAAGCAGCCTACCGAACGCTGGTCAATTTATTCCGAGAAGATCAAAAACCTATATTTGATGAACAACGGCAAAGGTCTCTTGCAGAAATCCCGGATGGTACGGCTAAGAACAACGGCATTGAGATCGGAAACAGGGTTGCCCAGCAAATACTGGATAAGCGGGAAAATGATGGTTCAAGTAATCCACCACAACCATACACGCCGGGAACTGGCTTTGGTGATTGGAAGCCAACTTTCAGCGATGGTGAAACAACAAATAATACTACCAATTTTGCATCAGCAGTATTGCCCCAGTGGGGTCTAGTAACTCCCTTTGCTATAGACAGTGTTGTCCTGTTCCGTCCGGATACTTCCCCTGAGTATGGTAGCCCTCAGTATACGAGAGATTTTAATCAAGTTAAAGCGCTTGGTGCTGAAAACAGCACTGTTCGCACCGCAGATCAGACGGAAATTGCCCAATTCTGGGCTTACGATCGCGGCGATACTTTCAGGCCACCAGGTCAGTTTAACGAACTCGCCCAAGAAGTAGCACTGGCTCAAAACAATACTCTGGAGGAGAATGCCCGTTTATTTGCGTTGCTGAACATTGCTCAAGCTGATGCGGGTATTGTTGCCTGGGACACCAAGTATGTCTATGAGCAATTGCGCCCAATTACTGCAATCCGCAATGCGGATCAAGACAACAATCCCAACACGATTGCCGATCCTAATTGGGAGCCGTTACTAGATACCCCACCATTCCCCGACTACATATCTGGGCATTCTGTATTTGGTGGTGCATCAGCCGAAATTCTGAAACTTTTCTACGGTACTGATAACATCAGTTTTGATATTCCTTCACAAGAATTACCTGGTGTTGCTCGCTATTACCGCAGCTTTTCGCAGGCAGCCCAAGAGGATGCGGATAGCCGGATTTTTGGTGGTGTTCATATCGGAGCGGCCACTATAGACGGGGTAGAAGTAGGTAGGAATGTCGCCAGTTCCGTGTTTAATAACTTTTTGACTCCGGTTTAGATATACTCACAGAATTTTAGATTTTGGATTTTGGATTGAAGATTCAAAATCCAAAATTGTCTGACAGTTCACGGTACAAAAGCTAATGGAAAGTAGAGACTGGGGATCTTCTACTCTCCTTTTGATTAAAATTCATGGCTATCCCTATTCTCTACTACCCTACTCCTTCTCAAAGTTATGACTGTAGTTTTACAAGTCGGGAACCGCACTATCACATCTGAAGAAATCGTCCCTTTACTAGCTAGTTATCAATTACTGCCTCGGTTGTTATTTGAATTAATTATTGATGAAGCGATCGCTCCTTTTACCCATACGCTTGAGGAAGAAGAGAGTGCTTATCAGAAGTTTTGTCAAAAAAATCACTTGAATTCAAATACAGAACTTCAGACTTGGCTAAAGCGCAATGGTATGACAACACAACAACTACAAACCTATGTCAGGCGATCGCTAAAAATTGAAAAATTTAAGCAGGCTACTTGGGGAAACCAACTGGAATCTTACTTCCGAAGCCGCAAGTCGGAGTTTGATCAGGTGCTTTTTTCTTTAATTCAGACTAATGATTTGGCTGCCCAAGAACTCTATTTTCGTATCCTAGAAAAAGAAGCAGATTTTGCTGAACTCGCCCGCAAGTACTCTCAAGATGCCAATGCGTCTAATGGCGGGCTAATCGGCCCAGTTTCTCTAAGTAATTGTCACCAAACGCTGACAAAGATGCTATCTGTTAGCCAACCTGGTCAACTTTGGCCTCCCACTCGCTTAGGGGAATCGATGGTGATCCTCAGAATGGAAAAGTTGATTCCAGCGCAGTTAGATGATCTCATGCGCCAGCGACTTTTGAGTGAACTTTTTGCAGCTTGGCTACAAGAGCAGTTCAATCAAGTAGGTGAGATAGGTTTGTTGCCTAAAGAATTTTGTTAATGTCGCCCTAGTCAAACTATTTGTAGCTCAATAACTCTTTTTTAATAACTGCCAACACTGCTCGGCGATCGCCCAATCTTCTTGAGTATGGATAACTAATACTCGCACTGCTGAATCGGGTGTGGCAATATCCTCATCAACAGGCTGCTGTTGATTTTTCTCAATATCAAGTTTCAATCCTAAAAAACCAAAGGCTTCACAGGCGGCTTGACGAATTTCCGCAGAGTGTTCACCTACGCCTGCTGTGAACACCAAAGTATCTAATCCGCCCAAACTACTAAGCATTGCACCGATACCAGAACGCAGGCGGTGTATGTAGATATCCCACGCCAGTTGAGCGCGGGAATTACCTTGAGCAATCGCTTCTCTTACCTCACGCATATCGCTAGCTACACCCGAAATTCCTTTTAACCCAGAGGCTTTATTTAATATATGATCCAACCTCTCGACGGAGTAATTGCAGTACTGCAACAGGTAAATCAAAATTCCCGGATCAACTGAACCAGAACGACTACCCATCACCAATCCGTCTAGGGGTGTGAATCCCATTGTGGTATCAATGCTGCGACCGTTTTTAATTGCCGCCAAAGAGCAACCATTACCCAAATGACAAATAATTAACCGCTCAGGGGGAACATCTTGACCGAGAATTTGGGCAGCACGTTGAGAACAATATTGGTGACTGATACCGTGAAACCCATAGCGACGGATACCTTGTTCTACCCACTCATAGGGCCCGGGATAAATTGCTGCGGCATCGGGTAGAGTGGCATGAAAACCAGTATCAAAGACTGCTACTTGAGTAACATCTTTTAAGATTTTTTCAATTGCTTCTATGCCTGATAAAGCGGCTGGATTATGTGCTGGAGCTAGGTTAGATAGACGAGCGATCGCCTTTTTAACATCGTCAGTAATTACCACACTATCTCGATAATCCTCTCCACCATGTACTATCCGATGCCCCACCACATCGATTTCTGACAACCGATCGATTACCTTGGTATTACCATCACTAAGTGTATTGAGTATATAAGAGAGGTGTGCCTGTGGAGAATCACCAGAAATTGATTTTTGCAGTGTTGCACCCATACCAGTTTTCACATCAATTTCTGCCACGCCCCGATCTTGAGCCCAGTTGATTTTCCCTTCCCAAATGGGTTGGGCTGCTTGGGTGGGGAGAGCATTATCTGCAATCTCATACAGACAACTCTTTTGGCTGCTCGATCCGGCATTCAGCACCAATATCTTCATATAACAACATAAAAACACGATCTCCTTTGATCGTGTCACTAATTGTAACCTTATGCTTCTACCCTATAGGCATAATATCCAGCAAAGGTGTGTTTCCAGGGATAAAACTTGCTGAATGATTTTTCAAAGCGATCGCTCATAGATTTTCTATCTCTGTAGTAGCATCTTTAAAGCGAATCAAACTCTCATCTGCAAGATTTGTTGGAGTGGTTAATTGCCCGTATAAATATTGATTTGTTATATTGTTTTTATTTAGTTGAACCATAATTTTTCTCCGATACTTCTGGTTTAATGTCCGAGGGAATTATTATCGAGGCTTACCACAGTTTTGCAAGTAGTTATCAAAGCGAACTTCTGCTGTTTCGAGTGAGTCGTTTTCATTCAAATAACGTACTTTAAAGTTAGTAACTACAACATCGCCCGAATCATATCCAAGAATGCGATCAAGAAATTCTGTAGGAGGAACTTCATAAGGACCACCGGGATTGACGGAACAGCATTCTGGATACAATGCTATATATTCATCGAAGCTTTTATATTTGATGTGCTTGGGATCTGGGAAGTTTTCTATCGGTCATGTATCCCGGCTATTTTGATAATCAAATACTGCTCTAATTTTTTCTTCGTTACTTAGGTAACGCATTTCTGCAAAACAGAAGCCAGAATAGTTTAAACCAAAATAAATAAAAAGAATTAGCAGCACGCCACCGACAAATAAAAACCTTTTCAAGATCAGACCTCAATGCTTGTGAGCCTCAGTTATTTTCACTATTTTCGGTCGATGTATATAATTTTTTAGCGATTGATTTTTCCTCGATGTAAACGACTCGTATTTATTACCTGTATAAACCCATTTCAAAATATCACATCGGTAAATTTTCTTACTTACTTTATCCGAGTCATTTAAAACTCGTAATATCTTTTGTAACATCTCGCTGGGTTCTATCCATCAATGGAGCGATCGCGCCCAAAAAACAGTTTAGAACCCTGCCATCGGTGTTGAATGAGAGCATTTTTCAAATCCCCAATTGCTGACTTCGACCATCCACTCAATGTGCCAAAGATAATTCGATTTTGTGGAGACCATGTTTATCAACCCGCATCAAATCTAATTCGCGTTCAAAAATTTCATCAATTGGCAACATTTGACCATCAACAGTCATAAATTTATGGTCTTTTGTTGCCCGAATTATTGAACCATCTTCCAAACAATACTCAAACACCTCTTGTTGTCCGCGATCGTGCCACTGTGCTACAGGTTGCGTGTAAATATTTCCATTCTTATCAACGCTGTATACAGTACATTTAATGCGTTTTTCGACAATTTTCCCAATCGGCAACAATCCATATTCTACTGTCAATATTTCCGTGTCATAGCTTAAACAATATTCCGCAAACTTCAGCATTTGCTCAAATAATTCATCCGCAACTTTTTTCTGAACACCATTTTTCGCTGCGCCATCCACGAATTTTTCGCGCTGTTTTTGCATTTCAGAAACTTTCTTTTTACCCATCGCCCGACGCAACAAGTCAGCTTGTCCTAAAGAATATCCAGCCATATCTTGAGCAATTTTCATGATTTGCTCTTGATAGACCATAATTCCATAAGTTTCGTCTAATACTGTTTCCAGAATGGGGTGTTGATAATCAATCTTTTCTCGGCCATGTTTGCGGTTAATAAACTTAGGAATTAATCCTGCATCTAATGGCCCAGGTCGATAAAGTGCCAAAATTGAAGAAATATCTTCTATATTAGAAGGCTTCAAATCCCGCACTATCTGACGCATCCCAGAGGATTCTAATTGAAATATCCCTTCTAACTCACCTGCTTCTAAAAGTTCATAAGTTTTTTGTACATCTTTTGGCAGAGTACTATGTTCACCTTTAGCTAATATCTTCTGTGCTTTTCTTTCCTGATGAGTGATTTCATCAGGGTCAACACGATATCCTCTAGTTTCTTGAATTAAATCAAGGGTTTTTTGAATCAGTGTCAGGTTCCGCAAACCCAGAAAATCCATTTTCAACAAACCCATTGATTCCAAGTCCTCCATGAAATACTGGGTTATCACAGAACCGTCATTATTCTTCTGTAACGGCACAATTTCATCAAGTGGATCGGCAGAAATTACCACACCTGCGGCATGAACACCAAAAGTTTTGTTAGTTCCTTCAATTCGCATCGCCATATCAAGCCAATGGCGAACATGAGGTTCTTTATCATATTTCTCTTTAAACTCTGGTTCTGGGGTTTCATTAGAAATCATCACCTTGAGTTTCGTTGGTTTACCCCGCACCACAGGAATTAATTTCGCCATTTTATCAGCTTCCCCATAGGGAATATTCAATACTCTGGCGACATCTTTCAAAACTGCTTTAGAAGTTAGACGGTTAAAAGTAATAATTTGGGCAACTCTATCTGCACCATATTTCTCAGTTACATAATCAATAACTTTATCCCTTTGTTCAATACAGAAATCCGTATCAATATCAGGCATGGATTTCCGTTCTGGGTTCAGAAAACGTTCAAATAGTAACCCATGATGTACAGGGTCAATATTAGTAATTTGCATCGCATAGGCAACTAATGAACCAGCCGCCGAACCTCGGCCAGGCCCCACAGGAATGTTATTATCTCTAGCAAATTTGATGTAATCCCAAACAACTAAAAAATATTTGGAAAAACCCATTTGCTGAATCATTTTTAGTTCGTATTCCAATCTTTCTTTATAGACGGAATCGACTTCTTGGCGAGATTTGCGATTTAATCGATCTAAAAGTCCGCTCCATGCAACATCTTCGGCGTAAGTGTCAGCAGTATGACCAGAGGGAATTGGAGGTGTAGGAATCTGAGGCTCACCCATAATATGGTATGGCTCGACTTTATCAGCAACTTCCTCCGTGGTAGCGATCGCTTCGCTGATCACATCATCTGGCAAATGGTCACGAAATAGCTGCTGCATCTCCTCACCAGATTTGAGATATTCTGTGCCGCTATAACGCATCCGCTTATCTTCAATAATTAGCTTGCCAGTTTGAATACATAGCAAAGCGTCGTGGGCTTCAACGTCAAAACAAGAAATAAAATGAGAATCATTAGTGGCAACAATTTTAATGCCAAGCTCCCGCGCAATTTTGACGATTTCAACATTAACAATTCGGTCTTCTTGGGAGCCGTGATCTTGAATTTCTAAATAATAGTCATCACCAAATACGTCTTTATACCACTGAGCAACTTTCCGGGCTGCATCTGGTCTATTACTAAGAATCGCTTGGGGAATTTCTCCACCCAAACAAGCACTGGTGACAATCAAGCCTTCATGATATTGTTTCAGTAAATCTTTATTAACACAAGGACGAGAAAAAATTCCTTTGCCTTGAACACCTTTGAGGTGAGAAATTGTAGTTAATTTGACTAAATTTTTGTAACCTTTGGTATTTTTAGCTAAAACAACTTGATGATATCTGGGTCGGCGTTCTTGTTTCTCAATATCGCCGTTAATTATATACATTTCATTGCCGATTATCGGCTTAATATTTTGACTACGGCATATTTTGATTAGTTCAACGGCTCCATACATGACACCATGATCGGTAAGGGCGATCGCTTTCATCCCCAGTGCGATCGCTTGATTTACCAACTCTGGTAGCTGACTTGCCCCATCGAGTAGACTGTAGTCACTGTGAATATGTAAAGGTACAAAGGACATAAGCATCTCCAACCACAAGCCAAGATATCTATAGGGGCCTACCTTGTGGTATACCCTTTCAAGCCGGATTTTGCAAAGCAACGGAATATTACATTAGCAGTTTTTACCTAAAATTAAAGCTGTTCTTTTTCCGAAATTGCCACTGTCATCAATGTTGTTTTAATACTTACAGCAGTTAATCAGCATCTGACTAATGAGTGAAATAGAGAGTACTTCTTTGCCTGAAACCAAAGCTAGCCCTTGGTGGCAGCGTATCCCCCTCACCAAAGAGGCAGAGGGGAAGGGGGCTATTAGCTGGGGTAGCAAGCCCTTCCCCTCTGCGACAAGCGTTGCGTACAGTTGCTATGCAAGGATTTGCACCGTTTAAATCTTTGGATGCATTTATCCGTGGCGGTGCTGTTAGTACTGGCATTACAGGCGTGCTACTACCTTACCAGAGTAAAATTTGGTTCTTGGGTACACCCGCTAAAATTGTTCGCTGGCGGTTCTGATGCCTTTTTGACAGCTTTCTCAACTTCTTCTTGTGCGGCGGCAATGCCCATAACCTTTGAAGTTTTGGAAAAAAAGTTGGTTTAAGGGAATCTTCTGTTGCCTTAGGGGCATTAGTAGGAGCAAATTTCAATAATGATGGCACTGCCCTCTATGAAGTAATGTCTGCGTTGTATATTTCTCAATTGATTGGGCAACATCTGAGCCTAGAACAGCAGTTAATTGTCATTTTTACCTCGATTTTTGCATCTGTAGGTGTAGCGAATATTCCCAATGCTGGGCTGGTAACAATGATACTGGTGCTCACTTCTATAGGCTTACCTACCCAGTACATTGCTTTGCTAGTCACCATAGACTGGTTTTTGGATCGCTGCCGTACTGCAATTAATGTAATGTTATTGGAGGTATAACTGTCAGTGCTTAACTTGACGGTAAAAAGCCTCGTCTACAGAACGAGGCTTAGTTTTACGGCTTTTTAGGTACTTAATGCTGTTGAGGCCCTTTGGCATCACATTCTTTAGCCCAACAACGTTCTAGAAGTCGAAGACGCCAGATAAATGCAAAGCGTTGGGGATTCAATACTAATTTAGTATCCTGACTAAATAAAGGCTGGTTTAGATACTGCCAAAGAGGAAATTGAATTTTGGTGTGTTTTGGAGCCATAAGAACAACAAATATTATAAAAGTTTAGCGGCCATAGTTGGCATTTTGTTTAACAAGTGCCATACTGTTTTTCTAGTTAAAGGCTACACTGCGTTTTTGCAATTGTCTTGGCGGCAATTGCGGAATTTCAGTAAGTGAATTTATCTTGTTTCCGCTTTAATACTGAAATCGCACACAGCATTTTTCTGATTTCGCATTCTGTAACAAGTCATACCATTTCACAACATTTCTAGTACAGATACGTTGGTAAAAGCATATAAATCTATAACCCTACAGTCAATTTATTTGTTACAAAGATTTTTGGAAGCGATCGCATTACCATTTAGAATTTTAACTCGGTGGACTGTTAGTAAATTGGGTAGTGTGCCGTTGAGGTGTGGAGTTATGGTTTCCAAAACGCTTGTAATTTCTGTTACTAACTCTAAATTTATAGCCAATTTGATGAGAAGGCTAGTTCTACAAAAATTGTTTAATGTTAAGGGGGGCAAGGTCTTGCTCCCCTTAATAGTATCATTAGATAGATAATCTAGTAGATAACTAAAATTTGCTTGGGTGTACTAAAGTTACAAAGATTTTGGAAATGCTATAAGCAAGTTCGTGTAAAAACTTTAGTCCTTGTTACAAACCCTCAAAACTAACTTGACAAAGTAGTAATCTGCATATATACAAAAAAATGGGACGGGCAAGATGCCTATCCCACAAGAAAAAAGAGAATTTTTGTTATAAAACGCCTTGGCTATATTTAAGCTAAAGCGGTTTCGTTAGGTTAAGTTTCTCACTCTCTAATAATGAGTGCCGGTTTTGCGATGGTTAATGGCAGTCACAGCATCAGGCTTGAGTAATTTACCTTCATCTACAGTTGCATACACAACCCAGTGATCGCCACATTCCAGACGTTGGTTGACTGAGCATTCCAAATATGCTAAAGCGTCGGTGAGAACGGTACAGCCGTTATCTGCAACTGCTGTACTAAAGTTGGAGAATCGGTCTTCCCCAGGCGCGAAAGATTTACGGAAATGCTTCATGTAGTCTTGGTGATTGCCTTCAGGTAGAATATTTAAGGCAAACTTACCGCCTGGATACATCAAAGATTCAATTGCTCGATCTTTGGCGATCGCAACAGTTAGTCCAGGTGGGTTGAAAGTAGCTTGAGAAACCCAAGCGCCTAACATTGCGGTAGACACTTCTCCAAGTTTCGCTGTGATCACGCAGACGGAACCAACGATCCGACCAACTGCCTGTTCCACTGGAGTAGCGGCTTGTTGTGGTAGGCGTACCTTTTTAGCCTTTTTCAGTGCTTGGGCAAAGTCTGTGCCTAATTCTTCACAAAATTTGAGAGTGACATCATCAGGTTTAAACTTGACCTTCAGAGTGTCAAAACCAAAGCGATATCCAGCATCTCGGAGTTTACCTTCAATTAAGTCAAATGCTTCGCCACTCCAGCCGTAGGAACCAAAAACCCCAGCGAGTTTGCTGTTGTCACCGCTTGATAGCACAATACCTAAAGCTGTATGAATGGGAGTTGGCGCATGACCACCGATGGTAGGAGAACCAATGATAAAACCCTCTGACTGTGCTAGGTTGATGCGAATTTCATCAGGGGTAGCAAATTCGCAGTTAATTGATTTGACTGCAACTCCACCTTTAGTTAATCCTAGAGCGATCGCTTGTGCTAAAGTCGCTGTATTCCCGTAAGCTGAAGCGTAAAGTAGGGCAACAGAAATTTCGCGATCGTTGTGAGAACGGCTCCACTCTCCATAAGCTTTGGTGAGTTCGATTAAGCTGGTGCGTACCAAGGGTCCGTGACCCACAGCATACATTCTCACCTGCAAATCTGATATTTTCTCCAAAGCTGCTTGCACATGAGGAATTTGGGGAGCCATCAAGCAGTTAAAGTAATAACGCTGGTCTTCTTTAAGCGCTTCCCAGTTATCATCAAACATTTCATCACCACAGAGATGAGTTGCAAATAACTTATCTGTGTAGAGAATTTGGGTTTGCTGATCGTAGGTACAAAGTCCTTCCGGCCAACGTGGACTGGGAGTGGGTAAGAATTTTAAAACATGACCCTTGCCTAAATCCAGAGTTTCTTTCCCCCGCATCACCAAGACTTTCAAATCACAATCTAAGAAAGCAGCACGCAAATTGTTAGCACCGGGAAGAGAACAGACAAAAGTTACCTGTGGTGCCAGTTCTAAAATTGCTTTGAGGGTTGCAACTCGATTGGGACTAAAATGGCCCAGGATTATATAATCCAAACTTTGCAAATCTACAGTCTGCCGCAATGCCTCTAAATAAATTTCGGTAAAGCTTTCTGGCGGTGGATCAAGAAGTGCGGTTTTATCAGCTTCAATTAAATAGCAATTGGAGGTAGTACCTCTTTCAAGTGCGTATTCAATTTCAAACCGCAGACGTGACCAACTACGTGCTTTGATCGCCTTAGTATTTGTAGCAATTGGTAAAACTTGTACGTCGCGTGGCTTGGAATTGGTCATAGCTGTTGGGTAAAGTTAGGGAACAGGGAATAGGTTATAGGGTATAGATCATAGGAAACAGGGGATAGTTTTCTTTTCTGTCCCCTGTTTCCTGTTACCTTTTGCCTCTTTCTTAGTAGTAATTACCTACTTTGCGATGGCGAACGGCTGTCAATCCATCGTTTTTGGAGACACGACCTTCTTGGACGGTGCAATATAAAATCCAGTGGTCGCTGCATTCCATGCTGCTCTGTATTTCACATTCCATGTATGCCAGAGCATCAGTTAGAATTGGGGAACCGTTTTTCGCGGTTTGAGTTTTTACCCCAGCAAAGCGATCAGCGCCAGGATGCAAGCGCTTCAGGAAGTGTTTTTTGAGTTCTTGATAATTGCCTTCTTCCAAAACGTTGAGGACGAAGCGATCGCCTATTTGCATTAAAGAATCAATGGCGCGGTCTTTCGCAACGGCAATTGTCAATCCCAAGGGTTGCAAACTCGCTTGCGTTACCCAGGATGCCAGCATTGCACTTGAGACATTATCTTTTTTAGTAGTGACTATATACAGTCCACTGCTAATCCGACCCAATGCCTTTTCCATGTTGACATCAAGGGACTTGATTTGCTTGATGTTGCGATCGCGCACCAGCAATTGTCCGATGTCTTTGCCCGCTTCTTCACATAACTGGAATGTTGATGCGGTGGGAACTTCTTTAATCCGAATGGGTGGGAAAGCTTCTTTGATGCCAGAATTGAGAAATTGTCTGCGGAGTGTATCAATGGGTTCATCATCCCCACCATAACATTCAAACAGCCCAATCAATTGCTTGTTCTTGGCGACAGCTAACACCGAACTGATACCAGCTTGGGCGGCGGCAGAAGTAGTTGGAGGCATACCAATAATAATGCCAGCTGCTCTCCCGGCTAGTTCTTGAATTTCTTGGCTCTCAGCAGTACTCAGATCCAGTACTTCTACCCCAATGCCAGTTTTCAGTATACCTTCGGCAATTGCGTGACCAAGGCGTTCGCCATAGCCGTAATCTGAGACAAAAAACAAGCCGACGGTTGTTTCTGCTTTAGCTTGCTTTTGGCTCCAATTTTCGTAGCACCCGGTTAGAACATCTAAATGGTGGTGTAATAATGGCCCGTGACCGTTGGCGATAATATTAATCTTCCCAAGATCACCCATCCGCTTCATTGCATTCAGCAGCGAACGAGCGTTAGGGCCCATTAAGCAGTCATAGTAAAATCTAAAGTCAGCTTCGATCGCTTCTAAATCTTCGTCAAAGGTGCGATCGTCACAAAAATGCATCCCAAAAGCATCACAGGTGTAGAGAATTTGGGTTTTGCGGTCAAAGCTAAAGATTGTATCCGGCCAGTGCAGGTTAGGCGCACTCACGAATTCCATTTCGTGTCCCTTACCTATATCTATGCGATCGCCAGTTTTGACAACTCGCTTAGAAAATGGATCGTGGACTAAGCCTTCCAAAAACTGAAGCGCAACTTTTGATGCTAAAACGGTAGCTCTAGGAGCTAATTGAAGAACATCTTCCACCAAGCCGCTATGGTCTGGCTCTGTGTGGCTAACAATTATGTAATCAATTGTTTTGGGGTTAACAAGACCTTTTAAAGTCTCTACATACAGATCGCGAAACTTCTGGTGAGAAGTATCAATCAAAACTGTTTGTTCACCCCTAATTAGATATGAATTGTAGGTTGTGCCATTTTGCAGTCCGAATTCGATATCGAAGCGATCGCGATCCCAATCAAGAGAGCGAATCGCTGTTGTGTTAGGGGCAATTTCTACAGTTTGTATAGTTAACCGATGCTGAACGTTCTCTGCGATCGCTACCATTATTCGTCTCCGAGCGCAAATTAACAGGTTTTTCTTCTGCCCCCATTGTCCCTATTATTTTTATTTTAAGTTGTAATGAATGTCAGTTTTTGAAAAAATTAACTTGTATCAAATATTGCTATTTTTTAGCAATATTGGTAACTCCAAAAATATACTAAATATTATTTTATTCATCAATATATACTGAGCCTTTATTTATGCTAATTATCTTATATTTTATAGCCGACAATTGTCATAATCCTATGGTTTTAGCATGAAATGCTAAGAAAATTAAAATTAAAAACATCTTAAAAAACCAAGGCTGTTATAACTATATTGATTTTTACAAATAACCTATAAACCCTCAGGAATTAGCAAAAGCCGCAATAATACCCTGTAATTATGACGCAAAATGTTGGGCAATTGCAAAATCAATGTCTTAACAAAATAGGTTTATATGTAAAGTAGAAAAAGAAATTTTTTTAATTACTCTCTTATCACTAAGTCGGAAAAGTAGGAAAGGTAGGAAAGGTAGGAAAAGTAGGAAAAGTAGGACAAGTTGCCTCTATGTTTTCAATCTGCATAGAATAGGCTGATAGCATTGTTCTTTCAATAACTATTTAACAGTTTTTGCCTCAAATAAGGATTTTGCTACATAAAATATAAATTTTATGTAAACTTGAAAAAACAGAGATTTTTTTTGGAGATGATGAAAGCACATTCCCAGAGCTGATTTAAATAAAAAGGAACTAGGCTTGTATATCTTTATTTTGGTTATCCAACCTCTAAACTAGGGTAAAAACCATTTTTAAAGTTTCGATGAATCTCCGTAACCATACGAATAATCCAAGAAATTTAATGATACAGTTCTGTATTATCGACCTTAAACATTAATCAGGTAAACCCAGCAAATTATTGACGTTGTAGGCATAACTTAGAGGCTTGGCTATTAAATAAATATGCCTAAACAGTCTAATAACATCATTTTTGATATGCCTACCTTTTTACATCAATCTATTACTAATGATATATGGCAAATTTTGATAGCGTTCTCAAGTCAATACTTATTAAATAGTAGCCTTTTAGGTGCCGACATCTTTAATACTTGTAGTTTAGTGTTTTTAGTGTGTTATTAAATATCGGTACAATGGGTATATGGATTAAAAAGTAAAAAAATCACCACAAATAAATTTAGGTTTTTCGGATAGATTGAATTCTGCTTTTTCTAAATTTTAATTTTTGCCTTGTTCGGTGAATAGGCATAAAAATGACAAAAATTAATTGTGTGAAAGGTTATTTTTTATGGGATGTCGATTGAAAGTCTTTTTAACTGAAGAAGAAAAGCTGACTTTAGAAGAGTTAAGAAAAGCCAAAGATGTTCCTCAACGCACCAAGGATCGTGCTCAAGTTTTACTCTTGAATACTCGTGGCTTAAAAAATGAGCAAATTGCTAAAGGCTTGAACTGGGCAATTTCAACAGTACGTCAAACCCTTCATCGTTGGGAAAAGATGGGTTTAGCAGGTCTGTGGGACGCTCCTGGTCGAGGAGGAAAACCCCGATATTCGGAATCAGACTTGGTCTATCTAGAAAATTGTTTAGCCCAAGAACCGCAGAGTTATAATTCAAAGCAACTCGCAAAAAAACTGGCATCTGAGCGTCAAGTAAGCTTGAGTGCAGACCGATTAAGACGGGTACTTAAAACAAGGGGAAGAAGGTTTGGAAGCCCACGTAAACAACCCCAGGAACAGAATAATTAAAGCCTAAATTTATCCTAGAATTTATCCCACTTACAGAGGATTTTGCTGTTAGGAGATACAATAACAACTAATAGGTAAACCAATTTTGGAAGTGTTGAGGAAAGCTGAGTAACATAGCGATTAGCAACTTATCAATCGTTTTCGAAGTCTTTGGTGCAAAACGACACAGAAAAGCTTTTAGTTGTGACCATAACATTTCAATGGGGTTGAAGTCAGGTCAATAAGGGGAAATACAGCAGGTTGCAAGTAAGTAAGGTACAAAATGCAGGACTTAAGGTTTAAATATAAAGAGTTTCTACCTCCTGCCTGAAAGCCCGTAGCTTTGTACTTTATGCAAAGGAAAACTGCTGTATAACTAGCTGTCTTTACATGGCAAAAAACAAAATCCACCTTGATAGGAAATTACTAGGTGGACTTGTTAACTATTTTTAGTGGATCCGAGCAGAGTCGAACTGCTGTCCAAATTGGGTATTGACCCCCCGCTCATTCACAGGTTTAGCCTTTCTGACCCTCAAGGCGGGAATCGTTCATTATCCCGAACGTAGGATGCTCTGATTTAATCTTAGCTAACAAGCCAACCAGAGAACGCTTGCTAGAGCATCCGTTGGGGGTTGGTCTTCAGTCCTTAACGGAGTCAAACTAAAGACGCTCGAACCTGTAAGAGGTTTTTAGGCAGCTGCTACTAGAGCAGGCTTACGAGCAAAGCTAACGATGTTATTCGCATTTACTTTTTGTTTGAGCCTTTGATTTCCGAGAGGAGACTCACTCTCGACCTGAATCACAGAGCAGCGTTCGCCAACCTGTCGAAACCGTGACGGACCCATGCGCTTCATACTTCAATTATAATACTCAATTTTGGAAATGTGTTATTGACAAAAAATTTTTGTTTCATGCCAGTAATGCTGAGAAACACAGGGTATCTTTATAGGAGCTTGGCTGTAGACCATCAGTGTAGTTGGCGCATAAGGTGATGTCTTGGTAGCCATTTTCTCGTAAACACATAATAAACTCTTCACGTCCAAACCAATGTAGAGGAAAATTTTGTAATTCTGTGGCAACAAGTTTGCCCTCTTTCCACTTCTCGTAGCGAATCACAGTCGTATTCAGTTGATTTAGCCAGTCTATCCGAGAAGTGGATTGCAAGAGGATTGTTGATCCATCAAAGCAGTTGATTGGCGAGCGCTGCTTAAGAATATTCTCTGTCTTAAAATCTTCAATAGGTAATTCCAAATCGATAAAGATTCGCCCTTGTGGTTCCAGGTGTCGAGCAAAAGCTTGCAATGCAGCCATAGCAGCAGTTCGCTTTTCTAGTAACATGAACGAGCCGAAGGAAACTATAATCGCACTAAATTTACCAGGAATATCCAGATTTTCTACACAACCTTGATGCAGAACAGGATTTAAATTTCTATCAGTACAATGTTTTCTACAAGCAGCCAGCATATTTGGTGAACTATCAATACCCTCAACATTGATACCAGCTTCTAGCAGTGGGATAAGTAGTCGTCCCGTCCCAACCATCGCCTCCAAAATTCTGCCACCAATTGAAGAAAGATGTCTTATGTAGTATGGAATATCTGGATAATCTCCATCAATGGGCTTGGTTATTTCATAAAACTCAGTACATAATGGCCCGTATGCCGTCAATGTCATCTATAAAAAGTCCCAAGTACTAAAAATAGCCAATTGCTAATTATTTTAAGATTAGCAATTGGCTAAATGTTACAATGCACTACAAATAAATAATTAGCTATATCTTAAGTTAGTGCTTCAGCACCGCCTACAACCTCAAGAAGTTCTTGGGTAATTGCAGCTTGTCGGGCTTTGTTGTAAGACAGGGTGAGGGTGTTAATCAGTTCACCGGCATTTTCACTGGCATTACTCATGGCTGTCATCCGGGCTGCTAGTTCACTAGCCGCCGATTCTTGAAGCGCTCGTAATAGCTGGTTACTCAGATACAGGGGCAACAAAGAATCGAGAATCTGCACTGGATCTTGCTCGAAAATCATGTCCGGAGCCAACGGGCGGACTTGGCTAGTCACTTTCTCCCGTTCGACTTGAAATTGACCACCACGGGTTGTCAAGCGAAAGATTTCGTCATCGCCTGCTTCTAGTCCCTGCGGATCGAGTGGTAGTAAGGTTTGTATCACAGGACGAGAGCTAACCAAGGAGACAAATCTGGTATAGATTAATTCGATGCGGTCTACTTCTTCGGAAAGGAACAAGGAAAGTAGTTGATCGGCAATCTGGTTGGCTTCGGCTGCGGTAGGAATTTGCTCTAAGCCACTGTAAGTCTCATCAATAGGCTGATCGCGGCGTTGAAAGTACTGTGTAGCTTTACGCCCTACAAGCACAAATTTATAGTCTAAACCTTCTGCTTTGATTTCTTTGGCGCGGTTTTCTGCACGACGGATAACGTTACTATTGTAACCGCCGCATAGACCGCGATCGCCTGAAATTACCAATAACCCGACTGACTTAACTTCTCTTTTTCTCAGCAGTGGCAGGTTTGCTTCTTCAAAGCGCAGACGGCTTTGCAAACCATACAATACTTGTGCCAAGCGATCGGCAAAGGGGCGAGTTGCTAGCACTTGTTCTTGCGCCCGGCGCACTCTAGCCGCAGCTACGAGACGCATGGCTTCTGTGATTTTTTTGGTGTTTTTGACCGACTGAATGCGATCGCGTATTGCTTTTAGATTGGCCATATTCTTGAGTTAGGAGTTAGGAGCTAGGAGTTAGGAGTTAAGAGCTAGGAGTATTTCATTAACTTTTAACTCTTAACTCTTCACTCCTCACTTTAATTACGCTGCTGCTTTAAAGGTCTTCTTGTATTCGGTAAGTGCTTCTTTTAAGGCAGCTTCTTCTGCATCACCTAGTGCTTTGGAGGCTCTTACTCCTTCGGCATACTGGGTTTTACCAGTCTTTAAGTACTCCCGCAGACCTTGGGTAAAGGTTGTGACTTTATCTACAGGCACATCGTCCAAGTAACCATTGATACCAGCGTATAGAATTGCTACTTGCTCGTATACTGAGAGTGGCGAATTTTGTGGCTGCTTGAGAAGTTCGCGTAACCGTTGACCCCGTGCCAACTGGTCTTGAGTGGCTTTATCTAAGTCAGAAGCAAATTGAGCGAAGGCTTGCAAGTCGTCAAATTGGGCTAGTTCCAATTTAATCTTACCAGCAACTTTTTTCATTGCTTTAGTTTGCGCCGCAGAACCCACGCGGGATACAGAAATACCGGGGTTCACAGCCGGACGGATACCAGCGTTGAACAAGTCAGAAGATAGGAATATCTGACCATCGGTAATGGAAATTACGTTGGTGGGAATGTATGCTGAAACGTCACCAGCTTGGGTTTCGATGATTGGTAGGGCGGTCATACTGCCTTTACCTAATTCATCACTCAGCTTTGCTGCTCTTTCTAGCAAGCGGGAGTGAATGTAGAATACATCTCCGGGGTAAGCTTCGCGTCCGGGTGGACGACGTAGCAGTAGTGACATTTGGCGATAAGCTTGGGCTTGCTTGGAAAGATCGTCGTAAATTACCAGGGTAGCTTTGCCTTTGTACATAAAGTACTCAGCAATAGTTGCGCCTGTGTAAGGAGCTAGGTATTGTAGTGTTGCTGGTTCACTGGCACTAGCTGCGACAACGATGGTGTAATCCATTGCGCCTTTTTCTTGCAATGTCTGCACCACGTTAGCTACGGTGGAAGCCTTTTGACCAATCGCAACGTATACACAAACTACATCTTCTTCTTTTTGGTTGATGATTGTGTCAATAGCGATCGCAGTTTTACCAGTTTGACGGTCACCGATAATCAATTCTCGTTGACCACGACCGATAGGAATCATTGAGTCAATAGCTGTAATACCCGTTTGCATGGGTTCGTGTACTGACCGACGAGCAATGATACCAGGTGCTGGAGATTCAATCAAACGGCTTTCTGAGGATTTGATGTCTCCCTTACCATCAATGGGGCGACCCAAAGCGTCTACAACTCGTCCAATTAAGGCTTCTCCTACGGGTACTTGGGCAATTCTACCGGTAGCGGTTACAGAGCTACCTTCTTGAATTTCTAGCCCTTCACCCATGAGTACCGCGCCCACATTATCTTCTTCTAAGTTCTGGGCGATGCCAATTGTACCATCTTCAAATTCCAAAAGTTCCCCAGACATAGCCTTTTCCAGACCATAAATCCGGGCAATACCGTCGCCTACTTGTAGGACGGTACCAACGTTAGCAACTTTGACCTCTTGATCGTATTGCTCGATTTGTTGTTGGATAATGCTGCTAATTTCGTCAGGTCTAATTGATATGCTCATGTGTCTATCTTGTTTGCTTTCGAGACGGGAAAATTCAATAGTTAGGAGTGATGAGTTAAGAGTGATGAGTTAAGAGCGATGAGTTAAAAAAGCAAAGGTTAAAAGTTAAAAGTCAAAATAAATTATTGTTTACTTAACTCCTAACTCCTAACTTTTAACTCCTAACTCCTAACTTCTAACTCCTAACCTTCTAGCTGTTAGTTAAGCGCAATGAAAGGCGGCGCAGCTGACCCCGGATACTGGCGTCAATTACCTGCGAACCTACTTTAATGATCACACCACCAATTAACTCACTGTCTACCTTGGTTTCTAGTTCTACCTGGCGAGCATTACTGATGGCAATGACCTTTTGAATGATTGCCTGCTGTTGAGGTTCTGTGAGGGGAACGGCTGAAATTACTTCCGCTAATACGGTTTGATTCAGCTGCCGCAACAGCGCCAGATATTGTTGAAAAATCGATTCCAAGAATGCAATGCGGCGTTTGTCTACTAATATCAACAAAAAGTTGCGTAAGTAGGGGTTAGAGCCTTCACCGAGTATTTGTTTGATGAGAGCTTTTTTGTTCTCAGCCTGAATAAACGGGTTGCTGAAGAAGTTGTGTAGCTGTTTGTCTGCTCTGAGCAATCCCAGGAAAGTCCGCGCATCTTCCCCGAACTCTTCTGTCAAATTTTTCGATTGCGCTATTGACAAAAGTGCCTGTGCGTAGGGTTGGGCTACTTCAGCTGTCGCTACCTGACTTGTCATACATTGCCTCCCAGTTGTGCGATGCTGCGGTCAATTAAACTTTGTTGAGCATCGTCGGCAATCCCGCCTTTGAGCTGCGATTCGACTTTTTGCAATGCTAGTGTAGCAACTCTTTGCCGCAGTTGAGCGATCGCTCGCTCTGTTTCGGTGTTTAAATCTGCTGCTGCCGTTTGTTTCAGGCGTTCTACGTCTTGTGCTGCCTTCGTTAACAAGGCTTCTTTCGTCTTTTGGGCGTTTTCTACGGCAGATTGGCGGATGCGTTCTGCTTCTGCCTGAGATTGCTTCAACTGCTCTTGCGCTTGGGAAAGGGCAGTCTTTGCCTCTTTTAAGCGCCCTTCTGCTTCCTGAATTGCGGTGGCAATATTGGATTGTCGCTCGTTCAGGATATTGCTTAAAACTTTACGTCCGAAGTAGAATAATATGCCAATCAGAATCGTTAGATTGATCAGATTGGTTTCAAAAATGTCTAGGTTTAGACCGAAACCACCTTCTGCTGCGCCTTCTGCCAATTCAGAGTGAACAGCGTTCGCTTCTGCGGCAAGTAATAAGAATGTCCCCATGATACCCATTTACAAGTGCGCTGCTCGCTTGCTAATACGTTGTATTTTCCTCTAGGGAAATGAAATTAAGTATCTTTTCCCGGTAGAGAAATTTAAGTATCTTTCCCCAGAAGGGAAAAAGTGCCTTTTTTTGACACTTAAATTTTGCGCTCTGGACTAGGGCCCAGCTGCGCGTATGCTTTCACGGAGCCAGTCTGGTTAGCTTATCTAACTGGAGTTGGCCCCAATAGTTTTTCTAGAATCTGTCTGCTTAGAGCATCAACTTGTTGCTCTAAGGTACGAAAAGCTTCTTGCTTTTGTTGTTCTATTTCAACAGAAGCTTGTTCTCGTTGAGACTGAGCTTCTTTTTGGGCTTCAGCAATTTTCTCGGCAGTAATTTTCTTAGCTTCAAGTTGAGCTGCTTCTACGGTAGCTTGCGATTGTCTGCGAGCGTCTGCGAGTTGCTGCTCATATTCGGTAGCCAAGCGCTCGGCTTTAGCCAAGCTCTCCCGCGCCTCAAGGGTATTCGTTCGGATGTAACTATCGCGATCGTCTAGTACCTTGGTCAGTGGCTTATAGAAAATTGCATTCAACAAAGCTGCTAATAGCAGGAATTGCAATGCCATGAAGGGCAAGGTAGCATCGAAATCAAACATTTGTCTCCTCTTTGGCTGGAGTAGCAGTTTTCATGGCTAGCAACGTCATCCAACCTTTCGTATTTTAGAGACCCATAGCCAAGAAGGGTCAACTGAACATTATAACTATTGAGATACCCAAAACATTTTGATTGTAGAGGCGTGATGATTCACGTCTCCACACTCACAAAAATTCTCAGGTATTAGCCGAAAGGATTAGCAAACAGCAATACTAGGGCAATTACTAGACCATAGATAGTCAAGGATTCCATGAATGCCAAGGTTAATAGCAGAGTACCGCGAATTTTTCCTTCTGCTTCAGGTTGACGAGCAATACCTTCTACTGCTTGTCCAGCAGCGTTTCCTTGACCAATACCAGGGCCAATTGCAGCTAAACCAATCGCTAAAGCAGCAGCGAGAACTGAAGCAGCCTGAACTAATGGATCCATGTTGATTTTCCTTGCTTTGATTACAAAACTAACAAAAGTACGTTAACGATTAGAAACGTGGTTTTCACGCTGCACATGAGTTCATTTGATCGCGCTTTGCGATGTTTTGAGCGAAAATGCTCTTGGAACTGTGCTATCAACTGAGAAGTTTAATGCTCCTCATGTTCATCTCCGCCATGCCCCTCCATTGCCTCATGAATGTATGCTCCGGCTAGGGTGGCAAAAACCAGGGCTTGGATGGCACTGGTAAATAAACCCAAGGCCATTACAGGCAGAGGTACAAATAGAGGAACTAGCAGCACCAGCACCGCTACTACCAACTCATCCGCCAAAATATTACCAAATAGACGGAAGCTTAGGGAGAGGGGCTTGGTGAAATCTTCTAGAATTGCGATCGGCAACAAAACGGGTGTTGGCTCTATATATTTCTTAAAGTAGCCTAAACCCCGTTTGCTAAAACCTGCGTAAAAGTACGCTAAGGAAGTTAGCAATGCCAATGCAACAGTCGTATTGATGTCATTGGTGGGAGCTGCCAATTCGCCCGAAGGTAGCCTGATGAGCTTCCAGGGAATTAGTGCGCCTGACCAGTTCGATACAAAAATAAACAAGAACAGTGTGCCAATAAATGGCACCCAAGGGCGGTACTCTTTCTCACCAAGTTGGTTTTTTGCCAAATCACGAATAAATTCTAAGGCATATTCCATCAAATTCTGGATGCCCTTGGGAATTCTTTGTGCGTTGCGAGTAGCAGCTATTGAAGCCACTACTAGAATACTAATCACAAACCATGAGGTAAGAAAAACTTGCCCATGAATTTTAAGATTGCCCAACTGCCAGTAGAAATGATGACCTACTTCTAATACGGCGAGGGGAAAAGAATTAAAGGCGTTTAAGACACTAAGCATTTGCATTCTTCAAGCATTTTCCCCAACGAGCGAGGATGGGATTACTATCTTTGTGAGCCTGACTTTTTAAGAATCAGGAATGAACGCAATTTGCACCATATAGACGAGGAGCGTGGCTTTGTAAGTTAGAAATCCCAAAAAAATGGGCAGAATCTGTAGCTCACGCCATTGAGTTGCCACGATCATCACTCCAATAAACAGAGCAAAACGAGTTTTGCTCAGACTGGTTTTCTCACTACCGAGCTGCTCAACGTCTCTAGCCAACATTTTTAAGTAAACCACACCTGTACACGCCCCAATTAAATAATTTAGGGCAATGTTTAAGGAATAAAAAATCCACACAGAGATAAAAATGACCCCCGTCAAGACAAGCGTGATTACCAACAATCGCTGGAAGAGTTGATGGAACTCTTGCATGGAGTTACCTGATTCTGTGTCTCCAGAACCAGTTTTAGCATCTTGTTGCGTTGTCGGAGTGGGCGCAATTGATTCGTCTGACAAGCTCACGGGACTTGAAACCAGTACAGTTAAATATGATGACTGCACATTCAGTCAGCTGAATCATATCACGATCCGGTAACAATACTTTAGGAAAAAACAATTAACTTCTTGTCAACATCAGGCAGTCAGTAAAATCGCGCTCACAGAAGCGAGAGAGCGGCTGATCGTGTGAGGGAGTATTTAAGCGAATAATCAATAAATGCTGCCTGAAAATTCAAAATTTCTTCCAATTCCAGTTTTTTGAGTGAATAATTATCCTCCAAAGTTTGAAGTAAGTTGGTGTCAATAAAATCAACTGGTGCTTGAGGAGCGTATGAACTTACCGCAAATCAGAAATTGTAGAGTAGCGGCAAGTCATTAAAGATCGCACCACTGCTGAATTCCAGAAAGCTCCAACTTTTGGGATGTACAATACCCTAGTTTCTTAGGCACTTTCCTAATTTACATTAATTTGCCAAAAGTGGTGATCGGCGATCGCTCCTCACGACGAGTAGAAATTGACAAATCTTAACTTAGTATCAACGTGAAGTGTAATTAAACAGGTGTCAATAAAATCAGCTGCTGCTGAAGAAGCGTTCTTACACCATCCAATCCCAGTTGCACATCTGCTAAAATATCTGCCACTGTTGAATTAGCATCACATTTTTGCATAAATTCAAACTCTGGTACAGATAAATTAACAATCTGGTAATCGTAATTAAAGAAACATTGGCTGGGAAATCCTTCAATACAAGGATTAAGTTCGGGAATCGCTGCCAGTAAGGCGTTATCGTCTAACCAGTCGGGCTTAATTAAAGGAGGACGACCGAGGAAAAACTCGTAATGAGTTACTTCTGGATCTAGTAATTCTATCAGGCGGTAAACCTGGCGATCGCTCAAATCTTTTGCTCGTTCAACTAACTCTGGTGCTTTGCCCAAAAGTCTCTCCAAATCCCAGAAACTCGGATTCGAGAAACCAATAAACTTCAATCCCGAAGCATCTATTAATTCAAACAGCGTGTCAATGTTGTAGTCAATTTCTTGCGGATGAACGTACATATCCGCAAAGTTTTCATCCTTGTGATTTTCTAATGACCAACGCTGTTTATCGTATTTGACAATTCGATTATTTTCTGGTAGAGAAGCAAATATTTGCCGTCCGACTTGGACACCATCGCGGTAGTCGCCTTTTTTGTCACCTTGAAGAAGCGCGATCGCTTTTTGCATGAGTTGAATTTCCCAGCGTCCCAACTCCCCGTACACAAAAATGTGCATCAAGCCGCCTGGGGCTAACTTTTTCGCCAAAGCTTGAATACCGCGAATTGGATCGGAGGTATGATGCAAAACACCAACACAGTTGATTAAATCAAACTCACCCGGTAACTGTTCCACATCAAACAAGCTGAGGTGATGAAATTCAACGCGGGTAGCCCCTGAACGCTGACAACGCTCTTTTGCTACAGCTAAAGCGCCAGTACTGAGGTCAATTCCCACAACAGAAGCTTGAGGATTGAGGTGAACCAAGTACTCTGTACCTACACCAGTGCCGCAACCTGCATCTAAAATCCGAATATCTTGCTTTTGGGGTTTTTGACCTGTGCAGAAGTTATGAGCGGCTAGCCAATTCCAGCGCCAGTTGTAGCCTGGGGGTGGTTCATCCAACAGAGCTTCTGGCGGAAAGGGATAGGTATTGTAGAGTTTGGCAACAGCAGCACTAACAGTTTGGGAATCGGACATGATGAGGAATAACGCAGCATTTCTGAGTTTAGCGAATGCTGGACACTTCAGGTAGACAAATAATTGCGATCGCACCAATGATTTACAACCAATCAGAGTTTGATTTACGCTGTGAATGGGGGGCACAAGGAGTTGCTCAACTCGCTCCCATCAGTGATGTAATTGTAATAGTTGACATTCTCTCTTTTTCTACCTGCGTGGAAATTGCCACAAATAACGGCGCGATAATTTTTCCCTACGCATATAAAGATGAATCAGTCATAGATTATGCCAAATCAGTGCAAGCAGAGTTAGCAAGTCATAGGCAACGTTGGACTACAACTGGATATTCTCTCTCGCCAAAATCGGTGACTCAGATTACTGCTGGAACTAGACTAGTTTTACCTTCACCTAATGGTTCTTTTCTGACTTTACATACAGGGAATATACCAACTTTGGCTGGTTGCTTGCGAAATTGCCAAGCTGTAGCGCAGTTTGCTCAAAAGTATGGTGATAAAATCGCTGTGATTCCTGCCGGTGAAAGGTGGAAAGAAGATGGTAGCCTCCGCCCTGCATTTGAAGATTTAATTGGTGCTGGGGCAATTCTCAGTTATTTAGATGGCAGTCTATCACCAGAAGCCGAAGTCGCTGTAACAACATTTCAAGCTTTCCAGCAGGATTTACTGGGGTACTT
Organism: Nostoc indistinguendum CM1-VF10; assembly: GCA_019359215.1. GTDB lineage: Bacteria > Cyanobacteriota > Cyanobacteriia > Cyanobacteriales > Nostocaceae > Nostoc > Nostoc indistinguendum. The sequence continues at coordinate 112,402 of JAHHHS010000006.1, read as the reverse complement.
GAAAAAATGCAGTTCGGGTAAAGAGTTGATTGAAAAAGGTTTTGAGTCAGATGTTGAACTGTCCGCCGCCTATAACGTAAGTGATTGCGTGCCTTTGTTTACTGATAATGCGTATGTAAATTACAGGCTACAGACTTAAGAGACTTCCAAATAAAAAATATCCCAACACTGACACAAAAATCTTCTCTATTTCTCCTCTCTCTGTGTTCTCTGCGCGGCAGTCGCTCATGGGGAAACCCCCAAGACCGCGCTGCCTTGTCTCGGTGGTTAGTTTATTTCTTGGAAATCTCTTAATTCAAATGTCGCACTGATTGGTTTGGCAATATTTGGCATTATTTATAAACTCTTGCAACTTATTCAAGGGAATTATCTGCAATGATGAGCCACCCTGCACTTCAGCAGCGATGTAAGCAAACTTTTGTCCGCGATAATACTGGTCGCGTCCAACTTTGGTGATATATCGGGACTTCTGGAAGTCATTGGCAATATTAGAATTATAAATATTTTGTAACAATTTCATTGCATTGGCATTTTTTGTGGTGAATTTGAGGCGTTTATCACCACTAACGGTTATGCCTTCTTTATTCACTGTCCCATTTTGAGAAGTGACATCAGCATAAAAGTATAAATTTCCCTTTGTACCGTCGTAGCCGTGGGCTTCGCTGTTGTATCTCAGAGTTGGTAGTTGAGGTTTGGTCTTTGCCCACTTCACAACGGTGCTGATGTTTTGCTCTGGAAGCGCATTTACGGGAGTGATAAGCAAAATAACTGCGATCGCAGACAGTGTAGCATTGAATAAATAGTTAAATTTACAACTTTTGTTCATAGTATTTTCCCTGTATAAAATGTTGATAGCTAAAGCTGAATTCAACGAGATTGAAGAATTATTTGCCGTCGGCGTTATTTATGAATATTTAGCTGCCAGTAGCAAAAACAACTTAACATCGACTAATGGCTACTGTCCACCGACATTACCATAGGCAATTTGATTTCAACTAAAATTTTGTATAAGTTGTAATAATCGTAGGGTAGACACAGGCACAAACTTCAAAATAGAGGTTTGCGGCATTAGTAGACCATGCCTAACCTATTACCTGGTTACAAAACTTAGATATTGTCTCAGCCAAACAAGAGTATGTACTCTTAAGATTGGATGTATCTAAGCTACGGTTCTACACAGTTCTTAATAAACCAGCTTTGAGAACGCAAAACGTTCTAATCTAAAAGCTAACCGGGTTAATTTACTGGCAGTTTTGCAGGCACTACTCTCAAGCTGATAAAGCACAGACGCACCGATGTGTCAAGCCTCAAAACGACCCAGACTTAACACATAAATGATTATGATGGGAGTTTTACAAATCCGATGAGTGTTAAGGCAAGTGGTGGAAGCTCAGTTGCGCGTCCGCAACTATATCAAACCCTAGCTGTAGCGACAATTACCCAAGCCGAGCAGCAAGACCGCTTTTTGGGAAATGGTGAATTAGATGAACTGGCAAGCTATTTTGCATCTGGTGCAAAGCGTCTAGAAATTTCCCAGACGCTGACGGATAATGCCGAGATTATCGTATCTCGCGCTGCCAACCGGATTTTTGTCGGTGGTTCGCCAATGGCTTTTTTAGAAAAGCCCAGAGAAATAGAAATAGTACCTGTTAGTGCTGGTGCTAATGTTCAGCAAGGGATGCAACTGGGAACTGTAACCTACGTTGAAAGTCGTGGTGGGTTCCTAGAAAATTTACGCTCAATATTTAACTCATCCCCCAGTGGTCCGATACCTCCAGGTTTCAGACCAATTAACATTGCTCGATATGGCCCAAGCAACATGGCCAAGAGCTTGCGGGATTTATCCTGGTTCTTGCGCTACGCTACTTATGCGATCGTTGCTGGCGACCCCAACATCATAGCGGTGAACACACGGGGTTTGCGGGAAATAATTGAAAATGCCTGCTCTGGTGAAGCAACGCTGGTAGCTTTGCAAGAAATCAAAGCCGGGTCACTTTCCTTTTTCCGCAAAGATCCTGAGGCTACAGAGATTGTGTCTCAGTACATGGATGTTTTGTTAACAGAATTCAAAGCAGCCACACCTTCAAGTAAAGTCCGCCAACGCCCCTCTAGCGACCAGCAAGGGTTGGAACTGCCGCAAATTTACTTTAATGCGGCAGAACGGCGTCCCAAGTTTGTGATGAAAACTGGGTTGTCAAGTAGCGAAAAAAATGAGGTAATCAAGGCTGCATATCGGCAAGTTTTTGAGCGCGATATTACCCGTGCTTATAGCTTGTCGATATCTGACCTAGAATCCAAGGTAAAAAATGGCGACATCTCCATGAAGGAGTTTGTTCGTCGTCTAGCTAAATCTCCCCTTTACCAAAAACAGTTTTACCAGCCTTTTATTAACAGCCGAGTCATTGAACTAGCTTTCCGTCACATTTTGGGACGCGGCCCAAGTAGCCGTGAAGAAGTACAAAAATACTTCTCGATTGTTTCTAACGGTGGTCTACCAGCCTTAGTAGATGCCTTAGTAGATTCTGCTGAATACAGCGACTATTTTGGTGAAGAAACAGTACCTTACCTGCGGGGTCTGGGTCAAGAAGCCCAAGAATGTCGCAACTGGGGGCCGCAGCAAGACCTGTTGAACTACAGTGCGCCTTTCCGCAAGATACCTCAGTTCATTACGACATTTGCGGCTTACGAGCAACCGCTACCAGACCAACATCCTTACGGTTCTGGTAATGACCCCTTGGAAATTCAGTTTGGGGCGATTTTCCCGAAAGAAACTCGCAACCCCAGCACCAGCCCGGCTCCTTTTGGGAAGGATACCAAACGCATCCTGATTCACCAAGGGGCAGGGATTAATAACCAAAATAGTAATCCCAAAGCGCGGGGTGAAGCTCCTGGTTCTCTTGGGCCTAAGGTGTTCAAGTTAGATCAACTGCCTGGTACTAGAGGTAAAAAGGCTGCCAAAAATTCTAGCGTCAGATTTTCTGAAAGCTCCACGCAAGCACTGATTAAAGCAGCTTACCTGCAAGTTTTCGGTCGTGATCTTTACGAAGGTCAACGCCCGAAGGTATTGGAAATCAAGCTGGAAAACGGCGACATCTCTGTACGGGAGTTTATCCGTGCTTTAGCTAAGTCGGATGTATTCCGTAATCTGTACTGGACATCGCTCTATGTTTGTAAAGCGATCGAGTACATTCACCGTCGCTTGTTGGGCCGTCCGACATACGGTCGTCAAGAACTCAACAAGTACTTTGACATCGCTGCCAAAAAAGGCTTTTACGCGGTGGTTGATGCCATTATTGACAGCGTAGAATATAGCGAAGCATTTGGTGAAGATACAATTCCTTACGAACGGTATTTGACTCCTGGTGGTGTATCAGGACGACAATTGCGCGTTGGTAGCATTCGTGAAGATGTTGCGGCGAAAGTTCAGAAAGAAGTAACGCCGAGCTTTGTGACATTGGGTAGTGTTACAGAAAAACGGTCAGAACCAGATGTTCAGTTCCGCGTTAACCAAGGCGTCAGCAAGCAACGCGAACAAACCAAAATCTTCAAGCTGGTGGCGAATATCAGTGACAAAGTTGCAGTGCAAACTTTGATCAGTGCAGCGTATCGTCAAATTTTTGAGCGGGATATTGCACCATACATCGCCAAAAACGAATTTACAGCGTGGGAAAGCAAGCTTGGGAATGGCGAAATTAGTGTGAAGGAGTTTATTGAAGGTTTAGGTTACTCGAACCTCTACCTGAAAGAATTTTACACACCTTACCCCAACACCAAGGTGATTGAGTTGGGAACCAAACATTTCTTGGGACGTGCGCCACTAGACCAGGTAGAAATCCGCAAGTATAACCAGATTTTGGCTACTCAAGGTATTCGTGCCTTTATTGCTGCTTTGGTAAATAGTGTGGAATATAACCAGGTATTTGGTGAAGATACAGTGCCTTACCGTCGCTTCCCGACCCTACCTGCGGCAAACTTCCCGAATACGGAGAAACTGTACAACCAGCTTACCAAGCAAAACGATGACGTAGTTGTACCCAGCTTTAAGCCAGTGCAACCGCGTGTAGGAGTTAGCAACGATACTCCGCTTTTGGTGCAGGCGATCGCAGATATAGCAGCGCAAACAAATGGTAAGCCCTCATTTGCTGAACTGGGTCGTTCCTACAACGATGGTAGCGAACAACCTGTGGAAGTGGCTGTGCGTAAACATGCACGCATTTACCGTCTAACTGAAAACACAAACCAAGCCGAAAGACAACAGGCAATCAACGCCATTTACTGTCAGGTGTTGGATGTATTTAGCAGTGAAGTGCCTGATAATTTCCGCCGTACTGACTTAGACAGCAAACTCCAGAATGGTGAAATTTCCGTCCGGGAGTTTGTACGTGAACTAGCTAGTTCCGAAATCTATCGCCAGCGCTTCTTATTACCTTATCCTCATGCCAAGGTGATTGAGTTCCTCTTCCGCCATCTGTTGGGGCGTACACCCGCAGATCAGGAAGAAATCCGCCAGTATAACAATCTGCTAGCTAATAGTGGTTTGTCGGCTGCTGTAGAAGCAATAATCGATAGCCCAGAATATAGCCGCTACTTCGGTGAAGATGTTGTACCTTACAACCGCTTCCCATCAAGCAGGTAACAACATATCGGCGGAGTAGGGAGTAGGGAGTAGGGTACAAATTATTTACTGTTTTCTTCCCCCTCTCTGCTTCGTAACCTTTCGTAATATTGCTCTCAGATTACAGCTAAAACCCGAAATTCTGAAAAACAATATTACAAAGTGTTAAGAGCAGTAATAAATGCTCAACAGAATGCCGGAAAATGTTTTGCGGAAGGTAACTGAGTTTCAAAGCTTGTTTACTTGTGTTGACTAAAGAAAACTCGTAATTCATTAGCCGTAACAGTTATTAAACTGTTGTATCTAAAAGAACGAGAAAAGGAACTCAGTGAACCGAATTTAAAGTCGCACTAGTATAATCAAATCCTGGTTTCATTCGTATTTGGAGGAATCCATTAATGAGTATCGTCACGAAAGCTATCGTGAATGCTGACGCAGAAGCTCGCTACCTCAGCCCTGGTGAATTGGATCGAATCAAATCCTTTGTTGCTAGTGGTGAGCGCCGTGTGCGGATTGCTCAAGTTTTGACAGAAAATCGCGAACGCTTGGTTAAGCAAGCTGGTGATCAACTGTTCCAAAAGCGTCCTGATGTTGTATCTCCTGGTGGTAACGCTTACGGTCAAGAATTGACCGCTACTTGTCTGCGTGACCTAGATTATTACCTCCGCCTCGTTACCTACGGTATCGTTGCTGGTGATGTTACCCCCATCGAAGAAATTGGTGTTATCGGTGTCCGTGAAATGTACAAGTCCTTAGGAACTCCTATCGATGGTGTTGCTGAAGGTATTCGTGGACTCAAGAATGTAGCTACTACATTGATGTCTGGCGATGATGCTGCTGAAGCTGGTAGTTACTTCGACTACTTAGTTGGTGCCCTGCTATAAGGTGATGCTGTTTCTCTGCCGAAACAGAAGTATTGCAATACGGTTGGAAATAAGGAATTAACAACATGGCTCAAGACGCAATTACCGCTGTAATTAACTCCGCAGACGTTCAAGGTAAGTACCTAGACTCTTCTGCTTTACAAAAGCTAAAAGGCTACTTTGCTACTGGCGAACTGCGAGTACGTGCTGCTAGCACCATCAGCGCTAACGCTGCTGCGATCGTTAAAGAAGCTGTAGCAAAATCTTTGCTATACTCTGACATCACCCGTCCCGGTGGCAACATGTATACCACCCGCCGCTATGCTGCTTGCATCCGTGATTTGGACTACTACCTCCGCTATGCCACCTACGCTATGTTAGCTGGTGATCCTTCCATTTTGGATGAGCGTGTATTAAATGGCTTGAAGGAAACCTACAACTCTTTAGGAGTTCCCGTTGGTGCTACCGTGCAAGCTATCCAAGCAATCAAGGAAGTAACCGCTAGCTTGGTTGGTTCTGATGCTGGTAAGGAAATGGGTGTTTACCTAGACTATATCTCTTCTGGCTTAAGCTAAGAACTAGTTTGCGCTTAAAAATTTAGGTGCGACTTTATTAAGGTCTGGAAATCAGCCGTGAGTGCTAGAACGTTATATTGCTTATCTTGGTAAATTATCATTGATGAGTGTTGGTGGTCTAGTATTGATGTTTGATTTCCAGCCTTTGAATAATTAAAAGATTTGCACTCAAGATTTTGAGATAAAAAAGTTTTCACAAAGTTTACAGGAGATTTTCAAAATATGTCCCGTTTGTTTAAAATTACTGCTCTAGTTCCCAGTCAAACCAGAATTCGTACCCAACGCGAACTCCAAAATACTTACTTTACTAAATTAGTTCCTTATGAGAACTGGTTCCGTGAACAGCAACGCATTCAAAAAGCAGGCGGCACAATCATCAAGGTGGAACTAGCAACTGGTAAGCAAGGTACTAATGCTGGCTTGTCGTAATTACTGTAGATAAAACATTATTTTAGAGAATTGGTAAGAGGTCAGTAAAGACCTCTTTTTTTTTGCTGCTTGTATTTTTGAAAATTAAAATAGCAAAGTAGTGGGGAAAACGAATAAGTGAAAATACGGTTGTAAGAATGAGTATTTTTAGCATTAAAATGCGAACAGTTTTCCTTATTTTTTGGGCTTTTAAAGCTGTAATAAAACATTTCAAGGTTTAACTACAAAAAACCTTGTGATTTAAATAACCCTTTTAGGGAATCAGTTGTCAAGTTTCGCTGAAATTTACAAAGCAAAATTAGGTACAGTCATGAGGAGGCTTCCATGTACGGGTTAGTAAATAAAGCAATTCAAGACATGGTATGCAGTCGCTTTGGCGAAGAGACTTGGAAAGAAATTAAGCACAAAGCAGAGGTGGATGTAGATGTTTTTCTCAATATGGAAGGCTATCCCGATGACATTACCCACAAGCTCATCAAAGCTGGTAGTGTCGTTCTGAGCTTATCTACCCAACAAATTATGCAAGCTTTTGGAGAATTCTGGGTTCAGTACACAGCCCAAGAAGGCTATGGCGAAATGATGGATATGAGTGGAGATACACTACCTGAATTTTTAGAAAACCTTGATAATCTTCATGCTCGTGTGGGAGTTAGCTTTCCCAACCTCCAGCCCCCATCATTTGAGTGTACTGATATGGAAGAAAATTCTTTGAGCTTACATTATCGCTCTGATAGAGAAGGGCTAACGCCAATGATTCTTGGACTAGTTCAGGGATTGGGAAACAGGTTTGATACAAAAGTTGATATTACTCAAACCCAGAATCGGGATGAGGGTGCTGAACATGATGAATTTTTAGTGATTTATAAACCAAATTGAGTGTAGCATGGCTTCTCCTCACCTTACGCTTTCGCCAGAGCTTCTGGCGAAAGCTTTTCCCTTCCACTTTGCCTTTAGCTGTAATCGAGAAATTGTACAAGCTGGTGATGTTTTAGGGCGGATTAGTCCTGAACCACTAGTTGGTAAATTGATCGAGCAGCATTTCCAAATAAATCGTCCAAAAATTTTGGTTGATTTTGATGCTATTAGTCAACAGTCTCGTGCACTGTTTATTTTAGAGTTTCTCCACAATGGAATGCAGCTCAAGGGTCAGATGATGTATCAACCAGAGCAGGAAGTTATATTTTTTCTAGGTTCTCCCTGGATTACAGATACAATTAGTCTGGCTCCTCTGGGTCTTAAACTCAAAGACTTTGCGATTCACGACCCGATTGTTGATTTCCTATTTCTCCTGCAAGCCCAGAACACGGCTTTGGCTGATGCTAGAAACTTAACAAACGAACTTAAACAGCAAAGGGCAGAACTACGGAGTGCATTGCAAATCAAGGAGAATCTAGCGGAAATTGCTGAGGCTCAGACCAAAAAATTAGAAAAATCCCTCCAGGAGCTACAGCAAACTCAAGCCCAACTAGTTCAGGCTGAGAAAATGTCTAGTTTGGGACAGTTAGTTGCTGGAGTTGCTCACGAAATTAACAACCCCGTTAACTTTATTTACGGAAATCTAAAATATGCAAAAGATTATACACAGTCTCTGTTAAGGCTTCTGCATCTTTACCAACAGTTTTATGCTAATCCTGTATTAGAAATTCAAGAATACACTGAGGAAATTGAGTTAGACTTTTTACTAAATGATTTACCCAAAATCCTAAGTTCGATGCAAGTAGGAGCCGAAAGGATCTCTGAAATTGTCTTGTCTCTTCGGAATTTCTCTCGTCTTGATGAAGCAGAGAAGAAAAGTGTTGATATTCACCAGGGACTGGATAGTACTTTGCTGATTTTACAGAATCGGTTTAAGAATAACATTGATCATCCTGGGATCAATGTGGTCAAAAATTATGGAAATTTGCCTTTAGTCGATTGCTACGCTGGCCAACTCAATCAAGTATTCATGAATATTATCAGTAATGCCATCGATGCGCTCGAAAATCATAACGATAAACGAATGATCGCAGAAATTCAGGCTAATCCTAATAAAATTACAATTACTACGCAAGTCATCGAAACGCAGTGTGTTATCCGAATTGCTGATAATGGTTCAGGAATGACAGAAGCAGTTAAAAAACGACTGTTTGATCCATTTTTCACAACTAAGCCTATAGGTAAGGGTACAGGATTAGGTTTATCAATTAGCTATCAAATTGTAGTTGAAAAACATGGGGGAACACTCAGATGTGTATCAGAACGTGGACAAGGAACTGAGTTCTGGATTGAAATTCCCCTGTCTATAGAGAGGCAAGCAGTTAATTGCGTTAAATCCTTGAGTCTTATGAATTGCCAGAATTCAGCAATGCTTGCAGTTGGGGAGTAAGACTCACCACTTGATTATTTTGGCTCTCCGAGTTTCTGAAGTAAGGAAGCTTTAGATTCAGGAGAAGTCTAAATTATTCTTTAAATTACTGTATTTGATGTATCAAATCATGCTTGTTAATTTTCAATGCAGTGATCGCAAAATTGATCGAGCGGTGTATTGAAGTTTACTATTTTAAGATTTATGGTTGTAAAGCTTACTTATGAGTTATAAATTATGATTTATGAGTTTTACTGTTAACTCCTAATTCCTAACTTTTTACCTATACTGCTCGTGAATCTACGCCGCCTGATTCCAATTTTTGATAGTTCAGTCTCCAACTGGGCATTAGAAGCGCGGCTGTTGCGCTGGTTAACGTTCATTTGGCTGTTCGTCGGCTTGATAATGCTATTTTCAGCATCCTATCCTGTTGCTGATGCCCGTCATGATGATGGCTTGTACTACTTTAAGCGTCAACTGCTTTGGGTCTTAGTTTCCTTAATTGGATTCAATATTATTGTTAATTTGCCATTGCAGAAAATTTTGGGACAATCCCATTGGTTTTTATTAGTGTTTTTGACATTAATTTTCATTACACTGATCCCAGGATTGGGAAAGAAGGCTTTTGACGCAGCGCGTTGGATAGCGATCGGGCCAATTCCGATTCAACCCTCAGAATTAATTAAACCCTTTTTAGTGCTGCAAAGTGCGCGGCTTTTTGGTCAGTGGGAACGAATCAGTTGGCGGGTTCGCTTGGCTTGGTTGGGTATATTCAGTCTGGTACTTTTAGGAATTCTTGCCCAGCCTAACTTGAGTACAACAGCACTTTGCGGCATGACGATTTGGCTAATTGCTCTAGCAGCTGGCTTACCTTACAAGTATCTTGGAGGAACAGCAATTGGTGGAGTGATGTTGGCACTACTTAGTATTAGTATTAAAGAGTATCAGCGTAGGCGGGTGATGTCATTCCTCAATCCGTGGGCAGATGCGAGAGGAGATGGCTATCAGTTGGTGCAAAGTCTACTAGCTGTGGGTTCTGGTAGAACTTGGGGTTCTGGATTTGGGCTTTCTCAACAAAAGCTGTTTTATTTACCAATTCAGGATACTGATTTTATTTTTGCGGTGTTCGCCGAAGAGTTTGGCTTTGTCGGCAGTATGGTACTGTTGGCACTTTTAGCTACATTCGCCACTCTCGGATTAATTGTGGCTCTGAAGGCTAAAAATACAGTACATCGATTGGTGGCGATCGGCGTGACAATTTTGATGGTAGGACAGTCATTGCTCCACGTCGGTGTTGCTACAGGTTCTCTACCAACTACTGGCTTACCTTTGCCCATGTTTAGTTATGGTGGTAATTCTATGATTGCTAGCTTAATAGCTGCTGGGTTGCTGGTTCGGGTAGCACGCGAGAGTAGTGAAGCTGAGGTAGTACCGTTGCGAAAACCCCTCGTTGAAAGTGGTCGTAGACGTCGAGCTTTTCAGAAAAATAGAAATTGAGTTAGCTAAAGCTCTTTGCAGGAATTCAATAGATTATGAAAGACCTAAAACAAACAATAATCAACTATTCCAGCACAGACCTCGAACAGCGCAAAAATTGGTATTCCCCAGCAGCAGAAGCTTACAACAAGGCAAGACCCCGCTATCCTCAGGAGCTAATTAAGCAAGTTGTGGAAATTGCTCAACTCTCCACTAACTCAAAAATTCTAGAAGTGGGATGTGGCCCTGGAACTGCAACGGTAGGCATCGCTCCATTGGGTTGCTCTATAATCTGCTTAGAACCCAACCCAGATTTTTTCCACTTAGCTCAATAGAATTGTCAACCGTATTCCAATGTAAAGATTCAGAATACATCGTTTGAAGAGTGGGAACTTAAGCCATTTGAATTTGATGCCGTTTTAGCAGCAAGTTCTTTTCATTGGATATCACCAGAAGTTGGATATCCAAAAGCAGCAAATGCCTTAAAAGACAATGGCTACCTGATTTTGTTGTGGAACAAGGAACTTCAATCCAGCTACGAGGTGTATCAAAGTTTATCGAAAGTCTATCAACTACATACTCCATCTCTTGACCGATATGAAAACCAAGAAACTCAAGAATATATCTTGAGACAATTGGGAAATATGGCCATTAATTCCGGGCAATTCAAAGACTTGATATCTGGACAAGTTGTATCAGAAGTAACCTACACTGCCGATGAATATTTAACACTTTTGACCACCTACTCGCCATATATAAAATTAGCTTTACATAATAAAGAACCTTTATTTTCGGGATTAAGACATTGCATAGAAGATGATTTTGGGGGCAGTCTGCAACTTTCATATATCTCTGCTTTTCACATCGCTCAAAAATTTATCTCAGAGGTAAAGGACTTTTAAATGGGCTACTGTTGGATGGAAGATTAGGCGCAAGTGGATTAATACTAGGAGTAGGCTCTACTTTTTTGATGACTGTGATTGCAAATCCTCTTTCCTGAGGTTGCTGTTTACCTGATATATCATTCACTAACAGTCCGATTCGAGGCGGGAAAGCTTGATTGACTGGAAGCTTTATTGAGCCAACTGGTTTAACATCATTGCCGTATGGCAGAAGTTTAACTTGAATATTTTCTCCCTCTACTCTCCAACTCAGAGTAGCAGATTCCCCTTCGTTGAAAACCAGATTCGGTTGCTCACTACCGTTGATTCTGAAAGAGACAATTTTAAATGGTTTCGGTAATATAGCAATTTTTGAATCAGTTTTTTTAGAACTAATTTTTTCACTTCCATTATTAGGAAAAGCTTTTATTTCAAAGGCAAAGTTCCCGGCTTTAATAGCTGGTATAGAAATATTTGTACATTGCATCTGTGTATTTTGTTGTTTACACAGTTTTTGAAGTTTAGGATCAGCAATATTACCTTGATTAAATTTATAAGTAATTGGTTCACTATAAGATGTACCGTCATCTGCGCTGCCAGAAATTTGGATTTGTTCCAACAAAAATGGACGAGCAATTGTCCAGCTTAAAAGAATATTTTCACCTTTTGTATACTGTGGTTTATTTGCTTGGAAACTAACGACTTCCGCAATTTGCTTTTCAACTACCTCTACTTCGGTTGTTTGGTTGGCTACTTGGTTATTTCGAGAAAATAATTGTATACCATTCCGATAAGAAGCTTGTAACTCAAAAGTATAATTCCCTTTTGTTCTTACTCCAGTCTTAACGTTGCTACAACTTAGTTCTTGTTTTTCTTTCACCTGACAAGGAGGTATTTCATTAGCACTTCCTTTGCCTAGTGTTTCAGGAATGCCATTGCTAAAGTCATAGGAAATAGGCTGAATGGGTTGCGAACCTTTGCCTGTTAAAACCAAGTTTTGTAACTGTTTATAATTGTGAACGTCCCAATTCAAAGTTACCTCATCACCTTCAGTAATTTGAGAGTTACTTGCACTAAAATTTTCTAATCTCAAAGGTTCGGGGTTTAAAATTCGCCAAATGATGAACCCTATCCCTCCTAGTAACCCCAAAACTACCAAAAGTAACAGAATAAATTGCCACCAAGGGCGGGGTTTCCATACCAAATTTCCTTGAGGCAATGTGTTAGGTAAAGGTAAATTTTGTTGGTCTTTGATATCTAGTTGAAAGTTGACCACTAGCCCTGTACCAAACCACGGCCGTCGCCACCAAGGTCTGGGTTTGACTGTCAAATTAGCCACAGCGCTTCTATTAGGTAATAATCTTACCTCAGTCGGATCAAATTTGTAAGTATATAGTTCTTCTTCGTCTCGACTTTTTAAACTTAATATCAGTTCGCGGACAACATTACCCTGGTTAGCCAGTAATAATTCGTACTTGCCAAGACTACGGCTAACTTTTCCTAAAATAGTATTAAGTTCTATATCTAAGCGATAATTTGTCGGAATTTGGATGTATACCAAATCCAACAGCACTAAGTCTGGAGAGCTTTCTGAATACAAGCGGATTGTTGGAGAATAGCTTCCCGCAAGGGTATCTCCAGGTGGGTGAAATTTCAACAATATTTGACCTTGAGTACCAGGGTTGAGTTCTAGTGCCGTTACATCAGACACTAACCCTAAGCCCTCAAATCCAGTTGTAGGATAATTAATTGTAAACCAGTCATCATCTAGATCTGGGCAACTCAACCGGAACCTGTCTACAAGATAAGAGCGATTGTCAACTATTACCTCCACTTGCAGAGGCTCACTAGGATTAAAAATTAGTGGCTTGTTGGGATTGGTGTTAGGTCTAATGGAAAATGTCGGGTCATTTGCCCGAATTGCAGTCTGTTCTTTTAGCAGAACCTTAATTTCATTTGGAAAGGTTATAGGAGTATCTTGTGGATAATGTAGAGGGGAATCTACGACTAATGTATAGTCATAGGTTCCTGGAAGAGCATTTGCAGCGATTTTAAACTCAAATGTTACTTCGTCGCTATTCTGTTGGGGAGCTAATGCTAAACTTTCTCTAGGAGAACTAGACCAGCCAGTTAAATTTTGAAATACTTCGTCAAAAACAAAATATAAGTCAATAACCGCACTCTGATCTCCCTGATTGATTACAACAACATAAAGTTGAATGGTATCTCCTGGCATCCCAAATTGAATTCCAGGTGGGTTGATAATAACTTGCAGTGGATTGAATTTAGCTTGCATCTGATCGACTCCCTTATTTGATGCGGTGTAGTTTGACCTGAAAATCTTCACCACCACTTACAATCATGGTTCCTTGATTAGTTTTCAAGTCGATACTATTGATTTTTTTAGAGCTTTGGTAAATTGTTTTACCTTCTGCTGCTTTTGTTTTATCGAGCTTATGTTGGGGGGTTAAGTACCAAACCACCACTCGTCCATCATCGCCACCACTTACTAAGAGATTACCATCTTCACTAAATGCCAAACTACGCACAGATGTTTTTGATGCTGACCATCGGTCTAGTGGTGAACAATTGAGTTCATTAAATTTTTCTTGTGGATTCGGATTTTTGAGAGTTTGGCATTGATTTAAATTCCAAATTGTAATGAATCCCGCAGAATCGGAAGTTGCTAGAATTTTTTCTGCTGAGTTAGGAACAAAAGCTAAACCCCAAATATAGTCTTCACGCCCAACTAATGGGTCTAAGTTTTCCAGATTTTGTACTGATAAACCTGAAAATTGTTTATCAGATTGAGTTAGATTCCACTGCCATAACATGAAACGCTTAAAGTTTCCGGAAATTACTAGAGTTTTTGCATCTGGGCTGAGATTTAATGCCCGGACTTGGAAACCTGATAGTTTCAATGTATTTTGTACATCGATAACTCGCGGTTCTGGTAGAAAATTACTGTTAGTCGCTGGTCTTGACCATACTCTAACTTTACCACTGCCATAACCACTGAATAAGTTAAGTGAGTTTGAGGTGAAAGCTAAATCAAAAACGCGATCGCCTTTTGCTTTAGGATCTTTAAGGTCTTGAAGTTCACTGATCTTTTCACCTGAGGGTACATCTCTTAGTTCAATTACACCATTATCTAGACCAACAGCAGCACGATTATTTTGTACCGGCATGAACCGTAAGACTTGTACTGCGTCATCGGTAATCGCCATCAAACCCTTGGGCTGTTGAGATTTATCACACGCAAGTCGCTCAGTGGATGTTACTGTATCATCGGGGTCTAAGCTATCAGCACCGATTCTCCAAAATCTTAAAGTGCAATCATCTGAACCACTAAGCACAGATGAGCCAATGCCACTAAAACGCACTGAGTTTACAGAACGTGTATGCATTACACCTCTTGGTTGCAGTATCCATGCGAGGAGTGCAGCTAATAGTGCGATCGCAGCCAATTGTAACCATAAAGGTATGATTGGCAGAGTCTCGACTTCTAATGTCTGCGTAGCTGGGTCTGTACTTCCTAAACGTTGGTCAGATAATTCCGATTTAGCCTCTAATAATAGAGTTTTGCCAATTCCTACCCAAGGACGTTTTGTTTTAACATCGAGGATAACTTTACTTGTTTCTCCTAGATGGAGATTGGTAATCTCGGGAAGCTTTTTAAAACTACATTTTCGCCAGTCTCTACCCTGTACTTGCACATTAATTTGCTGGTTGAGGTTGCTAGCGTTTTTAAATAGTAATTCAAAAGAAGCTGTATCAGACTTCCAGTCAGGTAACCATGCTGATTTACTTGGAATTTTGAGATGTTTTTGTGTGATGGTAAAGTCTATAAAACCCACAGGCAAAACTTCAATGTTGCCTTCAGCACTAGTTGGATAACCATTATTGCTAACAGCTTCAATAGTAAAAGGATAATTTTGGCTGGGCGCTTGCACAACAGAAGGAGGTTGGCATTGAAATGTGGCTTCTGCTAAACCACCTGGATCTAAAGATAATCGCCGTTCTGCACTGCCAGTTAGCCAAGACGGATCAACGCCTGTAAAACGTAGTACTACCTCAGTTGGTTGTTGACCCAGGTTCCGCACCCGTACTGGTATATCCACAGAATTGCGAGGATAAACTTGGAACTCTCGCACAGGCAATTCTACACTTAAATGTGTTGGTCTATTGTCTCGCTCGATTTTTAGGCGCAGCACAAGTCTGCACTGTTGTGCTAATTGCGGTGAAAAAATCCTCACCATCAGGTTGACAGTACCGACAAATCCCGGAATGGGTGTATTGAATACAAAGATTTGGAATATGGTACTACTGCCTGGTGGTTTAGCTGCTGCCACCTCTGGCTCAAGCTGATACCAGCGATATCCTGTATTCCGGGTTTCTCCTGCGGCGGCCATTTCTATCTGAAAATTGACAAAGCGATCGCTGTCATTATTGACAGTTACCTCAAAAGAGACAGGAGCATCACCTGGACGAAAAGTTAGGTTTTGAGTAGAAAGACTGGCATTAATAACACTTTTTTCCATATTATTACTTGTAATATTTTTTTAGATTCTGCATGATTAACATTATTAAAAAATTAATGTCTATGTAAAACGTGGCAATAGTTATTTTTGTTTAAATATTTAAATGTTAAATTATTAAATGTTTTGTAATACATCGTTAATTAATAATATTAATTTGCAGAAAATATATATATTTGGGTACGATTTCCAACAAAATTGATAAACTAATTTATGGGTGAAGAATTTAAATTTTCAAGTTTAACCAGCATAAAATCTGGTTTTTGATTCCCATGCTATATGTAAGTTGCAAAATCATGTAAAATTACATACTCATTATTACTTTACAAAAGCATCAACTTGCTAGATGATAGCAACGAAAAGGAACATATTAGTAAAAAAATAGTATTTTTAACTATCGGTAGTTGTGTGAAAATCCTGTAATTACGCGGCTGGAGTCAGTTTGAGTTTCCCTCATCGCCTTAGCTCAAAGTAAAAAAATGACAACACTATATACCTCACACTTCCAAGTAAATTCCGCAACTTCCACCTCCTCTAGCCATAATTTAGTCTTTATTGACATGGCAGTCGAAGACTATAGCGATTTAGTCAATGGCGTGTTTGATAATACCCAAGTGTTCGTGCTTGACTCAACACAGAACGGTGTTGAAGAAATTACGAAAATTCTGACGAGTTGCAATCGCCCGAATTTGACTAATATTCATATTGTGTGCCACGCTGCCCCAGGTTACTTGCAATTGGGCAACACCCATTTAGGACTCGATACCCTCGACGAATATAGCCAGCAACTGCAACAATGGCAAAATATATTTTCAACCTCTGCTAAAAGCAATAACCCCTGGAACTTACTCATCTATGGTTGCAATGTGGCTTTGGGTGATGCGGGAGCAGAATTTATAGACAAACTGCACCAACTCACCGGAGCGAATATTGCCGCTTCTCGTCAGCGAATTGGTAATGCAGCATTAGGCGGCAACTGGGAGTTAGAAATCCGCACCGTTGATATGGAAGTGAGTTTGGTGTTTGCAGAAACGACGCGGCAGGCTTACGCAGGGGTACTGGCTACCTTCACAGTGAATAATACTGGAGACAAAGATGATGGCGATCCGAAAAACGGTCTCACGACACTCCGAGAGGCTATTAACTTAGCCAATGCTACTGCTGGGGGCGATACGATCGCCTTTGGAGGAATTTTTACTGATGCCACCCCGGATGTTATCACCCTTACTTCTGGGCAACTGACGATTACCGATGATCTGAGCATCTTGGGGACTGGGACATCTAAGCTGACTGTGAGTGGAAATAATGCCTCTACAGTATTCGAGATATCAGGACTAGCGACAGGTGTTACCATCGATGGTTTGGCGATCGCTAGCGGCGGTATTAAGGTTAATAGAACTTCCATCCTCAGCCTAGCTAAGACAAGCGTATCTGGTAATACAGCAGGAACTGGCATCTCTAATAGCGGCATCCTCAGTCTTGCTAACACTAGCGTCTTTGGCAATAAGCAAGGCGGTATCTATAATGCTGGGACTCTTAGCTTAACAGGAAGCAGTGTCTATGGCAATACTGGGGGAAGCACGGTTTTTAATGGCAATGGCGGAGGCGGCATTTTTAATGACGCTTCCGTTGGTAAAACTGGTACTCTCAGCCTAATCAATAGCAGTGTCTCTGGAAATACGGCAAACTCCGGCGGTGGCATCTATAACCAAGGCGGCACTCTCAGCCTAACCAATAGCAGTGTCTCTGGCAATACGGCAACCTCCGGCGGTGGCATTTTTAACGGAAATGATGATGGTTATAGTTCCGGATCAGCTACTCTAACTAACAGCACCATCTCTGGCAATACAGCGTTAGAGGATGGCGGTGGTATATACAATGACAGAGCCTACACTAGTGACAACAGCCTCACCCTAATCAGCACTACAATTAATAACAACACAGCTGACTCAGATAGTAATGGTACTGGCAACGGCGGGGGTGTTTTTAGTTATTCTGATTCCTCTGCTAACGTCAAGGTTAGTAACACCATCATTGCAGGCAACTTAGACAAATCCACCTCTGGTGATATACACCCTGACGTGAGTGGTGGGCTGATTGACTCCGGCAATAACCTGATTGGCAATAACACTGGTAGCACTGCCTTTACCACCAGCATCCTCGTCGGCACAAGTGCTAACCCCATCAATCCCAAACTCGGACTGCTGCAAAATAACGGTGGTGCAACCTTTACCCAGGCGTTACTTGCGGGTAGCCCTGCTATTGATGCTGGCAAGAATTCCCTAGTTCCTACTGGTGTCACCAGTGACCAACGCGGCGGTAGATTTAACCGAATATTCAACGGTGTTGTTGATATTGGTGCTTACGAAGTCCAGCCTTCCATCACCCCGCCACCTGTTAATGCTGGCACAGTCGTGACTAACACCAATGATTCTGGCTCAGGGTCATTGCGACAGGCTATCCTCAATGCCAATGCGACTGTTGGGGCAGATACAATTACCTTTGCGGGCGTGTTCACCGATGCTACCCCAGATATCATCACCCTCACCTCTGGGAAACTAACCATTACCGATGATATTACCATTTTGGGGACTGGGGCATCTAACCTAATTGTAAGTGGGAATAATTCATTGGGCGTGTTCGAGATATCGCGTTCTGGGACAGATGCCAGCATTGATGGCTTGAAGATTGCTAATGCTAATGATCCCTTAGGCAGTATTTTGCTTAATAGCAATACCAGCCTTAGCTTGGCTAACAGCACTATCTCTGACAATAAAGGAGAGGTAGGCGGCATCTTTAACAAAGGCACCCTCAGCCTGACTAACACCACTCTCTCTGGGAATCGTGGGTCATCATTAGGCGGCGGTATCTTTAACAAAGGCAACCTTAGTCTAACGGGAAGCACTGTCTCTAATAATGGTGCAAGCGTCAGTTTCTTTCCAGCCTATGGCGGCGGCATATTCAACACAGGCAAAGTCAGTATAAAGAACAGCACTATCTCTAATAATGGTGCGTTCGCTAGCGGTCTTAATCGGGGAGGCCCTGACCCTTACCCATCTTACGGCGGCGGCATTTATAACTTAGGCACTTTCGATATCACTAGCAGTACTATCTCTAATAATGGTGCCGCAGACGGCGGTGGCATCTTTAACTCAGGTACTTTTAGGCTGATTAACAGCACTGTCTCTGATAATAGTGCATATTATACCGGCGGCGGCATCTTGAATAGCGGCACTCTCACCCTCACCAATGACACCATTACCAATAACATAGCAGAGGGCTTTAGCTATAACGGTGTTCTTGGCAACGGTGGGGGCGTTGTCAATAATGGCGGCACTGTTACCGTTGCCAATACCATCATTGCAGGCAACTCCTACACAGTTTATCCTGATGATCCCCGCGATACCGGTTTTTCCCGCGACGTTTCCGGTAACTTCACCGACGCTGGTAATAACCTAATTGGCGATCGCACTGCTAGCACTGGTTTTAGTGCCAAAAGCATCGTCGGCACCAGAACTAATCCCATTGATCCAAAACTCAGCCCCCTGCAAAATAATGGTGGTACAACCTTTACTAATGCCTTACTTGCGGATAGTCCCGCCATTAATGCTGGCAATAATGCTCTGATTCCAGCAGGTATCACCACTGACCAACGGGGTGGCATATTTAACAGAATATCTAAAGGTAAAGTTGATATTGGCGCATTAGAGTTTAACGGGCTGAATGGAACCAATGGCGCTGATAATTTAGTGGGCAAGAAATATAGTGATATAATTAACGCTCAAGTCGGGAATGATACCATCACAGGGAACCAAGGCAACGACATTCTAACTGGTGGCGGCGGTAAAGATAAATTTGTTTACAACTTAAGTGACGGTGTTGATACCATTACCGATTTCGGTGGGTTAGGTAAAGGCTCAAATCCATCAGCAGCAATCATTGCCGAAGTGGATACCCTCAAATTCCAAGGTGCTGGATTGACAGCCCGAAATCTGTTACTCACCCAGAATGACAACAATTTGGAAATCACCTTTGAAGGGGTGGCTGATGATAAAGTTATTCTGCAAAACTTCCCCCAGGAAAACCTAGAGAACATATCGACAGTAAGTAATATCCTGTTTAATGGCCAAACCAGCATTAGTGAAAGCTTCGATGTCTTCGATGCCAACTCCACCCAAAACGCTATCTTCAACAAGAACACAGTTACCTTTCTCAATAACCTGAACAACAATCTCAATGGCTTTGACAACTCAGCAGATGTTATTAATGGTCAAGGGGGGGATGACCGCATCGACGGCAAGAGTGGTAACGACTTGCTGCGCGGTGGCGCTGGTAATGATACCCTGCTTGGTGGTGCTGGTAATGATACGCTGCTTGGTGGTACAGGTCAAAATAACCTCATTGGAGGCGCTGGTAATGACATCCTCGTTGGCGGTGATTTTAGTGATACCCTAACTGGCGGTAGCGGTAATGACCAGTTCATTTACCAAACCCTTAGCAATAATGATACAATCACTGACTTTAATAAAAGCGAGGATAAATTAATCCTTACTGACTTGTTTAAGAGTAGAGGCTACAGTGGCAGCAATCCCATCTCAGATGGTTATCTACAGTTTGTGCAATTGGGTAGTTCTACAGAAGTTCAATTTGCCTACTTTGGTAGCAGTCTTTATACCTTTGCAACTTTGAATAACTTCACCGCGACAAATCTGGTAGTTGGTACTAACGTCATCGTCTAGCGCTCAATTCTAGTCTATAGCGGCTTCGCACACTGGGGCGATGAAAACTTTGAACAGGAGCTATTGCTTAATTTTGGATTTTAGATGATCTAAAATCTAAAATCCAAAATCTATAAGTCTTACAGTTGCCGCACTAATGGCTGACCGTCTTTGACTTCACCAATCAAAACTAAATCGACACAGTTAACAAAAATACCATTTTCTAGAACGCCGGGAATATTATTCAATGTCTTTTCTAGGCTGACTGGATCTTCAATAGAGTCAAATCTGACATCTAAGACAAAGTTACCTTGATCAGTAATTACTGGCCCAGCTTTTTTAACACCCATGCGGAGTTCTGGTTTGCCACCAAGTTTTTTGATGGCATTGGTAACAGGAGTAATTGCCATTGGAATCACTTCCACGGGTACAGCGAAACTAGAACCTAAGCGGTCTACTAATTTACCACTATCTACCACGACGATGAACTGTTCTGCCAGGTAGTCTACGACTTTTTCGCGGGTATGTGCTGCACCACCGCCTTTGATCAAATTCTTCTGCGGATCAACTTCATCTGCGCCATCAATGGCAATATCAATGTGGTCAATAGCATCCAAAGTGGCCAGAGGTACACCGTATTGCTTCGCCAGCACTTCTGACTGAAACGAGGTAGGTATACCAATAATATCTTGAAGTTCACCAGACTTGAGGCGATCGCCTAAAAACTGAATTGTATACGCTGTCGTTGACCCCGTACCCAACCCCACAATAGAACCCGACTTTACCAGGGCTGCGGCGGCTTTGCCAACTTCTTGCTTCATCAACTTGACGGGATCTGTTGCTGTCATTCCGAAAGCTCCTAAAAAACTGACTATAGTCCATAGTCCATAGTAGTAGGCAGATAACGTCAAAAGATGAAAGGTAAAAAACAAGTTTTTACTGGTTTTTGCTTCCTTACTTAGGGACTTACAAAAAATAAAACATCCTAGTATCCGGAACAAAGGAGATGATCAATGTAATATTAATGTATATTAATATACGAAAAATATGAAAAGCTCGCAATATACTGAGCCTAATTTTGAGCAATTTTTTGCTAAGATTGCCCCGGAAGTAGCAAACACCTTCACGGAGGAGCAATTAGAAGCAATAAAAAAGGGTTTTGCCTCCCGTATTTGGACTCGTCATTCTTTAGACATAAGAGTTTCAGTACCAATTCCGGGATTAAGGTTTTATGTGGTGTTGTTAGCAGGTCAAGAACGTCGCCCTAAAGTGCGTTTAAGCTCTGAAAAAGGTTTATATCCTTTTTGGACACCTGGGAATATCTTGTTCGTTATAGGATTTCTAATTATTATATTGGCTTGTAGCTACACTATATTTTCTTTTACAGTGTCTTCATTTACTCCCGTATCTAGCTCCTATTACCCTGCTTCAATTCCTTGGATTTACGATAAATCAGAATGTGAACACACTGCTAGAATCTGGAATGATGGGAAGTGCTGGGATTCTGAACACAGCCCTAATTTTTAAAATTTATAGCTACACCCTACGTCGCGGGAGCAACATTGCCCAGCCTAAATTCGTCATTAGCTGAGTTACAGGTTATTAAAAACACCAAATTTTACGTTAACCTCAGTAACGTAGTTTTTTAAATTCACGTTAGCAGCTAAAAGTGATTATGGTGATGCGTCAGCTTTCAATTACTCTATCTTTAATGGCACTATTACAATTACCAGCAATTGCTCAGACCCAAGTGCCAGAAACTACTTCTGGAAACCCATCTGATTCGATTCAACAGGTAACTGCTGTCAAATGGATGACAAACTTTTCTGATGGCAAGTTTTATCCAGAAAGGTTACTGAGTAGGTCCGAATTAGCGTCAATTATGGTAAAAGTATTTGGACTAAATAACAGGCAAGCTGTTAGCAAAGAAAATTTAGTTATTCCAGATGTTCCTCGTTCTCATTGGGCATTTAATGATATACAGACAGTCTTAAAAACTGACATCATGAAAGGCTATCGGGGCAATCAATTTTTCCCTAACCAAAGAGTGACAAGGGCTGAAGCTCTTGCTATTTTCGCCCAGGCTTACGGTGTATTTCAGTTTCCCGATGAGGCTGTTAATGAAATTCTGGCTTCATACCCAGATGAAAAGTCTATTCCAGCTTGGGCTAGAAAAGCGATCGCTACAGTAGCTACTGAAGGATTTCTCAATACAGATGCTCAAGGTAATATTTCCCCATTACGACCCGTTACCCGTGGAGATATGGCTTATGTATTGAGTAGATATTTACAACGACAACAGCAACAACCTGAAACACCAGAAGTTCCGATTATTCCAAATAGCCCACAATCACCTTAGCTAGACTTTACTCAGTCAAGTGCTTAAACTCACCTTTGACCCGATTCTCTATACCTATCTCTAATCTGGCGAAGATATAAGGAATTAGATTGTGTTGGTTGCTGTAACACATAATTAGATTGTGGTGGTTGCGTTGGTTGCTGCAACCCATAATTTCCATAATTAGATTGTGGTGGTTGCGTTGGTTGCTGCAACCCATAATTTCCATATCCTACAGGGTTTGTGGGAGTGACAACACTTTGACTCGGAATCTGGCTAGAGTAAGGTGCAATATTATTTGGGGGCGTTAATGGTGCTACATTAGGCACTACCTGACCATTATTTAAATTACTGTAGGGATTTTGTGGTAAATTCGTACCCGTTGATGTATAACCTGTACCAGTATTTAAACCATTACTAGGCAATACCTGACCGTTATTTAAATTACTGTAGGGATTTTGCTGTAAGTTCGTACCCGTTGACGTGTAGCCTGTCCCAGTAGTTAACCCAGCATTTGGTAGAGAATTCTGACTGGATAAGCTGTTAATGGGTGGCATTAACGTTGTTCCTGGTTCAGAGACTCGACCCAAGGCATTTGTCTGAGTTACAGTCCCATTGAAGCTAGAAAACTTCTGGTTTGTGGATTGGTTGAGTGCTGCTTGCAGAGGGCTAATGGAGACAGAATTTTGATTCTTATTGGTTTGATTCGCGAATCCACTTCCTGGGCTAGAAGATGTTTGTTCCGCCCCTGTTGGTTCAGATGCCGTAGTTAAGGTCTTAAGGCCTGAAAACTGGTTATTACGATCAAGCATGCCAGTCCGCAATAAATTTTCTGTTTGTACAACAAAAGGATTTTGCACGGCTGGGGAGGTTCCACCATTAATAGCTAAACCAGGATTTAATTTGGTATCAGTAGCAGGCTTTTGTTTATTAATGACAGCCTCTAATGAGTTTTGGCTATTTCCTTCAGTATTTTCCTTGGGGTTATTTGCCGTTCCTGAAGGAGTAGGTTGCTGAAAGTCATTAAATAAAACTGGCAGGTTATCAATATCTGCTGCAATGGCTCTGTTTTCTTCTGACAGTGAAGAATCAACAGGGTTTTGTGAAGCGACTTGGTTTTTTTGCTTATAAACGAAAATATTTGGGTTTGACCAGTATTCCCAAGTTGTTAACCCTACTACTGATAAAAAAATTGCAGTGCCCCAAAAACCAGGTCGCCCTAGATTCCATAACCTGGCTTTGAGATAGCGTAAGTAGGCGGGGGGATAATGACGATTTGGCATGGGATTGGTTATTGAAATTTACTCGAAATCGGTAAAACTTGACGCAAGTTGAAGGCGTTGCTGTTTAATTCTTTTGCTTTTTCCAACAGGAAATATTTTAACTGAAGTTGGATATTAACTTTCATCCTAACTTCTCTATGAGTTATTAGTCATTTCCAATAGACATATACTAGTCAAAAATCTACTTTTTAGCGGCTGGAGTCCTTTGACCAAAAAGGCAAGGGAGCAGGGTAGAAAGATCTGAAATTCCCCTGCAATCGAGGGTTTTAGCAGCCCTACATTTATTTATGGAGTTCTCCCCCTTGCTCCCTGCTCGACTTCAGCTACGCTCAGTGACCACCTGTCCCCTGTCCTCTTCGTTAAGGAGATTTTCTAGAAAGTTATGACAATTTATGATTATTTTTTGGGTATCGGTCACATTGGATAACATCAGGAGTTGACAACTGGTCTAATTTATTGTTGTGGCAAGACAAAAGTTCAACTTTTTTACTTTCTAGTTAGCAAACCGTGCGCTGCAATGCTTCGATACATACGCCTTTGAGGGCGCTGTGCTGCACCGTACTATTAACCAGGAGACTACAGTAATGATGAAAGCTGAAGATATCATGACTAAAAACGTAGTTACCATTCGTGGTTCGGCGACTGTTGCTGAAGCAGTGGGGCTGATGAAAGAAAAAAAACTACGGGCGCTAGTTGTAGATATTCGCCATGACAATGATGCCTATGGCATTGTCACAGAAACAGATATTGTTTATAAGGTAACAGCCTACGGTAAAGATCCAAAGCAAGTGTGGGTTTACGAAATTATGAGCAAGCCTTGCATTGTCGTAAATCCTGATTTGGGTGTGGAATATGTAGCGCGGTTATTTGCTAACACTGGTATTCATCGAGCACCTGTAATTCAAGGTAAGCTATTGGGCATCATCTCGATTACCGATATTTTGACCAAAAGCGACTTTGTGGAAGCGCCAAAAGCCCTACTGCTGGAGGAAAGAATTCAAAAAGCCATTGAGCAGTCTCGGTCTATTTGCACCGAACAAGGTGCTTATTCTAAAGCCTGTGCAGCCGCCTGGGATGAGGTAGAAGAACTTCAAGCAGAAGCAGCTCATCAAAAAGCTGAGGGGATGGTATCAGCCAAAGTCTCTTTTGAAGAATACTGTAAGGAAAACCCAGATGCACCGGAATGTCGAAATTATCATCCCTAATTGAAGTGTGAGGATGAAGAGAAAGGGGGCAAAAAGGCAGAACTAAATTTTTTCTGGGGGATTGATCCTGCCTTCTTTCTCCTTAACGTTTAGCAA
This sequence comes from Nostoc indistinguendum CM1-VF10, assembly GCA_019359215.1. Lineage (GTDB taxonomy): Bacteria > Cyanobacteriota > Cyanobacteriia > Cyanobacteriales > Nostocaceae > Nostoc > Nostoc indistinguendum. The sequence continues at coordinate 87,041 of JAHHHS010000006.1, read as the reverse complement.
CTCGCATTAATAAGAATAGACCTATTCCCAAAAAAACAAAGTTGGGCAACCAAGCTCCCATAAAGGGAGAGAGGACACCTGCTTGCGCGATCGCACCACTAATAAAGAAAATTAAGTAATACGAAAAAATAACAATGACACTAATCCCAAAGCTGGTTCCTCTCCCAGTTCGCTGGGGTATGCTTCCCATCACTGCACCTACCAAGCCAAAAACTACACATACAAAGGGTAGGGAGATTTTCTGTTGAATCCGTACTTGAAGTTTACGAATTTTTGCGCGATCGCCACCAAGATATTCTACTTCTAGTTGATCTAGTGATTCGGCAATATTCATCTCACCATAGTCGCGGCTTTTTTCTGCCAGACTTAACGGCGTGCGCGGTAGTTGTAGTTGCTGGTGTTCAAATCTAACGATGTTACGATAAGAGCGATCGGCAGCGACAAAATAAATGGTTCCATTGTAAAAATCCCAGACATTTTGAGAAGCATTCCACTGGGCAGATTCTGATACCACAATTTGATTCAGATTTTTTGTTGAACGATCTATAATCGTCAAACCTGACATCCGTTTACCATCAAATTGGTCGGCGTAAAATAAGCGTGTCAATATCCTATTCTTAGAGCCATCCTTCTGTGTAATATCCTGATATTCAGGATAGAAAATATTTTGCTGTTTGAAAGTTGGCTTGTCTGATTTGAGAGCTTTTTCTAAAGTCATCGCCGCTTGGTAATTTGCTGCTGGTGCAATTTGTTCGTTAAACACAAATGTCATTCCTGTAACCACAAGACTCAACATCACAGCAGTTAGCACCATGCGATAGACACTCACCCCACAGCCTCGCAGGGCAATTAGTTCGCTCTCGCTAGAAAGACGACTGTATGTCATCAAAGTCGCCAGCAGCGTAGACATGGGAAAGGCTAAAACAATAAAGTTGGGAAACTTTAACAAAAAAACCTGAATGGCAATATCTATAGGTAGCCCAGATTCTACGATTTTTCTAACTAAATCAAATACAGCATCAATGGTGACACCAATTGATGAAAAAGCTCCGACACCAAAGAAAAACGGCGCTAACAATTCGCTGGCAAGATAGCGATCCATGATCGTAAAAGGCAGCAGCGAATGGAGGCTGTAGAAAGATGCGAGCTTTTTTGATATCATAAACAATTTGAAAATTCAAATCTTAGTAACCCTGGCGAAGAAAAGTATATCTACTGTAATTAAAATTTGATTTTAAATAGCTGGAAATTAACTAATAAATTCATGTTTAAAGATGAACAATAGCCTTTAAAATTATGAACTAAAAAACTGTGAATTTAGACTTGAAAATTATCCCCTAAATAATATTGCCGCACAAGGGGATTACTGTAGAGTTCGTCAGCACCGCCAAAAGCGAGAATTTGTCCCTCGCGCATGATGTAGGCGCGATCGGTGATGGCTAGGGTTTCGCGGACATTATGATCTGTAATTAAGATTCCCATACCGCGATCGCGCAGTTGGGCGACAATTTGCTGAATTTCTGAGACTGCGATCGGATCAACTCCCGCAAATGGTTCATCCAAAAGTAAAAATTTTGGCCCTTCTTGTCCAGCCGCTAAAGACCTTGCTAATTCCGTCCGTCGTCGCTCACCACCAGAAAGTTGAATTCCTTTGCTATTAGCTAATTTTTCCAACCGAAACTCCCGTAGTAAAGTTGTGAGTCGCCTTGACCACTCCCATCGTGGCACATTCGTTTGCTCTAGCACTAACAGAATATTATCCTGTACCGAGAGTTGGCGGAAAACGCTTGGTTCTTGTGCTAAATAGCCAATACCCAGTCGTGCCCTTTTGTGCATTGGCATTCCTGTAACGTCCACATTACCCAACCAAACTTTTCCTTGGTTGGGCTTTTCTAAACCTGTGGCAATATAAAATGTCGTTGTTTTACCAGCTCCATTGGGGCCTAGTAAACCAACGATTTCGCCCTGAGCAACAGAAAGATTGACACGATTGACAATTACTCGCTTGCCGTAAGATTTGTGAATATTCTCTAAAACAATTTTCATTGTTCGTGCCCTTTCTTGATGGGAGATGCTAATTAGAACGCCTCAAAGGTGGAGTCTGTGGGGCAGGTGTCGCCGATTGTCCACCATTATCTGATTCCTCGACCATGTAGATGGACTCTACCTGACGGTTGGATTGGGGTAAGGCAACAAATCGCCCTTCATCAATTAAATACGTTACCTTCTCAGCCCGTATACTGTTACCGCCCTGTTGCAAAATATAGACGTTGCCACTGAAATCAATTCGGCGTTCCTTACTAAAGTACTGTGCTTGGGCAGATGTTGCCTGAAGCTGGCGAGAAGGATACAACATTTGCACGTTACCGCGAGCTGTGATTACTTGATTTTTGGCGTCATATTCTTGCACATCAGCGCGGATAGTAAGGGGGCGGTTTTCTCCAGATGTTTGTGCAGTAGCGGTTTGCACTTGGGTAGGGAAGGCAAAAGTGCCAAAGAGTGCAGCTGGCAGCATTAAAGCTAATCCAAAGCGACGCATCTGGGATATGGGCAATTGATAGCAGGGCATCATAGCAATTGGGGATTCAGGATTTCAGCTTGCATTCTAATTATCTCAAGTACTTTATCCAGATATGAAATATATAATCTGGAGTGATTTACGATAACTACTGGCTGAAATAGTGACGCTACCCCCAAACTCAAGGTTTCAGGAAATTGGCATTTAAGTGAAAATGAGGTAGGCACAATACCCTGCAAGAAGCCGCTTTGCGTCTACATAAATTGTGCCCACCAAGGATTTCGGACAACACATAATTAATTTACCAGATGTCTAATCAGTAGACAGCACAATTTCGGGCAAAGATAAAACTTGATTTTCACCCAGATCACCAGATGTAATCTTATCTGGCCCTAGTTGTTGTAATGTCGCCAACAATGCTGCGCTCTGACTCAATAGCTCATCTACGTCAACGCCGCCGTAACTAGATGGGTAACGGCGTAAGCGATTACCGCCTTCTCCTAATAGAATTACTGCACCTCGCCAGTTCCGATTTTCCAAATGATACAGCGCCACAGAAATTTGGAGAATACCTTGATAAAAGGTTTTTTCCGGTTCGCCAGCTTCAATCCACAAAGCCTCTAAAGTGTCATGGCAGGCGTAGAACTGACCAGAATTGAACTGTTCTACACCTTGCCAAAACTCTTGGGGGATGATTTCGCTCATCCCATGCTGTCTCGTACTTCTTTAATAGTTTCGAGAGAAATGTCTTGTTTTTCTCCAGCAAACTCGTTGTCAGGGGTGAGGAACAACATGCAATGGCACTCTTTACGTTCTCTCATTGGCACACAGGGACAGTTCCAATACGTGGCATGAACTTCAGCTTCTTTATCTTCGTAATGGCGACAGGGACATAAAGGCGCACCTAGTTCATCTTTATGTTTGGCTAGTCCTTCAATCACAACTGCGGTAACTGAAGGTTCAGAACAGAAGTATGTTCCAGTCCGCTTGGCGTATTGTTCGGAAAAATGCCGCATTGCCTCTAGACTCTTATCGCTGGATTTTGTGTTATGTTCTGATGTGATCATGTGGATCGGTCGCTCATAATTTAAATATTTCTTTGCATTGTACCTCAGCCTCATGTGGGGATTACTGGGTGAATTTCCCCAACCTTACCCGTCCAAATTGTTTTACCTTTGCTCAAAGGCTGATATATCCGGTGTGGTGGGATCAGACAAAAGCTAAGAAATCACAGAAGCTTAACTTGAATGGGGCATGGGGCGTGGGTAATAGGGAAATGGGCGTTGCAGCATAACAGTGAGATTAATTGGGGCAAGCTCTTGAGGCAGGGGAGGCAGCACTTCTCTACGCTAAGACTTGTCGGACTCACGTTAAATGTAATGTTTTTTGGAGTTGGGGTTGCAGTGGGCGATCGCTTTGCAAAACTATACCAGGATGTTCCCAATTGATTACCTCTTGTTCTCCTGATGAGGAAATATTTGACCACAAAACCCAGCGACTGCCTTGAGGAAGAGTAGCAACACTTAGGGGGTTTTGAGTCAGCCAAATCAAAGGATAGCTTTTAGGAACTACTGAACTAGCATCTTCTAGGGCTGTAGTTGCTGCTAAGGTTTCTAAAACATAGGCATCGCCTTTAATTATATCTGTCGATGCTGTCCATAGTTGCACCTGTAGCTGCTGTTGCTGTGCATAAAAGTACAGCGAAGCTGCGGCAATTACTGCTTGTTCAAAGTTTTCTTCTTCCCAATTACTAGCGCTGTCAAGAGCAATAACTATCTCTTGTCCACCTGCCACCATTTCTAACTCCCGCACCCTTAATTCTCCATAGCGGGCGCTAGTCCGCCAGTGAATCAGACGAGTAGGATCTCCGAGACGATAAGGACGGAGCGATCGCACCAGTCCCGTTGTCGCTGTTTGCAAGGGTCTACCACGAGGATCGCCCCTTTTGCTCTCTTCTTGTCCCATTTCGTCTACTAGGGGGCATATAGCCAAGGGTAACACTGTAGGATAGACGATCGCTGTAGCAGCACAATCACGCTGACGGCGACACCAAAACAACCCCAAAGGCGCACCAGAACCTAGTTCGACTCTATGCCAGCGATAAACGCCCCGACGCTGGGTAGGGTGGTAATATATCCAACGGTAACTACCTTGGCTAGGAATTGTTTCGATTGCTTTTTGTACTGGTTTACCTAAAACAAAGGGCAATATATCCTCAATTTGCAACAAGCTTACGGGCTGCTGTGTCTGATTGCGGATTTCTAATTCCACAGTTAGATCATCACCGGCTGATACAGGTTGCATGGGACGGCGGGTGATGGATAGACCTGTGAGCGATCGCGGCGGTAAGATAGCTGCTACACCCAAAAGAGCAAAACTAATGCCGCTAATGGCGTACAGCCAACCAGCCATCGTATTGATACCTGCTCCAAAAAAACAAATAGCCATAGCTGCTAGTACCCAACCGCCGTATGCAGGGGCACAAGCACGAGTTTCTAACCAATTAGTGATGGGTTTGATGATTTTCATGTTCCTTTTTTAACCCAACACCACCCAAAATTCACAGTGTTTCAGGAGTTTGCCAAGAAAGGCATAATAGTAGTATTTATGAAGCGTGCTGGATTTAAGGGGCGATCGCAATGTCACAAATAGTCATTAGCATGGGTATTTTAAAAGTTTGAAGGAGTCAACTTTTTTGCCCCCTTCCTGCTCACTCACATTAGTCGCCGCCTCCGATTACTAGCTTTGGTTCCTCCCAAAGGAAAGAAATATTTTTATAGGGTGTTGTTATACAGCCCAGTAATTCTTCCCTTATGGTAGAGTGAGAATTTCAACGCCATCTTCAGTTACAGCTAAGGTATGCTCACATTGAGCAGAAAGCTTGCGATCGCGTGTTACAGCAGTCCACTTATCGCCCAGAACCTCGACTTCGTAAGTGCCTTCGTTAATCATTGGCTCAATAGTAAAAACCATTCCTGGTCTGAGGCGCTTGCCCTTACCCCGTGTACCATAGTGGGGAACATCCGGCGCAGTATGGAAAATATTACTAATACCGTGTCCAACGAAATCTCGAACTACAGAAAAGCCTTGCCCTTCAGCATACTCTTGAATAGCTGCACCAATATCTCCAATACGTGCCCCTGGTTTAACTTCAGCAATACCCAAGCGCAAACACTCTTCTGTTACCTCTACCAGTTTTCTCGTTTTTGGGGAAGGGGTACCGACAAAGAATGTTTTAGATGTATCGCCGTGATAACCTTCAAGAATCGGCGTTACATCAATATTAATGATGTCACCTTCCTTAAGGATTTGCTTGGCATTGGGAATGCCATGACAAATTACCTCATTTACACTGGTGCAAATCGATTTAGGATAGCCCTTATAGCCAAGGGGTGCGCTTTTGGCTCCATGCGCTTGCGTCCAACGTTCGGCTTCATCATTTAGTTCAAGAGTGCTAACCCCTGGCTTCACTAACGGTTCGAGATGCTGGAGAAGTTTAGCTGCTAAACGTCCAGCTTGACGCATTTTGTCTAATTCTCGTTGGGATAAAATAACAATTAGTTCGGTTTTCATTAACTTTTATCTAGATATCTTTCATAAACATAGTTAACCCTGTCTTTGCAGCTCTTTGTGCAGCTTCAGCAACCTTTAGGGTATACAAGCTTTCCTCTGGGGTAACGTATAAAGGAGTACCATCAAAAAGATGGTCTAACACCATACTCGTATCTTTGGCGAACAAACCCCGGCGAGGGCCAACTTCTATAGGTGTTGTTTCCCCTGGCTGGATGAAAATTCCTGTGTCACCATCAAAAATTAAACCACCTTTTTCTCCGTGAACTTCAAACTTGCGTTCTAATTGCCAAATACTTTCACCTTTGCCGTAGACTACTTGAGCTAAAAGCCCACTGTCAAAGGAGAGTTCACTAGTGCAGAAACAGCTTTGGTAGTATTCTGGTTCTATTTGCCCATATCGCTGGTGACAGTTAACTGTAAATACTTTACCAAATAAATCTGTAAGACGATGTATGCGAGACAAAGCGCCAATTAAGGGAAAACCGAATAAATCGTGGTTATAAGTCCATTTGCGGGGTGCAGGATTCTGGGGATTGATGGTGCTGTAACGAACATAAAACACTTCACCAATTTTGGCTAAGTTTTGCTTCAAGGCTTGATGCAAACCACCCAAAAGTTCCAGGTGTTCAACGTGCAGGAGTTTTTGTTGTGCTTTGGCTAAGGCAATCAATTCTTCAGCTTCGACTACATCCAACGAAAGAGGATACTCTACAATCACATCTTTGCCGTTGCTAAGTGCTGCACGAGCGATCGCACCATGATCTCGATTAATAGTGCAAATCACGACTAGGTCTATATCTTGCCGTTCTACTAGCTCTTGCCAAGAACTCAACGCCTCAATCTCGTACTCTTTGGCAAAGGTTTCTGTTTTTTCTGCGGTATGACCAACAGCTGCTATTAACTGCGATCGCGATCGCTCATTATCAAGCAATGCCTTAGCTCGAAACTTTGCCGCATACCCAGTACCCACCAAACCTACACGCACTCTTGCTTTTTCCAAAGCTGCTTCTGAATTATACATGATCCTGACTAGTTCTGTTTTTGATTCTTTCACGCTTCTAGTGGTGAAATTCTCTCTTTATGGGGAATCGAATGACTTCACCAGTTTAGACTCTACAACATTCGTACTAGGGCGTGTTTTCAAAACTATAATCACGAAAGCATGGAGGCGTTCACAGTCGTGGATGTATAATTAGCAACCAGTTTTTCAGATTGATTAGATGGCGGTTGCACTTAAATTCACGGAGTTGCTACGGTATTTTTTAGATTACCAACTCAAAGCTTATTTCTCGCTCATAATATTGAGAAAATCTCTACTTGAGCGAATGAAGCAGCCATGATTTTTAAGGGAAGTTCACGATCTCTTCTACGTAAGTGCTACAAAAAATCGGTGACATTAATACTATTCATATTTTTATCTATTAAGATAATTTTTTCTAATTACATCCCTACTAGGGCAGTAAATAATATAAATAAAACTTATCAGGATTAAGTAACTAAATTTCATTACTAATCGGGTTCAATTTCCAGTTACATAGTTTAATTTTTCTCGTAGTATCAGAATTGAAGCAAATTTGAACAAGCGGCTAATCCCACAGAATAGCCGTGACCTTTGCCTAAAGATAACTTATACTACCGTTTGCAAAAGAGAGGATTACTCAATGCCAAGTTATAAAGTAACGCTAATCAACGAGGCCGAAGGACTGAACACAACCCTTGACGTTGATGACGATACTTATATTCTAGACGCTGCCGAAGAAGCTGGTCTTGACCTACCCTATTCTTGCCGCGCTGGTGCTTGCTCGACCTGTGCAGGTAAACTCGTAAAGGGTACTGTTGATCAGGGTGACCAGTCATTCTTAGATGACGATCAAATAGAAGCTGGATATGTACTGACCTGTGTCGCTTACCCTACCTCTGACCTGACAATCGAAACTCATAAAGAAGAAGAACTCTACTAAGAGTTAAGTCCTTCAACAATAAATCTCTTGCAAGAGTTACTAACGTTGAAAAAATAGAAGCACCGCATATAGTGTCAATGCTCTTTCAATGCAGTGTCTATAAAGCGACTTTGACAAAAAGCCTAATTTCATGTTGAGCAAGAACACAGGAAATTTTGTGTTCCTGCTTGATTTTTTGATCATGGAGTTTCCCCACTGCGACGGTCGTGGCAGGGGGAAAACACACCAGTTTCTTACGACACGCTACTTTGCGTTGGAAGAAGACCTCGCTGCTTCCCCTTGGCTTTTTGTTGACTCCCGATTCTTAACTGAAGATAGATACACCTTAAATATTGATTAGCTCAAAGTTTAGTCTCTTTGCTGAGAGTCTGGATCTGAGTACCAGGATAGTAGAATTGGAGAATTTTTGGACTTGACCAACCTAATTTAGCTAAATTTTGAGCGCCAGTTTGACTCAAGCCAACTCCATGGCCTAATCCACCACCAATAAAGGCGTATCCCCACAGTTCAAGTTTTCCTTTGTTTAGGGGTTCTATGTAAAATAGCGTACTTGTAGGAGCAGCAAAGGCACTACGAACTTCGTCTTTCTGGAGAACAAAGGTACTGTTATCAGTTTTAACGGCAAGTTCAAGGATGCGTCCACTCTGGCTTCGCTTTACTACTGCCATAGCCTGAATTGTCTTAAATTTGGCGTGGGGACTGTTTTTCACCTGCAAAAATTTCTGCAAGTCCTTGGTAATATCCTCTAAAGAGGTTTCCTTGTGCCAACGAAACATATCCCACTTGCTTTCATTAAATCCTTGTTGCATATTAATAAATTTTTGGAAATTCTTTTCATCTGCTAAACTCTGCTTAGACAAGTTCCAAAAATTAGTTGCAGCATCCAGTACAGGGCGCAGATAGGGACGATCATCGCCATTCCAGACATCACTGAAGGAAGCAGTAACGCCGCCAGTGGTGGAAGAATAAAGAGCATCTACTAGTTCGTTTTTATAGGTTACTACCTTACCCCTGGTTGAGGCGATCGCTTGGTCTGTTTTAGCAGCCGCCCCATTCAGCCCATAATAAACTTGACAGTGAGTATCAGCACACAACTGATAGTTATCTGCGGCGAACCTGCGTAAATTTCTTAAAGCATAAGTCCGAGCGAGAATTGCCTGAGCTTCCAGCGCTGCTGTTGGTGCATTAGTCCCTATTTCGTAAGGGACAACCCCACGCAAATAAGTTTCTAAAGGTACTTGGTTAACGAGAGTGTATGTGCCGTAAGCGTTTGGCTGCAAATTTAGTCGCCCAGCGTAAAGACGAGCATTTTCTGGCTTTTCGCTTTTATTCACCCGAATCAAGTTTTTATCAGTGCTAATTTCCAAATCATTCGGGCTATAGCGGTTATCATCCACCACCCAACTAACTCGCGGCACTTGTTTTAAAATTTTAGTATCAAGATATACTTTTTCTTTGGTAGAAGCTTGGATGTTTTGCAACAGTAAGCGTCGCAGTAAAGGAGTGCTATAAATATCTCGTTTTGCCCAAACCTGCCAGCGTTCTGGCTGGGCTATTTCCACTTCTATTCCCTGAGAACGCCATTTATTAGCACTGTCTTCCGCAGTTTCAAAGGTGCGAAATGTGCCCAAAACTACCACTTCCTCAACCGTTGGCTGAGGTAAAGCCTGCATGACTGTTTCCAGCTTTATAGGGTTCTTGGTAACTAGGGTTTGTTGCTTGTTGCCCGCTTTAAATTTTAGCTTTAAGTGATCGCCTTTTGTGGGTTCGAGTTGCAGCTTGGCTGTAGGTTGTGAGCCAAATCGCTGCACAATCCCAATTTTCAACTCCATATCCTGGATGTTACTCTCAGGCCCTGATGCAGCACTCAGTCCCAATAGACAAAATGCGGCCAGCACAGTGTGGGAAAAACGCCAAAACGAAAATTTCATGGCTACCTGATAGCGAAGCGTTAGCAAGTATTCGAGCGTCTTTTGCCCCTTAATGTAGTGTTGGAGCTGATTTTCTAATTGCTTTGTAGCGCGGTTTTTTTGTCGCATGAGTGCTCCAATGATACCATTACCAGTTTTGCCCCAAATACTAGTTGCTAAACAAAGTCATAACGACTATGATTTATTTAGAGACACAAAATAGAACTAGTTGGATAAACTCCTTATGGTTAGAGTCCAAGAAATTCCATTAAATCAAATAAAACGGCCATTGCCCCGTGCAAACGATCCCAATAAAGTACAAGCCTTAATGGAATCGATTGCGGAGATTGGGCAGCAGGAACCTATTGATGTCCTAGAAGTAGATGGACAATATTATGGCTTTTCTGGTTGCCATCGGTATGAGGCTTGCCAGCGTTTAGGCAAAGAAACCGTATTAGCCAGAGTCCGTAAAGCACCTCGCAGTGTCTTAAAGATGCACTTGGCATAGAGAATGAGAGTAAGGAGTAGGGAGTGGGGAGCAGGGAGCAAGGGAGAAGAATTTTCTTTTTGCCCCCTGCCCCCCGCCCCTCTGCCTCTTTTCAATTCCCAATCCCCAATTACATATAACCTAATTAGGAGAAAATTATGTCATCGAAAGTAACAGTCAATAATGTAAATATAGGCATTGACGAGGTGAGTAGGGCTAAAATTGCCGAGGGTTTATCTCGGCTGTTGGCTGACACTTATACACTTTATCTGAAGACTCATAACTTCCATTGGAATGTAACGGGGCCGATGTTCCAAACATTGCATTTGATGTTTGAAACCCAGTATACAGAATTAGCTTTAGCAGTTGATTTAATAGCTGAGAGAATTAGAGCGCTTGGCTATCCCGCACCGGGAACCTACAGCGAATATGCCAAACTGAGTTCGATTCCAGAAACTCCCGGGGTTCCTAAAGCTGTGGAAATGATCGGTTTACTAGTGGAAGGACAAGAAGCCGTAGTCCGAACTGCACGGTCTATTTTTCCTGTGCTAGAGGAAGTTAACGACGAACCCACCGCCGATTTATTAACTCAGCGGATGCAAGTACACGAAAAGACAGCTTGGATGTTGAGAAGTTTACTGGAAGAATAGGGATGGGGCATAGGGAATAGCGAATAGTGAATAAACTTAATCACCAATTCCCAATGCCCAATTCCCAATTCCCAATTCCCAATGCCCAATTCCCAATGCCCAATGCCCAATTCCCAAAAGTTGCAAGATTTAATGCAACAGGCGGGTATTTCTAGTTTTAAAGTACTGAGTCGCACTGCTGGCGTATCAGAGCGTCAACTTTTGCGGTTACGCCAAGGCAAGCTAGAGCAGATGCGCCTAGATGTACTGCTCAAGCTGTCGCCAGTGTTACAAATTTCATTGAATGAATTAATCGCAACTTTTTCAACTGTAGAGTTCTTAAAAGAGAAAGCGCCGCCCACTCAGAAATTATTAGAAGAAATTACAGATTTAAGAAAAGAGTACCAGCGATCGCAGCAACAAATAGAACAGCAGCGAGAGATAGTACTACAAGAACTCCAGCAGTCGAGTTTGCAATTGCTGGAGTCTTTATTATTGCAATGGCCAACAGCAGCACAGAAAGCACAGGAGAATCCTCAGCTAGCAGCAGTCAAAATAGTACCGTTGGTGCAAAAACCCCTAGAAAAGCTTTTACAAGCGTGGGGAGTGGAAGCGATCGCACCCGTGGGAGCAGAATTACCTTATGATCCCCAACTACACCAATTAATGGAGGGAACTTCACAACCTGGAGCAATAGTGAAGGTGCGCTACACTGGCTACCTTCAAGGTGATAAGCTACTTTATCGAGCAAAAGTAAGTCCTGTTTGAGGGAGTTAGGAGGCAATTTTTTGCTTTCCTCTAACGCCCCTAAAGCTCACTTTTTTGCAATTGCTTGATATTAAAAATTTTCACCCGCCAACGATGACTATTTTAATAATGCTGATTGGACGAATTTCAGTTTTGCAAATAATATGAAAAGCTGGAACTTTTGCTTGTATAGAACTCATATTTGATCTTTGAAAAAACTTTGTACAACTCAAAAAGTCTGCTTTTTTATTTCCTATTTCCTACTTCCTACTCCACGCCTATCGTGCGCTGCGCTTCTCTGCGAGACGTTTCTCTTTGCAGAGAGGCTTCTCTTTCAGAGACGCGAACGCGCACCACACAAATAAGTCTGACTACGCCACGCTGCGTGAACAGAAATCCAAGCGAATTCCTGTAGTTCAATAATTTAACTCCAAAGATAATACGTATTTTGGTTATTTTTACTTTGCTATTTACTAGTAATTATGTAATTTTTAGTTAAATAATAGAATAAACACTAACACAAAATATTTATAGTTTATTTTATTTTCTTTGATATTAATTATCAATAATTACTTAGTAAGAAACTATAATTTTTACTTGTAAGGATTTTTAAATTTTATAGTATGGGTATATAATAGCAAAATCAGAGCATTTTTTACAAAAATTCAGTGTGACATAATTATGAAAGAACAAGTAAAAGTTATCAAGCTCAGTGGTAATTTAAATGCCACAACTTCACAAAACCTCCGACAAAATATTACTGAAACTTTAGAAGATGGCACAAAAATTGTGTTAGTTGATTTTCAAGATGTTACATTTATGGATAGTTCAGGTTTGGGAGCTTTAGTATTAGCTTTCAAAACTTTACGGGCCGCGGATAGTCAGCTTTTTCTCTGCTCAATTAATGAACAAGTCAGGATATTATTTGAACTAACTAATATGGATAAAGTATTTGAAATATTTCCTAGCCAAGAGGCATTTAATCAGGTATTAGTCTCAAAGACTTAATTAATCAAAGTTCATTTGCAAAATAGATAAATCATCATCAAAAGCATCTTTGGAGTTCAGAGCTATTAAATAACTCAGTATGTGATCAAGTTGGCAATCAACAGGATGTTGTAAGCTAACAAGTAGCTGAATAAAAGCATCAAAACTCCAAAGTGTGCCATCTGATTTAGTGATTTCATAAGCACCATCACTAAAAATATAAAGAGTACTAAATTCTTCAATATTGCAAAATCCATCAACATATTTTGCTTCTGGAAACATCCCAACTGGCATACCGGGAGTTTTCAAGAGTTTAACTTCAGATTTTCTTGGAGATATACCAGTTACTAAAATTGCTGGTGGATGACCTGCGCTAGCATAAACTAGCTGGCGGTTGGTTAGGTTGTAAACTCCGTACCAAATTGTAAAGTATTTGTCATTTTGATAATTCATCTGAAAGGTATCATTCAAAGCCTTCAACACATCGCTAGGTTGATAATAATTTAGGCTTTTGAGCGCACGGGAACGCAGCAGGTTCAGCACTGAAATAGAGGGAAGAGTAGCTTTGAGTCCATGTCCGGCAGTATCAAGTAAGTAAATTGCCAAATAATTATCATCGAGCCAATAGTAATCAAAACAGTCACCGCCGAGTTGCCGTGAAGGAATGAATCGGAAATTTATATTGAAGGGTTCAGTCATGGGAAAAGGCAGTAGCGATCGCACATATTCTGCGGCTTCTGACATTTCTGATTCTAAGAGCAACTTTTGAGCCTGCAAATCTCTACTCAACTGATGCAGACGTAATCCAGCTCTTACCCGTGCTTGTAATTCGTTATGCTCGATAGGTTTAGAGATAAAATCATCAGCACCAGCATCTAGACCTTTGACGCAATCGGCAACGGAATCTAAAGATGTTAATAAAATAAAAAATGTGGTATAAAATTTAGGATCTGTCTTAATGTGGTGGCAGACTTCTAGACCAGTCAACCCAGGCATGATCCAATCACAAATAATTAGTGCTGGGCGGTAAGCCAGTGCCTTTTCTATGCCTTCCTCACCGCTACTGGCAGTAACTACCTCATAACCCTGTTTTTCCAACATCCTTTTCAGAAGCGTTTTTATGGAATAATCATCATCAATTATTAATATTTGAAACATAAAAAGTTTTAGTAAACACTAATTAATAAATTCTGTAAAAATAGATAATAAAAAGAGAATATGGGCTAATGAGTTAGTAGTCTTAACAAATAAATACTACTAACTCATTTTTATTTTTTCGTCGAATTCAGGATTTTTTAAGAGTCATAAAACATTATGGGGGTGCAACAGGGTTCATCCACAAGAGGATGGTATTTTTTAGCTGGTTCAAGTCGCGGTATGCTTCTTGTTTGAACCATTGCCCTAAAGCATCAAAGGGGGTGAAAGATGTTCCAGTTTGCCATTTAATGTCTTGACCTAGAGGTGTTGTGTGAGTTCCTGGTAACGTTTGTGTTGTCACCATCTCATCAAAGCGCTCTTGTAAGATTTTGGTTAAAGCTGCGGATTGGTCAATGGTGTCATTGCTAAATTTTATTAATAAATTGCGCCTGATGTTATAACGCTCTTGGACAAGCTGGTTGGTTTCTAATGGTGAGGGGGTAAACTCGATTTTCAAAGTAGAATTAAATTGTTCTACTAAGGGGATAGCTTCTTTAGCAGCGTAGTTGTTGAAGGATATTAAAATGTTGCCTGCGCGTTCTACTTTAAAGAGACTACCAATCAGCAAGTGAAGTTTACAGCCCATACTGTGCCCAATGCCGTAGATGGGGTAGTAAAGCTTGCGTAATGCCCCAGAATCGTGTAGGCGTTCGAGGGTGCGATCAAAGTTTAGTAGCACAGATTTTGCGATCGCAGTATGATCCAAGGTGTTGACAAAAGGCGTAGCAATTACAACATAACCTTTACTTGCCAGTTGCTCAAGTAACCAGCGATAAGTGATGTGCGGTGCAGTGGCGACAAATGCACCTCCTAAAAAATGGATGATACCTGTGGGATTTCGGGGAATGATTACCCAGTTGCCTCTGACTTCTTTCCAGTCCATGTGGATAAGCGATCGCTTTACGAATATTCTTTATGTTAGACCGGGGATCGCAACCGTGGGAAGGATTATGGAAAAAGCCATTGAGAATATCTGACGAGTAAAGTGGAAGCCAATCCACCCAGCAACGTCTACGGGCTTACTAGGGAGCATCTACGCTCTCTCCAACTCACGTCTTTTACACACATTGCATAAGTATCAGTTTTAACGCTGAGTCTGTAATCTTTTCATTTCGTGTTGCACATCTAATGCAATCTGTAATGCTTCATTGAGTAATCTTCCATGCTCAGTAGCCTGTTCATTTACTTGCATGGCTGTTAAAGTTGCTAAATTGTTGACAAATAGCTCTGTATTACTGAGGATAAAGCTCTTATTCTCTCTCAAAATTCTTTCTGTTTTCAAAGCGCGAACTAAATCCGATTTAGTGAGTTTTAACGCTTCGATCACACTCGCTCTTTCCTTTATAAGCACTTCTGGATTACCAGCTTCTTCTATCTGATCATTGATATCAATAGCTCTAATAACAGTATTATATCTTTCAACATCGCTTAACAGGATTTGCAGAGAATTTGTCATATTAAGTTTGACAATTTTGCTTTTGCTTTTCCATACTAAATATAAAATAATCTGTGTCAAACCGCTAACCCACAGCCCTAAGATAATTAATAATACCCAGGATGGGATTATTATCCATGCTACAAATAATTTTATAAGTATATCAAATAAAAGATAACCAAAAACAAATGTAGCAAATCCAATAAAAATTACAGTTGCGCCTTCAGAACTTTTAAGTTTTTGGATGTATAGCTTTGCTAATTTTTTTAGAGGATTTGTAATGATTAAAAGTTGATTATTGACAGGTAAACTAGTCAGGTTTTGTAGTTCATACTGACTAATCTCCAAGCCTTGTAAATCATCCCTCACAGCTTTTCAATCCTTGCCAGAATAGTTATTTAATCTAATATAGCAATCAAATTTCTGAAATGCTGGCATCTTGTTTAAGCTTTTTCAGGTAAATTAATAATTTTTGTACAAATAACCAAGCCAAATTAAAAATTAAACCTTTATTCAGCCTTATTTACTGTCCGTCAGCTAATTTTTAAATAACAAAATTAATTAATTTTCTGAGATAAAATAATAGGGCAATGGTAGTGATTCTGGAGTAGCTTCAATAAATGGGTACGCTGCCATGAGCGGTATCTGATAGTCTAATCTACTCTTATAGCCTTGCATTAGCTGCCATCTGTGGTCAACAGTAACGCATCAATATTGAAACCGCACCCTTCAAACTTGGTAAACGATCTGGAGATGACCTTGAGCAAAAACAAGATCCCCCTAGTCGTGTTTTTCATCGAGCTAGGGGGATCACATATATGGTAGTCTATAAGAGATTCGGTATAGTTCCTTACGACTCGATTCTATAGCCTAGATTTCAGTTTGGGTAGTCTTACCATTAGAATTTATAGTATTTTTACAGCTTCTTAATCAATGCTTCATCCCTGTTCTTCCTTAGAGAGGCGGTATATGTAAGTATGGCAGTACGCAATATGCGTCACCTACCATTTTTGTGGATATCTGTAAAAAATATGAAACTCAAGATTGTCGCTACCGTCGCACTGTTAGCTTGTTTCGGGTTTGCAGAGCAAGCCCTTGGATTAAATCAGCTAGATTTGGATCAGTTGAAGGCAACAAATGCCTGTCCCCGGTGTAATTTGAGTGGTGCTGACCTAACTCAACTGAATCTAACTGGAGTAAATTTGCGAGGTGCTGACTTGAGTGGTGCTACATTATCTCAAGCTAATCTTACGAATGCCGATCTTACTGGTGCAAATTTAGAAGGTGCGGTTTTAAATTCGGTCAATCTCAGTGGTGCTTCCTTAACAGGTGCAAATTTGAAATCAGCATCTCTGGAAAATGCCGATTTGTCTTATGCGGGTTTCATCAGCGCTAATTTGGAAGCAGCAAACTTAAAAGATGCGAAATTGCAGTTTACCAATTTTCGGGGGGCTAACTTCCGGCTAACAACTCAGGCTAATGGTGTCGTCACCTCTGACAAGCCTTATGACTGGTCATTAGAGCGTCAAAATCCCAGAGAATGTAACGAGTTTCAACCCGAAAACACTCTAGGCACAATCTGCTATACAAAATAACCAGGTTTGAATTAGGGTATAGGGCATGGGGCGTGGGGCATGGATCAATAATTAATAGTTTTTCTTCCCCTGCCTCCCTGCTCTCCCTACCTCTTCCTTGACCTATCCTTATTGGCAAAGAGCATTTTGTTTGTTAACAGTTCTTTATCATGGGAAAAAAGCCTAGGGATTAATTGAATCGATGCTTACCCGGATTAAAGACTTAGCAACAAAACTAGCACCCCGCTTAATTGAAATTCGTCGCCACATTCACTCTCACCCAGAACTAAGCGGTCAGGAGTACCAAACAGCAGCTTTCGTGGCTGGTGTTTTATCTTCCAGTGGTCTGCACGTACAAGAAGGAGTTGGCAAAACGGGCGTAATTGGGGAATTGCAAGGCACGGGCCAAAATGAGCGTTTATTGGCAATTCGCACAGATATGGATGCCTTGCCAATTCAAGAGGGCACTAATTTGGAATATGCCTCTCGTGCAGAGGGGATTATGCACGCTTGTGGTCATGATGTCCATACCACCGTGGGGTTAGGAACAGCGATGGTTCTGTCCCAAGTGGCAGAAGAGTTGGGTGGAAAAGTGCGGTTTTTATTTCAGCCAGCCGAGGAAATTGCTCAAGGCGCAAGCTGGATGATGAAAGATGGGGCGATGGAAAACGTCTCGGCTGTGTTAGGGGTTCATGTTTTCCCTTCTATCCCCGCAGGATCTATTGGGGTGCGTTACGGGGCTTTGACAGCCGCTGCTGATGATTTAGAGATTCTGATTATGGGAGAATCTGGGCACGGGGCGCGTCCCCATGAGGCGATTGATGCGATTTGGATTGCTTCCCAAGTGATTACTGCAATGCAACAAGCCATCAGCCGGACGCAGAATCCTTTGCGTCCTGTAGTATTGAGCATAGGGAAAATTAACGGTGGCAGAGCGCCAAATGTGATTGCTGATAAAGTGCAATTATTGGGAACCGTGCGATCGCTCCATCCCGAAACCCGTGCCCATCTCCCGAACTGGATTGAAAATATTGTATCTAATGTCTGCCATACTTACGGGGCAAAGTATCAAGTCAATTATCGCCAGGGCGTACCCAGCGTTCAAAATGATTACGTTTTGACGCAATTATTGCAATCAGCCGCAGAAGAAGCTTGGAGTAGCGATCGCGTTCAAGTTTTACCCGAGCCCTCCCTTGGTGCTGAAGATTTTTCTATGTATTTGGAACACGTCCCTGGTTCCATGTTTCGCTTGGGCGTAGGCTACAAAGAAAGAATCATTAACTACCCATTACACCATCCCCAATTTGAAGTCGATGAATCTGCCATTATCACCGGGGTTGTAACTATGGCTTATGCCGCTTATAAATACTGTCAGCAAAATTTTTAAACAAACAAAAACTCCCAGCATTGATGTGCTAGGAGTTTTTGCTTAACTAACCTTTGTTAGCAGATTATAGAAAGCTCGAAAGCATCTTAGGCATTGGATTCGCTAACAACGCCCAATTTCTCTTGAATTCGGGTCTTAGCGGCTTTGAATTCAGTAGCCAGTTGCTCGGTTTGCTCAGTACTCAAGTTGTTGCGAATGGCAGCAAACATTGTGCTTTCTTCTTGACGAATGTGGTCGCCAACAGCTTCCATAAGCTGTCTAATTTGATCTTTGAATTCGGGTGAAGAAGGATTGACAGCCTTGATTTGCTCTAACACCCGCTTCATTTCAGCTTGTTCGTCAAACAATTCTTGGGTGTTATCTTGACCGTAGAAAGGACGTACTCTTGGATAAACTACTTCTTCTTCTGCTTCAGCGTGAGCGCTTAGATCCTTGTAAATTTGACCAAAGTACTCTTGGATTTTCTGTGGATTGTCGCTTTGCAGGAGTTCGGTAAATAAAGTATTTACCTTGTTGTGATCGAGGCGGATGACATCCTGGATATTCAGATCGCTTTTGTCACTGGTTTGGGTAACAGCACTACCTACCACACCACTGACTGCGGCCATAGCGTCTTGAACACGTGCCCAAATTCCTTGATCTGCATCTTGTCCAGTGAGTTCACGGACACCCAGAATTTCCAAAACACCTTTGAGTTGTTCTTGGTGAGCGCGGTTCTCAAAGTTAATGGTATTCAAAGGCCCGATCGCTAACAAAACGTCAGCACCAACTTTTTGAGCAGCCTTGTGAACTATCAAGCCACTCATTACGAGTTGATGTTTCAGCAATTCATGCTGAGATACTTTTTCATACAGGCTTAACTCAGAACCCTTGAACAATTCACGAGCTTTCTCAATGAATTCGGTAACATTTTTTTTGGGTTCAGCCTGAATGCCGTACTGACCAATTACAGTTTCCAGAACGCCAAGATTTTTCTCGTCATCATTGAGGAAGTTCCGGATACGATCAGCAATCTCAGCATCAAGTCCTTGGCTCAAAAGCGATTGCTCATTTTCGATAACCAACTGTTGGAGTGCTTTAAGACTTGCCAATTTTATAGCAATAGCATTGCGTTTCGTATCATCTAAAGTAGCTACCATCCGTAGTTCTCCTTCGGCAAAGTGTTCATAATTATTACTTGATATAAGATTGACATAGACATTTGGGGTATTTCATCTTTCTTTTGAGCGATTGGTTCACAACTCAGGGTAGAAAAACATCAAGTTTGGCTTTGTGAAAATATAAAGATGAATGAGAGCGATCGCTTTTATTTATTCATAGTTAGTAATCAGGGCAACCTATTCAGCATTACCTTCAACTTGAATAGATTACCCCTCTGCAAAAAAGTATGTCTTTGGGATGACAATCAATCTCAAAAAATTAATTCTTATTCAAGAGGGTAAAATGGTAGCCAGTGTTAGAACAACCCTCACAACGCTCAATTTTGACTAGTAAAGCTTCTCCTTGGCGCTCACCTGAAGGCGAAAACTTAATCGTTCCTGTAACTCCAGAAGTTGAAAAATTAGGATTAGACAGTACTTTTTGTAATCTCTCGCGGGTGTTGTCTTGTTTCAAGCCAGCGATAATTACTTGCATTGCATCATAAGCTCCTGCTGTTCTTTGATTTACGTCACCCTTCCAAAGCTTGGAGGCATCTTTGGCAAATGTTTTTGCAAATGGGTTATCTTTATTAGCATCACGATGCCAATACACAGGTAGTACCATTCCTTCCAGATCCTTGCCATTGTTTAAAGTTTTTGGACTGTACATAATTTCAGAAGCAAAGAGTAGTTTTCTATTTCCAACCTCTTGTGCTACTTTGGTGGCAAAAGGTATATTGTCGATTGAAGGTACTAGTAAAAAGCCACTAGCATTTTCTGCTTCTATGGCTTTCTTGACAAAAGCTCTATAGTCAAAATTTGTATCTGACAAATTACAAGGCGTGCTAATAACTGTCCTTCCATAGTCTTGGATAGCTTGAGTGTACTGTTTTACAAGATTCTGATTAGATGAGGAAGTTGAATTACTTGTTGAGCTAGGAACATCGCCACAAATAGCAATATTTCTTGATTGTAGAGCAATGTATCTAGCATGAATATCTACTAAATTGCTATATGGTGGATTTACATGAAATAAGTAATTATTTTTAGGAGTATTAAGCTGACTAATTACTGTTTGCTCAGATTTTTCTCTATTTTCAGCTTGACTTGGACGCTCTACAGGAAAGACTAACACTAAACCTTTCTCATTATAAATTTTTGGATTAGTCCTAACACCCACTGCGGCTACAAGGCTCTTGTCTTGAACTAATTCATCATCTAGTAGTCCTGAATCTTTTCGATTCTCAAAGCTTGCAATCAAAACTTGCAATTTCTTACCATTAATTCCGCCTTGATTATTAACTTCATTTTGAGCTTGAGCTACACCACGCAAAATTTCTTGTGCTAAATTAATATCGAAGTTAATTGGTGCGATGATAGCAACTTTTAGAGCTTCTGAGTTCTCTTGGGCAATTTTGGCATTATTTAAATAAATTAAAGTTTCCGGATCATTGGGATTATTTTTCAAAGACGCGGTAAATTTTTCCACCGCAGTAGTGAAATCGTTTTCACCAAAAGCTTTAACTCCATCTTTTTTTTCAGGGTATGCTTGTACTTTCACCAAAATCTTTGTGCCCAAATTCATGAATGAAGGCTTATTTGGTAGTGAATATAAAGTTGATGTAGGGTTAGGTGATGGTATGATAGTAGAAGAAAGTTGGTTAATGAACCACAAAATAGCTGCTACCATTATTCCAGCTAGCCCCAGAGAAATAAGCAGCCTCAAGTTTTCTTTTTTGTTTGTCATCAATAAATTCTCCAAATTATATATAACTTATCAAAAACCAAGATTTAATTAAAATTTACCGCAACTAAAAATTTAAAAATATTTAGAAGTAAGTTTGTTTATTATTTCCCATACTCCGAGAAGAATAACTGTCAATAGGCCTGCAAGAGTAACTAGTAATACTACAAGTAACAGTCCCTTTATACCAGATTGTAAAAGGTTATTAGATAACAAATTTTGAAAAGTCAATATAATTAGTAGATTTGCTATTATGGCAATTACAATTAAATAACTTTTTTCCATAATCGAACGGGATTGAATAAAGACTAACCCCCCTAAAACTAGCAACCATAATCCAGAGCTAATCCAAGTAGTTCCGAGAAAACTGGTAAGTGCGATCGCTAAAAAAGAACTACCTGAGCTAGTAATTATTGCTCCAGAAAATAATTTACTATTAAATAATTGCGGTAAATATCGAGTTGTTGGTTGTTGAAGTGGTTGTGCTTCTAATAATTGAGAAGGCGAAATGAATGTAGCAGGTAATGTCTGCTTTAATTTTGGTAGATTATTTAAGTCTCGTAATACAGCCTGTGCAGACTGATAACGCTGCTGATGATTTTCTTGGAGTAACTTATCCAGAATCAATTCTAATTCTTGACTTATGGGTTGTATCAAATACTGTCGCCAACTAGAAGTCCAACTATATCCTTGTTTAA
Organism: Nostoc indistinguendum CM1-VF10; assembly: GCA_019359215.1. Lineage (GTDB taxonomy): Bacteria > Cyanobacteriota > Cyanobacteriia > Cyanobacteriales > Nostocaceae > Nostoc > Nostoc indistinguendum. The sequence goes on along the minus strand of JAHHHS010000006.1, from coordinate 65,055 downwards.
GCCAGAAATTTGAAGGAGAAATATTTGTTAGCAAATGAAAGCAAGTTATCCCTAAACTGTACAGATCACTGGAAGGAAAAACTTTACCTAATTGCATTTGCTCAATTGGTGCATAACCTAATGAACCAATAATTGTCCCAAGTGCAGTGTTTGAAATTTCCGCCTTTTGCTTAGAAACCCCAAAATCAATTAGTACTAACTTGTGATCAATCTGACGACGAATAATATTTTCTGGCTTAATATCTCGGTGAATTATTTCCTGTTGATGTATGGCTATCAGCACAGATAATAAATCATTTAAAAAAGATCGAATTTTACTTTCATCAAAAACTCCGTGCTGCTTTAACTCCTGCAACAGATTTTGACCTTCAATAAACTGCTGCACTAAATACAGATATTCACCTTCTTTAAAATATGCATATAAATTGGGAATTTGCAGATGTTCCCCTAGTTCTTGTAGACGTTTGGCCTCTCGCTCAAACAATTCAGTTGCTTTTTGATGTGCCTTAGTACCGTGACTGAGATAAAATTCACTGAGAACCAGTTGCTTAACAACACATCGTTCATTTAGCTTATCTATATCCTCTGCCACATATGTGCGTGCAAACCCTCCTCTCCCTAATGGTGCGGTTATGCGGTAACGATTTCTCAGTAGCGATACTAACTGTGTCCCGCAACTGAGGCAGTAATTTGTCCCGTCAGGATTTTGGGGATTCTCGCAATTGGGATTTAGGCAGCAGACCATATTATTATCGCTGTCATTTTATTGGTTTTTAAATAAAATATACCTTAAATTGTCAGTAGAGATGTTGCACTGTAAAGTCTCTACATGAATTATTATGGAACGATGCGATTCAGATTGATTTTACCCGATATTCGGTTAAAAGTTGAGCTTTTTCTCCAAATTTAACATCTGTAGCCAATATAAAGGGAATTAATGTAACTCATCCATCTTTTAGTTTAGGAAAAGCCAGAAACAGAAAAGACTTAATTGTAGGGGCATGATCGAGCTTAATATTAAGCTGATGTGCGCCTAAATTGTATAAACACTCTTTACGGTCGTTAACTGTTAACTGTTGATGGTTATCAGTCATCAGTTATCAGTCCTCAGCCTTCATGTAAATGTTCAAGTTAAATGCGTAACAGCTTAATCATCTGAGAAATAAAACTACTTTTAAGGAAAAACAAGGTATTGCGATCGCAATTGTAAAATCAGGTTACTTTATATATCAGGAAGGGTGCGATCGCCTTTATCACCAAAGCAAAGTATCTCAACTAATTAGGTGCAATTCTCAAAAGCGATACCGTCCTTCACTCCACACCTGTTTGTAACAAAAGCTTTTTTTATCCTATCAACGCGGTAATTACCACATATCTCCATTGTGGTATTTACAAAACTCCCCGCTATTGTGACGATTACGCTAGAATTGTTAAAGGTTCTTTACAGAATTTGCTGATCATACCCAATTCTGTTAAAACAGCCTAGCATTCAAATGTAAATCTTATAAACACCCTCTAGAGTTCACCAAAAGTTTCTATGACGCTCCCAATTCGCAACGTCGCCATTATCGCCCACGTTGACCACGGCAAAACCACGCTGGTTGACGCACTCCTCAAACAATCCGGCATTTTCCGCGAAGGCGAAGACGTTCCGGATTGCGTTATGGACTCCAACGCCCTAGAACGGGAACGGGGTATTACTATCCTGTCCAAAAATACGGCGGTTCGCTACAAAGAAACACTAATCAATATTGTTGATACTCCTGGACACGCTGACTTTGGTGGTGAAGTCGAACGCGTACTCGGCATGGTTGATGGATGTCTGCTGATTGTCGATGCCAATGAAGGCCCCATGCCCCAAACGCGCTTTGTTCTGAAAAAAGCTTTGGAAAAAGGGCTGCGCCCCATCGTTGTAATCAACAAAATTGATCGTGGACAAACTGACCCCCACGTTGCTGTTGATAAAGTTTTGGATCTGTTTTTGGAATTAGGAGCAGATGAAGACCAGTGTGATTTTACCTATCTGTTTGCCTCCGGTATGGGAGGTTTCGCCAAAGAAAGCTTGGAAGCAGAATCGGTAGATATGCAACCCCTGTTTAACGCGATTCTGCAACACGTTCCACCACCAGTAGGCGACAGCAATAAGCCTCTGCAATTGCAAGTTACAACCCTAGATTATTCTGAATATCTGGGACGGATTGTCATTGGCAGAATTCACAACGGTACTATCCGCTCAGGACAACAAGCAGCTTTAGTTACAGAAAATGGCACCATTGTCAAGGGTAAAATTACCAAATTGATGGGCTTTGATGGACTGAAGCGCGTAGAGATGGAAGAAGCAACCGCAGGTTATATTGTGGCGGTGGCTGGTTTTGCTGATGCTTATATTGGGGAAACGATTACTGACCCTAATGAACCGCAAGCTTTACCACTAATTAAAGTGGATGAACCAACGTTGCAAATGGCCTTCTGGGTAAATGATTCGCCCTTTGCAGGTCAAGAAGGCAAGTTGGTGACATCAAGACAAGTACGCGATCGCCTATTCCGCGAACTCGAAACCAACGTTGCTTTGCGTGTCGAAGAAACCGATTCTCCCGATAAATTCCTCGTTTCCGGTCGTGGAGAACTCCACTTGGGTATCTTAATTGAAACCATGCGTCGGGAAGGCTTCGAGTTTCAGGTATCTCAGCCACAGGTAATTTACCGCGAAATCAACGGTCAACCTTGCGAACCTTACGAACTCTTGGTGTTAGACATTCCTGCTGATGGCGTGGGTAGCTGTATTGAACGCCTGGGACAACGCAAAGGCGAAATGCAAGATATGCAACCAGGTAGTGGCGATCGCACCCAGTTAGAGTTTGTCATTCCCGCCCGTGGTTTGATTGGTTTCCGGGGTGAATTCATGCGGATGACTCGTGGCGAAGGCATCATGAACCACAGCTTCTTAGACTACCGTCCACTCAGTGGCGACATTGAAGCCCGTAACAAAGGCGTTTTAATCTCCTTTGAAGAGGGTGTTTCTACCTTCTACGCCATGAGAAACGCCGAAGATAGAGGAGCATTCTTTATTACTCCTGGCACAAAGGTTTACAGAGGCATGATCGTGGGAGAACACAATCGTTCCCAAGATTTGGAACTAAATATCTGTAAGACTAAGCAGTTAACCAACCACCGGGCTGCTGGTGGCGATGAACTAGTGCAACTGCAAGCGCCGATAGACATGAGTCTAGAACGTGCTTTGGAATATATTGGCCCCGATGAATTGGTGGAAGTTACACCTCAGTCGATTCGTCTGCGGAAGATGTCGAAGAAGTTAGCGAAACGATAATTCATAGCGGTGGCTTTTCTTGCTCACCCACTCATTTAATAACATCACAAGAAAAAGCCTGCTGACGCAGGCTTTTTCTTGTTTAGCATAGCTTTAGTTAGGGCTGTATACCTAACGATTCTTAATTTATCAAAAAAAATCATTGATTATGTTTTAGCAAACTATTAGATGATTTTTGCTATTTTTTTCGGCGGGCTAGCTATACTCATATTTGGATTAGGTTTCTATTTATATATTTTAAGAGTTAGGAATAAGCAAAACAGTTTAGATGAAAGCTCAGTAGATGATGAGACAAATGAACCTTGCAATATCTATACAGAAGGAGGTAATTATAACGCAAATATTAATGACGATCAAATTGAGATATATGGAGATGTTATTAACATAAATCAGGATTTTTCAGAAATTGCTCAAGAAATTGGTGAGTTAATAACTGAACTAAAAAATCAGGGTTATAGTGAAGAAGACGCTAAAACAGAAATTGCAACTGAATTAGCAGAAGAAGCCCGTAAAAATAGGGCAAACGCATCTAAATTACTCTTGATCACAACGAAGCTTAAGAACCAACGAAAAAATCAGGATTTCGCGTTTGATTATTTTTAAAGCCCCAAAGCGATCGCCTAATTTCTTCGCAATAAGCAAGAGTTAATGACATTATTTTTAGCTCTATTGAGAATAGACTTTACTTATTGACATGATGCGACCGCCCTACCCGTAAAAAGCCCAAGGTTAGAAAAAAGCTTTTTATGTGGAAAAAATCTTTTAGTACTAACACTAAGAAAACTAACGATGAAACGGAAGTAGCAAGAGAAGTCGTTACTAGCGCTACAGCTTATAGTCATACTTCTTCTAAAGATTTTACTGAAGTAGTATCAGGGTATTATCAAAAACTAGATGAATTACTTCAAGCTAAGCAATGGAATTTTTAGTGGTTGTTGATGCAAGTCGCAATGATGAAGAAAGAGATGCTGTTATTGGCTTAGACAGACGGTGGAATCTTCTGTATGTCGTCTACATTGAACGTGAAAACGAAATAATTCGGATCATTTCAGCACGCACAACGCAACACGCAAGGAGCGAGAATATTATGAAAGCTGAAGCACTGAAAAAGCGACTCGATAAAAATCGTCCAATGACTACAATTACAATTCGCATTCCCGAAGATGTCATTGAAGATTTAAAAAGAATAGCACCATTACTAGGATTTTCTGGCTATCAGCCGTTAGTTCGTGCCTATATTGGGCAAGGGCTAAGAGTTGATCTGGAACGACTGGAAGGTGATACTATCTCAGCACTGATTGCTAGCTTGAAGCGTCACGGTGTTAGCGATGAGGTTATCCATGAAGCCCTCACTGAAGTTACTCAAAAATAGTGCAATTGCGATTGTTTTTTCCACTTTAACTGAATCAATGAATCTTCTACTACTTATAACCAAATTATGAGAAATATTGGATTGACACAAGGAAAAATTAGAGTTCTAGAAAGCACGAATCTAGAAGAGTTCTTAAAACTTCCATACATTGAGGAGTCACCAGCTTGGGAATATATTAACGGAGACGTAATTCAGAAACCTATGGGAGGAGCTAAACACAGTTTATTGCAAAAACGTTTAGTTGCAGTAATTGATGCGTTGGGCAGTAACTATGAAGCTTTTCCTGAATTGCGCTGTACCTGCGGTAATCGCTCAGTAGTTCCTGATGTGGTTGTGATTTCTACTAATCAACTACCACTGGACGAAAACGGCGAAATTATTAGCAGTGGTATTGATTTTGCACCCGCTTGGGTCATCGAAATACTTTCCCCTGCTCAAAGTCAAACTAAAGTAACTGGCAATATTTTACACTGTTTGAGAAATGGTAGTCAGCTAGGATGGTTGATTGATCCAAGTGAACGCTGTATTTTAGTTTATCAGCCTAATTCTTTGCCAGATTTGTTAGCAGGACAAGAAATATTACCAGTGTTAGAAGATTTCAATTTGACGCTCTCTGTTGAAGAAATTTTTGCTTGGTTACAGCGGAAAGTTTAACAGCATTGATGGAACTGATCAAGGATTATTCCGGCTCTGCCAAAAAGCATTTTCAGGGCGTTGAATTTTTGACTCGCGTAATTACCCATCCCTCTACAAGGCGGGCAATTACACAAATTAATTAAAGGTAATCCAAAATTGGTATATTGGTATAACTATTTTCCCAACTTATTAGGAATGCCTTCACAACCACCAGGGATAGTACCTCTGGTTTTTTCACCACCCCAAGCGCAACAGTAGTTACGTGCAGATTCAGACATACGCTGTACATTCGTGAAATCGGCATTTTCCACTACAGCGCCAGTGTGTTCGCCTGTTTGATAATTTGGTGGATGAGTGCGACTGCGGGGTGATGCTTTATCCACTACACCATAGAATAGGCGAATCCCGTTTACGTCGGCACCAGTGAGATTAGCACTATATAAAATTGTGCGGGAAAGGTTGGCTTTTACTAAATCACAACCACTCAGATTAGCGCGGACAAGATTAGCTTCGCTGAGGTCAGTCCAACGCAAATCAGTATCAGAAACGTCTGCTGCGGCTAATGTTACGCCTAAATCGATGACACGTACACCTTCCATACGGTCTTCTGCATATCCGCCACTCCCATCGAGAATGGCTCGACCTAATAGGCGATCGCGTTTTAGAGGTGACAGCAACTTGGAACGTGAGAGAAAGCGGAGAATTTTAGCTTTACCACTGCCATCTACACTACTTAAAATTGCCGCCGTGCGTCCTTCAGCGATCGCTCTCTCTTGAGGCCAATCTTCTAATAATCCTTCTTGATCTAATACTAAGTCTGAAACACCTTGGAAATAGGAATCAATTGTCTGCTGCTGGGTAATTATGTTTTGCTGAACTGTCAGCAGGTTTTGCTGAATTGTCAAGTCTTTGGAAATCACATATTGTCGCCACGCCACGTAAACGGCGATGACGGCGATCAGAATTTGTCCCAAAGCACCAAACCAATCTGCTAGGGTTCCAGCAATGTCCCAGTTAATCTGGCGTCCCCAAAGTACCAAGCGATCGCCCACACCTGTAAACTTGATCAAGCCGATGATGGCTACTATTAGTCCCAAAATGGCAACAAACAGGGTGCGTTCTTGGGGTGAAAACCACTCGTATAATGCTTTTTGCAACCAAGGCAATAGTATCGCTAGGGATAACAGCAAAGTTATCAGCGTTCCGATAATGCCGACGATCCAGTTATTGAGGATAACTCCAATGAAGGTGATGGCGATCGCTATTAGAGTAATTAGCAATGCCCTCGGCTTAACTATAAATTGAAATTGCTTGCTAGTGGATTGATGAAAGTCAGAACGGGCTTGTTGTAAAGCAATTGTATGTTGCGGAGATTGCAAAGACCCAATCGCCGCTAGGGCTTGTTGTGTCGCTAGTGCTTGTGAGCTTAGGTTCTTCTCAGTTACACCATCGTCAAAGTCATCCGGTTGCAAATCGTTTTCGGTGACTGGTTCTGGGGTTGGTAGATTAGAGGAATCGGATTCAATCGTCATGTTTTCTATTTTGCCCCAGTAGATTCAGTTCAACATCTGTTTTATCAGAAATTGCACGAAACCAAAAACGAAAGAACTGTATTTGATGCAGTTGAGAAACGCTAAATTTAGCAGCTTTCACTTACGTAAAGTACAGACAATTTGTAGAAACAGCAACTTCCAAATAGAAAAAGTTCTAACATATAGCGTTTCTCGCTTGGTGCAGTACATTTTTGGCCTCACTTCCATTCCTCTCTCCTTTTAGGAGAGAGGCTTTGAATCTTACTCCCCAAAGCTAGTAGGGAAGGGGTTGGGGGTTAGGTCTGTACCGCACTCAAATAAGAACCGCTATATATGTTGTGGGGTGGGCTTCTTGCCCGCTCTGAATGATGAGCGTGCAGGATGTCCACCCCACAAAATTGGGTAATTTATTTGTTGGAATTCCCAGTCCTTTACACTCAATTAAGGTGCAAGGGCATTACCCCGAATTAAACTACCAATGGTTTTGGCAGTGATTTTCAATTGGGTGATGGGATTAGCTGGAACAACCGTTTTATACAAATAGCTATCGAATGTTAGCCGTTGTACATCTAGGTCATCACACATTTCCACAAACGCCTCGCGGGTAGCGTCGGAACGATAGAACACGGTTTGCAGAATGTCCAACACCTTGTAAGTGAGTCCATATCTTTTATCCCAACGCTTCAGGTAAACCTTAAGGTCGCCTTCTGTAGGAATACGGCTACCACTGTTAGATGCTTCTACAATGGTTTCGGCACACATCCGCCCAGATTTAGCGGCAAAATAAATACCTTCACCAGAGGACTTAGTAACGTAACCAGCAGCATCTCCCACCAAAGCGATGCGACCAACAACACGACGGGGACGGGGATGTTCAGGAATGGGGTGTGCTTCTACTTTGATGATTTTACCGCCTGCTAGTTTCTCGGAAGCACGAGCGCGGATACCAGCTTGTAACTGTTTGATGCTGGCTTTATTGATGTGCATCGTGCCAGTACCGACAGCTACGTGGTCATATTTGGGGAAAACCCAAGCGTAGAAGTCAGTAGAAACGTCATCACCGACATACATTTCGGCGAGGTCGTTGTAATAGGCCATTTTGTCTTCGGGTAAGCGAATTCGCTCTTGGAAGGCGATCGCATAATTGTAATCCCCAGCGTCCATTTCTTTAGCAACGCGAGAATTAGCTCCATCTGCCCCAATTATTAAATCCACTTTTAGGGTTTTGGCAATACCCTGTGATATCCCATCTGTATGGTCAACGTAATGGATGGTATAGGGATCAGTATTGTTTCCTGGTATATCAAGTTTATGAACAGTTGCATTAATTAAATTTGCGCCGACTTTTGCCGCGCGATCGCGCAAAAAGCCATCCAGCACTTCCCGGCGGCACATTCCTATATATTCTTCTTCATTTACCAGATTGATATCTACCTCACGATTGGAAGGCGAAATCATTTTCATCTTCCGTACCCGGCGATCGATAATCTCTGGTGGTAAGTCAAATTCACTCACCATACAGAGGGGAATTGCACCCCCACAAGGCTTTGCATTGTCTAGCTTCCGCTCAAACAGGTAGGTTTCAATCCCAGAGGCTGCCAGTGTTTCTGCGGCAGATGAACCAGCAGGGCCTGACCCAATAACAGCAACCCGTAGTGTCAAAGGTCTTTCTCCCAAATCTTCACATTTACCGAGAGCATACTACCACGGTCTTTCTGGTGATTTGGCGCTTTACCTTCAGGTTTCTGCACAAATGCAATATTCCTTAATGTTTCGATACGAATTGGGCATTGGGAAGAATAAAGAATATTGCCTAGTCTCCAGTCTTCAATATGCAGATTTCCTTGTTCGATTCTCTTAGCAGACAAGTCAGCTGGTTCCCTAGATTGCAGTGGTACTGACTGTAGTTTCTTCGATTGCGGTAGCTGTGGTAGCTAAATATTGTTACTCAAAAATAACTATGTATGGTATATGTAAGACACGGTAATCCTAGCAGGGAACTGTAGATTAGTTGTAGAGGTACAGCGGCAGTGGGTATAGTAGTTGAGAATGTCTCCAAACAATTTGGGAGTTTCCAGGCAGTTGATCAGGTTAGCCTGGAAATTAAGAGTGGTTCGCTAGTTGCGTTGCTTGGGCCATCGGGATCAGGTAAATCTACGCTACTACGGTTAATTTCAGGTTTAGAAATGCCAGATAGTGGCAAAATCTTGCTTACTGGTAAAGATGCTACATACCAAAGTGTACAACAGCGCAATATTGGCTTTGTGTTTCAGCACTATGCCCTATTTAAGCATCTGACTGTCAGGCAGAATATTGCCTTTGGCTTAGAAATTCGTAAGGCACAGCCAAAGAAAATTAAGGGGCGGGTAGAACAATTACTGGAATTAGTGCAATTGAGTGGACTAGGCGATCGCTATCCATCACAACTTTCTGGTGGTCAAAGACAACGGGTAGCATTAGCAAGGGCACTGGCAGTAGAACCCGAAGTATTACTGCTAGATGAACCTTTTGGCGCACTCGATGCAAAAGTCCGCAAAGATTTACGGGCATGGTTACGCAACCTTCATGATGAGGTTCATGTTACCACGGTTTTCGTTACCCACGACCAAGAAGAAGCAATGGAAGTCTCTGATGAAGTTGTGGTCATGAATAAAGGGCGTGTGGAACAGGTGGGGACACCAGCAGAAATTTACGATAATCCTGCCAGCGCATTTGTGATGAGCTTCATTGGCCCGGTGAACGTGTTACCCAGCAACTCGAAGATTTTTCAAAGTAGCGGATTTGATGCGCCACACCCACAAGTATTTTTGCGTCCACAAGATGTGATTTTGGAAAAAGTCGCCAACGGTACAACTACGGCTGCTACAGTAAGCCGATTGATACATTTGGGTTGGGAAATTCAGGTAGAATTAACTTTCGATGATGGGCAAGTGGTGATGGCGCATTTAACACGCGATCGCTTTAACCAATTAGAGTTAGAACCAAAACAGCGGGTATATGTAAAGCCAAAGGATGCCAAGTCCTTCCCACTGTCTTATTCAATTTAGTTGTCAATGTGGAAGTATTTATGATTGCTGCTTTAGGTTGCAGCAGAAAAACATTGCCAGGATATTTGCCGAACCCACTAGTAGCCTGTGTAATAGGAGATGCTAATCAGATAGTTGCACAAGGATATACATAAGTACCAGCTCAGTATGATACTGAGCTGGTGCGCTGGCTTTTCACACATTTATTGTGATGATTAATTTAACGGGTCTTACCCTTACTAATCTGTTAAGTTTAAATTGATAGGTACGCAAGTTTGTACTAAGGACTTTAGTCATTATTTTCTAAGCACCAAAGTCCTTACTGAAAACCATCAAAACTAGCTTGACAGACTACTACTAACAAGGAGTCAAATTAAACCTAATTCTATAAATCCCATTGAATCCAATTTGAGTTCGCTGCCCCGCAGCCACATTTGTAGCACGCGCTATCAAAGTTGTGTTGATGCCGAAAACCGAATTCACTGGGTTAGCACACGCGTTTACTGTATCTCCTGTAATAGCTACATCTTTTAGCCATCCACCTGAAGATCCAGACGAGAAGTTTGCGTTTAGATCACTACTAGATGGAATTACTCTCCCTTGAAACACTGGTCTAACTCTTAAGGCAGCAGTGCCCCCCTGAGGCACATTTGTAGAACCAGAATACCTGAGGTTAATGGGCTGAACTCGATAGCCTCTAGGCACATTAAGCCCAATTCTGAGATTACAAGATTGTGATACAACCCTAGGAGATACAGCTACAGCCTTAAATCGAGGGAAACTTACAGACAGAGTATTTCCTACCAAACTTATTTGGGCATTTCCCTCTGGGCATCCATTTCCGAAAACAGTTACTGGAACACTTTCAAACTGAAATGCTGGTGTTTGAGCCTGTACTTCAGATAAACCCACAACATTTAAACTCAGTAGCGTCAAACTGGAAATAAGAGCAGTTAAAACTTTCATATCTTTCATCTCAAATAAGGAGAGCTTCTCAGGTTTGTTGTCAATAACTATGTCTCAAGACACAGAGTCAAAAATTTCTTCAGAGCGATTGAAAGAAATATTTTGATAACTTGGTAAAGCAGCTTTTGATAGTTCAGCTTATGGGGTAAATTCAATGCAAAACTGACCATGCATTTAAAAAACCTAACAAGGATTAAAAGCGAACTTTATTTGGAACAATACAGGGCCGATTGCTGTATCTATTTTATCAATTCGAATTTTGGTTTCTTGATTTGTAGGTATATCTCTAGCTCTTGCCGTCAGATTTGTATTGATACCAAAAATCGAACTTACTGGATTTTCACATACATTTATTGTGCCTAATACAATATTTACATCTTTACTCCAAGTAGCTGAGAACCCAGGCACAAACGCTGCATTTGGATCATCAATAGTTGGAACTATTTGACCTTGAAAGAGTATTTTCACGTTCAGGTCAGCACTGCCTCCTGTAGGCACATCTGCAAAGCCAAGATACTTGAGTTGAATCGGCTGAACGTTAAATCCAGAAGGTACATTCAGACCGATCCGCAGATTACAGGATGCTGATACAACCTTAGGGGGTGAAGCTTTAGCTTCAAACTCAGAAATTGTTATCGAAAGAGTATCTGCATCCAAAATTCCCTTTGCTGTTCCGTTTGGGCAGCCATTTCCGAAAAGAGTTACTGGAACTTCTTGAAGCTCAAATCCTGGTGTTTGAGCCTGTACCTGAGATAAACCCACAAGATTTAAACTCAGTAGCGTCAAACTGGAAATCATACCAGTTAAAACTTTCATCTATAACTCCGCGAAAATCTGTAATCCCCTATGAATATTACATAAAATCCCAATCTCCTAATATACTTCTAGACATAAAAACTTTACCTGGCAAACTCTTTGAGTTTTGGGCATTTCTACCAATCATTAAATGTATGGAATACGCTCTGGTTAAAAAAGACAGAAATATGATAAAACAATCAACTTCTGACTCGGAAATTGTTTACCAGCGTATTTAACTTATCAGAAAATAATTCAGGAGTCAGGACTTAGAATTCAGAATTGAATTCTGTACTAAAAAATCAGATAACGCAGAGGTAGCGAGTCTACCAGCGAATGAATAAGTAAGTTTAAGACCCTAACTAAATTCTTCTTTGGAGACGCACTCGCGTTCATTTAGCGTTAAAGAATAAAATGGCGATATTGAACCCCCACTAATTGATTCTGACTCCTGAATTCTTACTTCTGAATTCTTCTTTAATTAAGAATTGCCCTCACAAGAAGTTTTACAAATATTATACCATCAAACTATCAAAGAAGAATATATTTTACCTATCCAAAGACATATTTTTTGCAAATTGTGATTTCGTTAGATTTATCAGCTACTTTGGCTTGACCTATACATTTAAAAAATTTAACAACGCTTAAAAGCAAACTTTATTTGGAACAATACATCTTTGATTGTTGTGTCGATTGTATTAATTCGGATTTGGGTTTCTTGATTTGCAGGTATACCTCTAGCTCTTGCAGTCAGAGTTGAATTGATACCAAAAACCGAACTGACTGGTCTACTACATGCATTTATTGTGTTTGCTACAATATCTATATTTTTGTTCCAAGTATCTGAAAAACCAGCCGGAAACGTTTGGTTTGGATTATTGATAGTTGCAACATTTGCACCTTGAAATGATATTTCAACCCTCAAATCAGCACTGCCTCCGGTAGGCACATCTGCAAAGCCAAGATACCTGACGCTAATCGGCTGAACGTTAGAGCCAGAAGGTATATCAATACCGAACCGCAGATTACAGGATGCTGATACAACTTTAGGAGGTGAAGCTAAAGCTTCAAACTGAGAAAATGTTACTGAAGCAGTATCTCCATTCAAAAAATCAAACCAGTTAAAACTTTCATATAATAACTCCACGAAAATTATGTAATCTCCTATGCGTATTAGCTGCAATGCCAAACTCATAACATACTTTTACAAAAACAAATTTTACCCCAGTAGCATTTTCCAGGTTTGAGGATTCTCTAGCAGTTCTTAATTGTCTGCAACACGCTCTACTTAAAAGAGATATAAATAGGATAAAACAATCAATTTCTGACTCGGAAATTATTTCTCAGCATATTTCACTTCTCAGAAAATAATTCAGGATTCAGGACTTAGAATTCAGAATTCAATTCTGTATAACTGGCGGATAGTGCAGCAGTTGGTAGTTTACCAGCAGAATGAATAAATGGGTTTAATACCCTCACGAAGTATTCTCTTTTGGAGGCGCACTCGCGTTCGATTTACTGTTCAAGAATAAAATGGTAGGTCTGGCCCCACTAAATTGATTCTGAATCCTGAATTCTTACTTCTGAATTATTCTCCAGTTCACAATTGCCGCCATAATAATCCTTGAAAAAATTCAAAATTACAGATAAATATATTTTATCTATCCAAAGACCTATGTTTGGCAAATTGTGATTTTGATAGATTTATCAGCTAGTTTGACTTGACCTAATTATTTATCAAGAGATAGAGTTCAAGATTTATTCAAAGCAATTGGAAGGAATCTTTTGATAAGTTGGTAAAGCAACTTTTCAGAGTTAAGCTTTTGGAAAAAATTAAATGCAAAATTAACTATGCATTTAAAACCTAACAAGGATTAAAATCAAACTTGACTTGGAACAATACAGGGCCTATTGTTGTGTCAATTGTATCAATCCGGAGTTGGGTTTCTTGACCTGTAGGTATATTTGTAGCTCTTGCCGTCACAGTTGAATTGATACCAAAAACTGAACTCACTGGGTTCTTACATGCATTTATTGGATTTAATGTAATACCTACATTTTTGTTCCAGACATCTGAGAAGCCAGACTTAAACGTTTGGTTTGGATTATTGTCAGTTGGAACTTCTCTACCTTGAAAGAATATTTTCACATTCAGATCAGCACTGCCTGCTGTAGGCACATCTGCAAAGCCAGAATAGTTGACGCTAACTGGTTGAACGTTAAATCCAGAAGGTACATTCAGACCGATCCGCAGATTGCAGGATTTTGATATAACCCTGGGACGTAGAGCTTTAGCTTCAAATTCAGAAAATGTTATTGAGAGGGTATCTCCATTTAAAACTCCCTGTATTGTGTTTGACGATGGGCAACCAGTTCCCGAAAAACTTACTGGAACAGTTTGAAACGAAAACCCTTCTTGTGTTTGAGCCTGTACCTGAGATAAACCCACAACATTCAAACTCAGTAAAGTCAAGCTAGAAATAATGCTAGTTAAAATTTTCATACTTTTAGACTCCGCGAAAACATTTAACTTCCTGTACAAATTAGCTGCAACTTAAAATTCCCTAAGACTCTTCCTTCTACACAAAAGAATTTTAACCACCAGCCTCTTTGGTGTTTGGGGACTTATAGCAGTTCTTAATTCTCTGTAATACGCTCTGGCTAAAGCAAATAAAAATAGGATAAAACAATCAATTTCTGGCTTTGAAATGCTTTAGATCAGCGTATTTCATTCATTTAAGAATTGCCAATACTATTTTCCCAAACAGAGAACCAAAGATTTCTTCAGAGCGATTGTAAGAAATCTTTGGATAAGTTTGGTAAAGCAACTTTAGAGGATGTTTTAAAACGGTATTTTGCTCTCATGATAAAGCACGGTGAAGCATCTCAGTATATGGCTGAAATCGTATTTTTTGTCGCACTTGACCTGAGTCAGAATGGTAAAACTATTCTGAGAGTTTTAAAACATCCTCGTTAGAGGCATCAGCTTTTGTGAAAAATTAAATGCAGATTATGCATTTAAAACCTAGCAAGGATTAAAAGCAAACTTGATTTGAAATAATACAGGCCCGATTGTTGTGTCAATTGTATCAATTCGGATTTGGGTTTCTTGATTTTGAGCTACAGTTGTAGCTCTTGCCGTCAAATTTGTATTGATACCAAAAATTGAACTCACTGGCTTTTTACATGCATTTATTGTACCTAATGTAATACCTACATTTTTATCCCAGACATCTGAGAAGCCAGCGTTAAACGTTGCGTTTGGATTATTGTTAGTTGGAACTATTTGACCTTGAAATAGTATTCTAACGTTTAGGTTAGCACTGCCTCCTTTAGGCACATCCGCAAAGCCAAGATAGTTGACGTTAACCGGCTGAACGTTCAATCCAGAAGGTACATTAAGACCGATCCGCAGATTGCAGGCTGCTGATACAACCTTAGGAGGTGCAGCTTTAGCTTCAAACTCAGAAAATGTTACTGAGAGAGTATCTCCATTCAAAATTCCCTCTGCTGTTCCTTTTGGGCAACCATTTCCGAAAAGAGTTACTGGAACTTTTTGAAACGTAAATCCTTCTTGTGTTTGAGCCTGTACCTGAGATAAACCGATAACATTTAAACTCAGTAGCGTCAAGCTGGAAATAAAACCAGTTAAAATCTTCATATTTTTTGACTCCGCAAAAACGTGTAATTTCCTCTGTGCACATTTAGCTGCAACTTAAAATTCCTAAGATACTTCTACACAAAGAAATTCTACCCAGCAGCTTCTGTGGGGTTTAGGGACTTATAGAAATTATTAATTGTGTGCAATACGCTCTGCTTAAAACAGGCAGAAATACAATCAAACAATCGATTTCTGACTCTGAAATTATTTATCAACGTATTTCACTTATCAGACAAGAATTCAGGAGTTAAAATTCAAAATTTAGAATTGAATTCTCTATGATGGTTACTGAGCCTGTCGAAGTATTGGTGCATAGCACAGCCAAAAACCTTGTCTAAGAGAGGCTTGCCTTACGACACGCTATGCGAACGCCAACACTTAGAACGAGTCCACAGTGCCTCAATAAATGAGTTTAAGACCAAAACTAAATCGTTAACGTAGTGTCTCCAAAGGAGAAAGTTTAATAGTTAAATAGGAACCTGCGGGTCTTAATTCCCCACTAATTGATTTTGACTCCTGAATTCTGATTTCTGAATTTTTCTATTGAGAATTGCCCTAACAAGCACTCTCGATGAAATAGTAAGCCATCTGAGAAAGAGATTATATCTATCTAAAGACATAGATCATGTAAAATTTGACAAATTGTTGCGGGAAAGTACGTAGGTACGTAGCGGTGAAACTGCGCTCTTGGCAAGGGTTTCCTAGGTTGTAGGTGTTGTAGTAACTGCTGTCAAGTAGCGTCAGATGATCGCGAACCTAATAGCGAGTCAGATGCTGCTAAGTCGGGAACACAGCCCTTACGAGCATCAGTGCTTGTCGTCATACATCACTTTTACCTAAGATCCTATCAACAGCTTATTTGGCGTCGCTAAAGGTAAACTAATCTTTTAAAATCTGGATCTCATCAAGTAAATTAATCACCACATCCGCACCTCGGACATTATCCGACTTATCCACCCAAGTGATACCAATACAACCTGCGGCTTTAGCATTACGCGCCATTTGCATATCACCAACGGAATCGCCCACCATCAATGTAGCGCTTGGTTGGACTCCCAAAGCTTGGCAAGCTTGCAAAAATAGTACTGGATCTGGTTTACTTGGCCCTTCATCTACTCCCATTTCCAACTGGATATAATCACTCAATTGGTGATTCTCTACAAAGTTATGTACTTCTTCAGTTGTTGCAGCCGAGAGGATACCAAGTTTCAAGCCTCCTTCCTGTAGGTATTTCAACAAGTCTAAGCTACCCACAAACAGGGGCGAAGGAGTTTGTTCAATGTATTTTTCCGCTTCATCCAAAGCTTGACGGGCTATTTTTAAGGACTCAAACCATCCTCTTCCCGTTTCGGCAATATATGCCGCAGCTGCAACTTCTGTTTCACGGCGACTCGCTACCGATATCAGACCCGCCGGATCTAGAATATTCCCATTGATGCCAAATGCCATTAATAGCGGTTCCCCAATGCCGGGAACTTGAGCATCTATCAATCTTGCTACTTTTTGTGCAAGCGATCGCAAATACGTTTCTGAATCTTCTAGAGTACCGTTTTTGTCAAACAAAATTGCCTGGATATTATCAAAGGTGATGTTTCTACATTTAATAGTTGCCACAATATTTCATTCCATTTGTTTAGTTAAAATTGAATAGTTATGAGTTCTTATGCTTAACTCCTAACCATTCCCAATTCTCCACATAAAAAAAGAGGGGAAAACCCTCTTTATCCAATGATTTAATACTCTTACTTAAAAATAAGTAAAACTATAAATGTATTATTCTTCAATAGCTGCTGGAATTTGTTCTTCAGTTTCCGTAGCTGCTGGAATCTCTTCTTCAGTTTCCGCAACTACTGGAATATCTTCTTCAAGTTCTGCTGCTGGTGGAATATCTTCTTCAAGTTCTGCTGCTGGTGGAATATCTTCTTCAAGTTCTGCTGCTGGTGGAATATCTTCTTCAAGTTCTGCTGCTGGTGGAATATCTTCTTCTACTGAAACTTCCGTGGGTGCAGCAGTTGCACCTTGTTGCTTGGCTAACATTTGTTCACGATATTTAGCAGCCATTTCTTCTGCCTTATCGTACACCAAATCCCGGTTTTTAATCATATCGCCGGGTTCTGGTTCTAGCTGCTTGGTAGATAGAGAAATCCGACCTCTTTCTGCATCCAAGTCAATGATCATAACTTTTACTTCATCATTAACATTGAAGACGCTATGAGGCGTATCAATATGTTCGTGAGAAATCTCAGAAATATGTAGTAGACCACTCACGCCGCCAATGTCGATGAAAGCACCGTAAGGTTTGATGCCACGAACTGTACCAATTACTACTTCGCCAACTTCTAGGCGGTTCATCTTACGTTCAACGAGCGCCCGTCGGTGAGATAGAACTAAGCGGTTACGTTCTTCGTCCACCTCTAGGAATTTTAATGGTAAATCTTCGCCTACCAATTCTTCTTTAGGTTTGCGGGTACTGATATGGGAACCGGGGATAAAGCCACGTAATCCCTCAATCCTTACCAATGCTCCGCCGCGATTGGTTGCAAATACGCCAGAACGAACAGTAGCATCTTCTGCTTGCAGCTGTCGCACGCGTTCCCAAGCCCGCATATATTCAATACGGCGAATGGAAAGGGTTAATTGACCATCTTCGTTTTCATCGGTAAGGATGAAAAATTCCCGCGTTTCGTTTGACTGTAAAACTTCTTCCGGGCTATCTACCCGGTTAATAGACATTTCTTGTATAGGAATATATGCTGCGGTTTTAGCACCAATGTCAATCAGAGCGCCGCGCGGCTCTATACTGAAAACTGTTCCTGGGACAACATCACCAGGGCTAAAATGATAATCGTATTTGTCAAGTAGAGCAGCGAAATCTTCGTGAGTGAATCCAATTTCTGTAGCGGTTAAATTCTGATTGACCATGCTGATTTGTTCCTGGTTCTAGTCTCCGTAAAGGTTGTGCGACAAGCGTGATGTGTAATGTAAACAGTTTTGTGGCAGCTTAACACTTAACATCCTTTTTCATCCTAGCGCAGAAAAGCTAGTATTAACACATATCTACTCCCAAGATTGGAAATTATATCACAATATAAAAATGATTGGTTATTTACTTAGTAGTGAAAACCAACAAAGGACATACACAATAATATCCGTTGCTACGACGCATCGTAGCAACGGATACTAAGATTCAATCTGCTTGAAGGTCTGGTAAATTAGGATCTACTTATCTTTTGGTTTTTCAAAGCGGGGGGGTTCGCGAAATGCGATCGCAAAGAAGAGAGTACCTATACACAGAGTAAAAATCAAGATGTACGCAACGCTTTCCATATTACGATTTCCTGCTTATCTAGCTAGTAATGAGGGATTAGGGATTGGGTACTGGGTATTAGAAACAGGGAAAACTTTTCCCAGTCTCCAGTCCCCAGTTTCCTGTCCTTTAAAGGGCTTCCTTCCGGCGGGTTGACTTGTCACCCACTTTCTGGAACAGACCCCACTCAACTTGCTCTTCCAGATCCGCATCAACACCAGCAAATACGTCTCGGTAGATTGTCCGAGAGCCATGCCAGAGGTGACCAAAGAAGAACAGCAGAGCAAATACAGCATGTCCAAAGGTAAACCAACCTCTAGGACTGGTGCGGAATACACCATCAGAGTTCAAGGTTTCCCGGTCAAATTCAAAGATTTCACCGCCTTGAGCTTTACGAGCATACTTCTTCACATCAGCTGGCTCTGTAAAGGTTTTACCATTTAGATCGCCACCATAGAAACTGACGGTGACACCAGATTGCTCGAAGCTATACTTAGATTCTGCCCGACGGAAGGGAATGTCAGCGCGGACAATTCCATCTGCATCGGTCAAAATTACTGGGAAGGTTTCAAAGAAGTTGGGGAGACGACGCACGGTCAATTCCCGTCCTTCAGAATCTTTGAATACGGCGTGACCTTGCCAAGACTGAGCAATACCATCACCCTTGACCATCGGCCCTGTACGGAATAGACCGCCTTTAGCGGGGCTATTACCGACGTAATCATAGAAAGCCAGCTTTTCGGGAATCTGCGACCAAGCTTGTTCAAGGGTTGCACCTTGGGCAACGCTTGTTTGGACGCGCTGCTGAATTTCTTGACCGAAGTAGCCCTGATCCCATTGATAACGGGTTGGACCAAACAATTCGATGGGAGTGGCGGCGTTACCGTACCACATAGTACCAGCAACAACGAAAGCAGCAAAGAATACTGCTGCAATACTGCTAGAAAGTACTGTTTCAATGTTACCCATCCGTAGGGCTTTGTAGAGCCGTTCTGGGGGTCTTACTGTGAGGTGGAATAAGCCTGCAATAATACCAACAACACCAGCAGCAATGTGGTGAGCCACAATGCCACCAGGGTTGTATGGGTTAAAACCATCTGGGCCCCATTCTGGTGCGACTGCTTGCGCGGCACCAGTTATACCGTAGGGGTCAGAAACCCACATACCTGGGCCAAATAGTCCAGTGAGGTGAAAAGCACCAAATCCAAAACAAAGTAGACCAGATAAGAACAGGTGGATGCCAAACATTTTTGGCAAGTCTAGGGCAGGTTCACCAGTGCGGGGATCTCTAAAGAGTTCCAAATCCCAGTAAACCCAGTGCCAAACGGCAGCTAGGAACAAAAGACCGGAAAGAACGATGTGAGCCGCAGCAACGCCTTCAAATGACCAGAAGCCAGGATCGGTTGCTGGACCACCAGTAACGTTCCAACCACCCCAAGATTGGGTAACGCCCAAACGTGACATGAAGGGTAGAACGAACATTCCTTGACGCCACATGGGATTGAGAACCGGATCGCTAGGGTCAAAAACAGCCAGTTCGTAGAGTGCCATCGAACCAGCCCAGCCTGCTACTAAGGCTGTGTGCATTAAGTGTACAGAAATCAGCCGCCCTGGATCATTCAGAACGACTGTATGTACTCGGTACCAGGGTAGTCCCATCGACTACGCTCCTCCTCGATGAGTTAGTTTACAAAGCAATTTTCTTACTGAGATTCTAAGGAACGAAACTCGCCACTCAGAAAACTCTCTCTTTTTTTTTGTTATTGCCACAGCCAGAACCTTACCACAGCTTAGTCTTATAAGTTAGACAGTGTGGGTGCTTTGGCAATGCTTACTCGCTCCCTTGAGATTTACCCTGTAGGGTAGCCATCACTAAGCAAAAATGAGAATGTTTTAAAAAGTGTAACTATTGATGGAATTGTTTGCAAGCGTGTAAATTGATGTGATCGCGTAGCATCTCCAAGTTTTTTCGCTACCAATCGCTGTCGGGGATTAAATTTTCTTATCTTTTCTATATAAGGGGAGTGGGGAGCAGGGGGGAAAGAGATAAATTCTCATCTCATTCTCCCCCTTGCACCCTGCCCCCTGCCCCTCTGCCTCTTTGATCCACTATCTACTGAACCACCAATTGGATGTTTTGCAGTTGACACTTCGTCTCAGCCGTACCCAGGCGTTCAATTACCTGTTCAGCACTCATCAAACGCTTGAGTACTACTTGACCTATAGTCTTACTGGCAATTACTGGTGTTGTTGGCTGCACTTCCACGGTTAAAACAGCTTCTTCAACTCGATAAAGCCACAGCAATTCGTTTTGTTCCACTAAACAAATATTCATTCGCTGAATATCTGGTTGGCGTCGCCATGCGGTTATTTGCCAGAGTCCATCGGATGCCCAAACTCTAGCAACTGTCCATCCCTCAGATAGAAAGAAATACTTCACGCTCTTAGTCTCACTATTTAGACTTTCAATCTGTTGTTTACGATATCGCGATCACTATTCACTAATAGTTATGAATTTACGACAATTTTAGTCAATGTTTAAAATCTTAATTAAATAAAAACTTTTCATTACTTAACTAATACTAAAGTTTATCATTTCGTCAATATTTGTTTGTAACAAATAGTGCAATTGCACAATAGCAATCAAATTAACTATGAAGTTTAGTATTCGTTACAAAATTTTGAGTTGGTTGCAAACTAAGTCACAATATCGAGCAAGTTTTTTCATATTTGCTGCAAGTTATGTTTATTTATACAAGTATACTTAGTCACAAAAAGTGCCGTAACTAATTGTAAAAATCAAGCACAATAGTCACAAATGTAGTAAAATTGCTGACCGCTGAGATTAAATATTTTATTGCTATGACCTGGATTTCCTTGTCCGTGAAACGGTGGGGTCGGATTACACAATTCCTATCTTTGTTTTGTCTATGTTTATTTTTAGTTGTTAGTTGCGCTCCTCGTCCTAACCCAACTACGCCACCATCAGGTTCTGTGAATAGCCCTACAGGTGATGGTCGTATTACTATAGGTACAACGGCAAAGCCAAGAACTCTTGATCCGGCTGATACTTATGAGTTAGCAGCCTTAGGTTTGGTGTTTAATATGAGCGATCGCCTCTACACCTACGAACCAGGAAGCACAGAAATTAAGCCTCAGCTAGCTACAGCATTACCTAAAGTTAGCCAAGATGCTTTAACTTATACCATCCCCTTACGTCAGGGAGTGGTTTTTCATGATGGGACTCCCTTCAATGCTCAAGCAATGGCGTTTACTATTAACCGCTTCATTCAAAATAAAGGAAAACCCTCTTTTTTGCTGGGCGATATAGTAGATTCGGTAAAAACCACAAGCGAGTATGAATTAACCATTAAGCTGAAAAAACCCTTTGCAGCGTTTCCGTCACTGCTGGCGTTTCCTGGGGTGTGTGCACTTTCACCAAAAGCTTACGAACTTGGTGCAGGTAAATTTAAACCGAATATTTTTGTGGGGACTGGGCCTTACAAATTAGCGCAGTATGGTACTGATTCAATCCGATTTGATGCGTTTAATAAATATTGGGGAGAAAAACCAGTTAACAAGGGTGTTAACCTCCAAATTCAAACTAGTCCAGTTAATTTGTTTAATGCTTTCCGTACACGTGCAATCGATGTAGCTTATTTGTCGCTACAGCCAGATCAAAATCGTAGTTTGGAAGAAGGTGCTAAAAAAGGGGATTGGCAAGCGATCGCATCTCAAGGTAGCGTAGTAAGTTATCTGGTATTGAACCGGAATCAGCAGCCCTTAGATAAATTAGAGGTAAGACAAGCGATCGCGTCAATAATTGACCGTCCACTTTTAAATGAGCGCGCGTTACTTGGTCAAGCAGATCCGCTTTATAGCATGATTCCCACGACATTTAATGTTTCCCAGCCATTATTTAAAGATAAATATGGCGATGCTAACTTTAATCAAGCTAAAAAATTATTAACTAATGCTGGTTTTTCTAAAGAGAATCCGGCAAAAGTACAAATTTGGTATCCTTCCAGTTCACCTACTCGTAGTTTGGCAGCACAGACGCTCAAATCTCTTGTCGATGCCAAGATGGATGGAATCCTACAATTTGAAGTCACTCAAGCGGAAGGGCCTGCCTTCTTTAAAGACATTTCCAAAGGATTATATCCAGGGGCTTTACTTGATTGGTATCCAGACTTTTTAGATCCAGATAATTACGTCCAGCCGTTTTTATCTTGTGATAAAGGTTCAGTTGCGAAAGGATGCGAAGATGGAGGTAGTCAAACTCAGGGTTCGTTTTACTATAGTGAAACCATCAACAAACTGATTGATCAGCAACGCAAAGAACTAAATCCCGAAGCACGTCAGAAAATTTTTACAGAAATTCAAACGCAAGTAGTTACTGATGTACCTTATGTTCCCTTATGGCAAAGCAAAGACTATGTATTTGCCCAAAAAGGTGTTAGCAGCGTACAACTAAATCCTACCCAAATTCTGGTTTACAGGACAATTAAAAAGTAGTTATTAGTCATTGAGCATAAGTCATACAGAAGAATTCAGGAGATAGAATTTAGAATTGCAAGAACCTTTAAACTTAGCTTTGAGAGTAAAGTAGACAAATTCATTAACTTGAAATTCTCTGTATTCACAAATGACCAATGACAAATCACAAATGATATCATGTCCGCTTGATTGCTTATTAAACCCGAAGAACCCCTCCCCGCCCAAGCTGCGCCTTTGTCTCCCCTCCCCGCAAGCGGGGAGGGGTGGGGTGCAATGACTGTGGGAATCATAACTAATTATACGGACATGATATGACCAATGACCAATGACAAATGACCAATGACTAAAATATGTCTCGCTCTAAAGCTTTACAATATTACATCGTTTCCCGGTTGCTTCTCGCGCCACTTCAGCTACTAACAATCATCACGATTGTATTTCTTTTACTAAGAGCGACACCAGGAGATCCAGCAGATGCAATTCTCGGCGGGCGTGCGCCAGAAGCTGCTAAAGAAGAATTGCGAAAACAACTAGGTTTAAACCTTCCTCTGTGGCTACAGTACCTCAATTATTTAGGAAGCATACTGCGTTTTGATCTGGGAACGTCTTTAATGAGTCGCGGACAAAATGTTTGGGACATAATTGGACAATATTTCCCGGCGACGGTGGAGTTAGCAATATGTAGTATGGCGGTTGCACTCATCGTTGGAATTTTAGTTGGTACTTTTTCAGCTTCTCGCCCTGGGACATATTTTGATGTCGGTGGACGCTTATTTGGAATCATCACCTACGCACTCCCGATGTTTTGGGCGGGAATGCTTTTGCAGTTGATTTTCTCAGTCCAACTGGGTTGGTTTCCCAATTCCAACCGCTTTCCGCCTAATCTTCCGGCTCCCACTACTGTGACTGGATTGTATACAATTGATAGCTTACTCGGTGGAAATTTTACCCAACTTTTCACAGCTTTGCACCATCTTGCTCTACCGAGTCTGACTTTGGGAATTTTGCTGAGTGGGATTTTTGAGCGAATTGTGCGAGTGAATTTAAAGCAAACTTTGCAAGCAGATTATGTAGAAGCAGCTAGAGCCAGAGGTATTGGTGAAAATAAAATTTTAACCTCCCATGCCTTAAAAAATGCATTAATTCCAGTGATTACAGTCTTAGGATTAACCTTTGCTTCTCTGTTAGGTGGGGCGATTTTGACAGAGGTAACATTTTCTTGGCCTGGGTTAGCTAATCGGCTGTATCAAGCGATCGCCGATCGCGATTATCCCACAGTCCAGGGAGTGCTAGTATTTTTTGGTGCGATCGTTGTCAGTGCCAGCATTTTGATTGATATTTTAAATGCTTATGTAGATCCTAGAATTCGATATTAAAAAATCTTATGATGAGTGGATTTTCCCAATTTGATTTCTCCTACTTATCACAATTTCAGCTAGTTCAATTTTCTGTTTGACTACTATCCCTACGCCTACGTTCTTGTAATTGAAGGTGATGACATGAACCCGCTATGGCATATTCGGTTGCCACTGATACTTCTTGTCTGCCATCAGATGCGGGTTTGAATTTCCAGTTACGCGCTTGTCTTAAAGTTTCTTCATCCAAGTTACGGTTTCCACTGGAGCGGATAAGGCGCACATTGGTGACATTACCTTGAGCATCGGTATCTACAGCTATTTCTACTCTGCCTTCTACACTTCTTCTTCTTGCTGACTCTGGATACTTACTACGGCATTCCTGGCAAGCTGCACGACTATTACCTGGAGTGTTTATTTTTGGGGGTGTTGGCAATGGCGCTACTGTTGAAGGGTTTTCTGGTTGATTTCTACTCTTTAAATCGAGAGCAGTGTTAGAGCCAGAGCCACCAAGGTTATTTGATGGCACTAGATTATCGCTAACGGTGCTGCTCTGGCTGGCTCTAGAATCTCTTACCAAGCTCAAACACTGTGTTAATTTTTTCTGAGGAGATTCTACTGTCGGAAACTGTTGAGTCTCCATCTCAACTTGCTTAAGTTGTTTAACTTGCTTAGACTTCTCACTTGCTTTTATAAAATGGCCTATATCTGAGAACAGTACGGGAATATGCAACACTAGCGAATTCATTGTACTGTAAGCAAAAAAACCGACAGCAATGCTAGAAAAGCTCATCATCTAAGTCATCCAATTATTACCGCAAGTTACTATAGCAATTCTAAATGATTTGTGAGAGAGAAAAAAGCTGAAAAGCTTATAAATACGTACTTTTGATTACCGTATTTTCTTACAATTCAATTCGGATTACTATAGTTAAATGATATTTTAAATGTTTTGACAAACTTATCTTCTCAAACTACGAGGATCAAGTGCATCTCTCAGCCCATCACCGAGTAAGTTGAATGCTAACACTGTAAGGATAATTAACACAGCAGGTGGCCAAATTAACCAAGGTTGCAATACCAAAATTGATGCATTACTAGCCAGAGAAAGCATATTCCCCCAAGATGGGTCTGGTTGTTGAATTCCCAAGCCGATGAGACTTAATATCGCCTCTGCGCCAATAAAGCTGGGAATTGCAAGAGTAGCAGAGATAATTACATAACTAGCCGTTTGTGGCAAAACGTGGCGGAGGATAATATAAATTTGGTTCCCGCCCATCGCGCGTGCCGCTTGCACAAATTCTCGCTCTTTAATTGATAGTACCTGTCCTCGAATCACCCGTGCTAAACCAGCCCAGCTAATAACCGAAGTAATCACCACAATCAGCAAAAAGCGCTGGGTACTGCTTAAACCAGCTGGTAAGACTGCGCCCAATGTCACCAAAAGATAAATACTAGGGAAAGTCATTAGCACTTCTGCCAAACGCATAATGAAGCTATCAGTCACACCGCCGAAATAGCCAGAAATTCCCCCAATGAGCAAACCGAGGGGATAAGTAATGATGATGCCAAAAATCCCAATAAACATACTGATGCGACCGCCATGCAAGAGGCGACTAAATTGGTCGCGACCTTGGTCATCAGTACCCAATATATTGACTTTTGCGCCAGTTGTTGTACCAAATAAATGCCAATTTAAAGGAATACCAGGAAAGATTGTAACTTCATCCCACTTCGGAGGTAGTGGCAAACTCATCTGCAACAATCGGTATTCTGGGCCAGAAACAAATAGACGCAGGGATGATGGCTTTTTGAAGTCTACAATAAGTTCGCGATCGCCTGTTTCTAAATTCGTGTCTCCCTGAGTCGTTGGATAAACATGGGGCCCAATAAACTGCCCTGACTGAGAAACCCAGTGTATTTTAGTTGGTGGGAGCAGTGAACCATTGGGCTGTGAGGCGTAAGGGTCATAAGGAGCCACGAAATCAGCTGCAATTACTGCTACGTAGAAAATTAACAGCAAAATTGCCCCAAATCGTGCCAAAGGATTTTTCTTTAGTCGTCGCCACCAATCCATAGTAGTTAGGAGTTATAAATTAGGAGTTATGAGTTATTAAAGTTTTATCTTAATTCATAACTCATGATTAATAATTTTCAACTCCTAACTCTTAACTTCTAATTCCCTGCTCCTAACTTCTCTAAATATCGCTGCTGTTCTTGCTGTTGTTTCTCGTGTTCTACAACAAACACATTTGAGTAGAGATTAGCCAGAATTTGTTTACCTTGTTGTGTCAGTGATAGATAATGCAGTCCCTCTTGGATATAGGGAAAGACGCCATTCCAGTAAAATTTAGCGTAGTTATTACGTAAATCGGCAGGGGTTTGATAGCCCAAAACTTTATTTACACCAGTTTCTTCAAACTCGTAAAATAAAGAAGTAATTTTTTTCAGATAACGCGGATCGCTTAGTTGACCAATCAAATCAGCAGCCCGGACTAACCCGGCAAAGCACTTTGTATCTTGATGATCTTCTGCCGCAGGCACAGGAAAGCGGGTCAATTCAATATTGCTCTTAATAGCCTCAGCATCTATTAACTTGTGACCTCCAAAACGCTCATCAATAAAAAGCTTGGCTCTATCAACATGATACGGCGTGAGACTCGCATCAGAAGCGCCAGGAGCTACAGAAATCATTTTGCCATTTTTACCTGTGGCATATAAGCCTGCGGCTTCTCGGTCTTGTCGGCAAACTCCTTTAACATAGCCAATATCATGACTCAGTAAGGAAATAATACAATGCAACCAATCTTCACTGGAAACACCGCCTTCCCTAATGTGTTTGCCACGCAAGATTTCTTGCCCCACCAGGGTAACAAGGACTGTGTGTTCAACATTGTGATAAAGGGCGTCGCGGCAATGTTTTCCAAAGCCATGTTACCAGCCCAGGCGATAATGTCCTGATAATCATTTTTAAAGCAGCCGTAGGTGCGACGGTAGCCGTCTCGAATTTCATTTACAAAGGCATCAATTAAAATTTCAGTGGCATTGAACATATCTGGTTACTCTGGTAAATACCAATTATTTATTGATTGATTTTAAAATTCCATAATCAGGCCCAACCTTGCTGGAATTTCGGGCAATGGATTTGCTCCTTTGTAACTCACGTGTAGCTGTAGACGCTAGCTTGATCTATCCCTAAATTGCATAGTAAAGAATGGTTTCCTGGCAACACAAAGGAGTCAGAGGAATTATCGATGCCGTACAGAAGTTTTTATTAATATAATTTTATACATTAAATTTGAATTTAAAATTAGATAAATCTAGATTACTTCACTAGTTTTTCATATCTAACCATTGATTGACGGTGATCTAAATCCATGTACTGTGTGACCTTGAGTAGCTAGATGAGATGAGATAATTCTTTGTATCATAACTTACCTAAAATTCCCAAGATTTTTTTAGTAGTAATTATTCTTAACAAAATTGTTTTATTATATACAGTTATATCAAAGGTATTTACTATGAAATACGTCATAGTTGATATGAAATAAATAAATTTCAAGTTTTTTTAAGAAAATACCAAGATTAGTATGCATAGACAGAAAATGGAGCTAGGACTATCAAGGCATGGTTAAAGTGTTTATTCCTGGGTGCTGGTTTAGGAATCGCGATCGCTCGGACTGCTTCCCTTGCCACTATCGGCAATTAATGATGCAACGTCGGCAAAATTTAATTTAAGCGATCGCCAAATCCCCATACAAGAAGATAAAACCAGTGTTAGGCACTCATAGAATCGGGCGTGTTATGTCTGCGTCCGATTTTAATGACTTCTCTGGCAACGATCGCAGTTACTCTACCCCTGCCTCTTGTGCGATCGCATTTACCAGTGGGAATCATAACAAACAGATTCACCACAGTAAATAAACAATGGCTTACCAAAACATTACAGGCTCCCTTACCCCAGCAGATATCCAAGAAATTAAAGCAGCCTTTGCGACTATCGAAGCAAAGTTGCCTTTTCTGGTGACTCTGAGTGTAGAAGAACGACGCAAGTTATTTAAGATGGGCGATAAAAGCCTAGCTTTTGTCAACACTAGCCTGACTGCTGCCCAATCTAACCGAGAAATTCTCCCAGCCAGCTTTGATGTAGATGAGTTCGTGCGGGATTATCAACTAGCCGCCACTCTCAGCGAACTTCTGATTGGACTGCGACAACTGCCAGAACAAGTAGATGATACCTTAATGGCTGTCGGTAGTGAGACAATGAGCAGCAGTTTGACAGTTTACGATTACGTCAAGACTGCTGCTAAGAAAACTCCAGGGTTAAAAACTATTGCCGAACAGTTAGGGGAACGGTTTAAAGCTATTAAAAGTAAACCTGCTAAAACTGCTTCTGGTTCATAGGCTGTAAACTTTGCCAGAGATAACGGAAGAGTGAAAGGGGAAAAGTTAAAGGTAGATGCAAATCCTTTTCTTTTCTCCTTTCTGTTTGCTCAACTGCTAAATGAGTTTTTGATACTCGCCGGAGAGTCTTTGATACTCGTAAACGAGTCTTTGATACTCGCGGATGAGTCTTTTATACTCGTGAGTTGTCCCTGACATCCTCAATTTCCTCAAGGATGAAAAGGTAAGCCCCGAAGTTCGTTCAGGTGCGGCAGTGGCATTGGGCAACTTGGGAGACGCCGCAGCCAAGTATGTCCCTGACATCCTCAATTTCCTCAAGGATGAAAAGGTAAACGCCAACGTTCGTTCAGGTGCGGCAGTGGCATTGGTCAACTTGGGAGACGCCGCAGCCAAGTATGTCCCTGACATCCTCAATTTCCTCAAGGATGAAAAGGTAAACGCCAACGTTCGTTCAGGTGCGGCAGTGGCATTGGTCAACTTGGGAGACGCCGCAGCCAAATATGTCCCTGACATCCTTAATATCCTCAAGGATGAAAAGGTAAGCGCCAACGTTCGTTCAAATGCGGCAGAGGTATTAGGGAAGATAAAACAACTCAAGCTGGAAGAGGTTATTATAATTTTGAATTATGCTTATGAACCAAACCAGGGAATATTTGGGCCAGATACAGGAAACTTTGAATTTTGGCGGTTTTGGTCTTACTTCCTGAGTGGCGGTAATCATGAGGTAAAACGACTGCTCATATGGCTGGGCAGACCTGAGAGAAAAGCAATTCCTGGGCAACTTACCCACGATGAAGGCAAAAAAACGCTGGAGGTTTTTCTCAAAACCTGGGAACCTAGTAAGGGCTTGGATAGATTAAGAGAAGATTTAGCAGAACAGATTTCGATAGTTGCCCAGAACAAAAAAGTTAATTGGAAATGGCAAGATATTGGTTTGCTACAATCTCACTACAACAACCTCAAAACTTTCTACCCTACTAAAGCTTATGCGGTGCAGTCACAGATAATTAACCTTGAGGGTTGGCAGTGGTTCTTCAAAGCCAGAAACACCATCATCGCTCATATTGCCTTTTGGCTTGCCCTCATCTTTGCCTACCCCAAATTCCCCCAAATCCAAGCCATCTTTTTCTGGAACCCTTGGGTACGCCGTATTCTCGGCGTCGGCTATAAGTTGCCATGTCTTTAGAAGACGAGAAATACAAAATGGTAGTCAGCCGTCAGTGGCAAGATGAAAAAGGCGAAGCCAAGAAAGAATGGTACTTCCGCCACGATAAAATCATGGATTTCTTCTTGGTGCAAAACTTTCTCGGCGAAACTGATGCCGCCGAATCACTATTAGTTGATAGAATGGGCGACCCGCGTTTTCGTGGTGTTTATTTCTTGCTAGCAACGTTACTGCCTTTAGATGCAGCCAAAGAACTGCGAGAAGATTTGATTCAATACGCCGCAGATACTAAAGACAATACGGTGAGTAATACCTTTGTGCAGTTGTTGCGAACAAGATAAGTGTCAACTTAAGCCTTGGCGAATTCTATTCGCCGATTTCGCTTCGGCTGCGCTCAGTGACCAGGGAGAAAGGTACAGAGAAGAGGAATTTTCCCCCTGCTCCCTGCTCCCCACTCCCTCCCGATCATTTTCTACGGTGTACACACAAGTCCTCTAGAGTTGCCTCACAGGCTTTTGATCCCCCCAACCCCCCTTAAAAAAGGGGGGCAAAAACCTCTCAAAGTCCTCCAATTTATCGGAGGATTTAGGAGGATCTACAACATTTTGGTTTTGTACAAAGATGTGTGTACACCCGATCGCTTCCAGTTAAAAATCAAAGGTTGTCCGAAGCACACCCACATATTGGGTATCATTTCTACTGTCGTTTTCTGGGTTGAAAATCACCCAAAAACCAGGAGTTACTGAGATATTATCGTTCAGGCGGTAGCGATAGAATGCTTCAATATGGTAGGCGGTGTCTCGATCTTGACGGACATCACTGTTAGAAACACGCGGTGGTATACCAAAGAGAATTCCCGGCAAGTTACCCCTACCCCCCACATCAGGAAACGACACACCAATCGCCCCAAACCAGACGTTGGCATTGTCACCACTGTTCACAAATAAAGAATCTGTTCCACCCCTGCCGTTGGAAATATTACTCAAACCAGAGTTCTTGGCATTTGCCCAAATATATCCACCCCAACCGTGGATTTGGAAATTCGGGGAGAAGCGATAGAATCCCTGTGCGCCGACAATATCGTTGGAAGTAGCAATGTTGTTGCCAAAGGGAGCGTTTGACAAGGTGCTACCCGTCCCAGCTGTGACATCAACTATTCCACCAGGGCTATAGCCATGAGAGTAGGCAACACCAATAGCTCCTTGCTCACCATAATAGGCTAAGTGCGCCAGGGCGTTGTAGCCGCCATCAAACAAGCCGTTACTAGCCGATGGCACATTGGGACTGCTGGCTAAATAACCCAACGTAAGAGTCAAGTCTTTGGTAATGTTCCAGTTAGCGGCTGCACCCCCGCCACCTCGCCGGAATAAGGGACTGTATGACCCAAAAAGTGAGGGAACCCCATTGCCGTCGTCAGCGATTGTGGCGGGAGTGACAGTGGTTGAAATATCGGTGTAACCAATACCTGTAGGCCCAACAACGAAGTTAAGAGACTCACTAACTGGGAAGTAATAACGGACGTGGGGAATTATCAGTGTATTGTTGCTGTCGTTGTCGAAGTTTAAGCGTGTCATGCCTGTACCTGTGGCTGCGGCAATTTGGCTTGTACCATTAGAATTGGCAAAGTTGCCAAACTCCAGCCGGACTCGCAACAAATCTTTCCCTGTGAAGCTACTCTCAAAGTTGAGACGACCCCGGTTTGCAAAGTAGATACGGGAGTCATCATCTTCGCCACCGACTCTATT
This sequence comes from Nostoc indistinguendum CM1-VF10, assembly GCA_019359215.1. Classification (GTDB taxonomy): domain Bacteria; phylum Cyanobacteriota; class Cyanobacteriia; order Cyanobacteriales; family Nostocaceae; genus Nostoc; species Nostoc indistinguendum. The sequence goes on along the minus strand of JAHHHS010000006.1, from coordinate 33,266 downwards.
ACCAAACGTATCACTAATGGCGGTAATAATTTGAGCATTCAGCCTAGTAGTGGTGGAAAACTGCTGCGCCTCCAGTGTTGCTGTACGTGCCTCCAGGGTATCAACTCGCCCGCGCAGAGTTGCCAATTCTGCTGCAAAGTCTGACTGCAACTTTTGCAGGACTGCCAAGTCCTGCTTATTAACTAAATCACTAGTAGCTGTGGCAATCAACTCATTAATACGATCCAAACAAGCATTTAAACCTGCGGCAAATTCATAACGGCTTAAGGCACGGTTACCACGATAGGTGGAATTGGGATAACCTGCAATACAGCCGTAGCGTTCGACCAGCGATTGTAATGCACCAAATGCCCAATCGGTTGGTTGTACATCAGAAAACTGAGAAACAGAATTGACTTGTCCCTGCAAATTTCTATTAGCATCTGTTGCATTAGAATCATCTTCTGGAGGTGCTGCCCAAACTGCTGGAATTGCCAAAAATAGGAGAAAAAAGCTATGAAAAATAATTTTTAGCATTGACTTATTAGTTGAAATGGTTAAATTCTGACTTCGTAATTAAGGAATCGCGCAGAAACTAATTACCTATTTTCTGAGAGGTAATAAAGATTCAAATCATTTTGAAGTGTGATCTGATGGTTCCATTCCCTATGGAAATAAAACTTCTCTAAATAGATGTTTTACTAGCCAAGTCATACTAGATTAGCCTTACATTTATCAACTTATCAGGTAATTTATTTCTGTGCGATTTTTTAATACAATTTTTAGCGTAAGCGTAGCTTAACTTAACCTAGTACCCGCACTTTTTCTGTTATTGTCAGAAACACTTAGTAAATAATTTTCCCCAAGCGATCACAAGGGTTTTGAGATTGCTTATCTACAAGATGGTACCCTAAAGAAGTATGTAATTAACTTACATTAAGAGCTAGCTATCCCTCGACTAAGAGTTTTGCCAGTACATTTTATAAACTAAGCTTTTTGTAATCGATATTTAAGTACCCAACCAATAACTGACCTTTGAATTTTGAACTTATATATATAGTTATTTGAGTAATATTCTTGATGAGCAGAATAGTCTAAGCACTAAATATCAATAAATTATTATTGATAAATGGAAAAAAGTTTTTAAACAGTGTTGCAGTATAAATCGAATCAATTAACAGCGTACTTCATCGGTAAATTCAGCTTGCTGTCATTAAAAATACGTTTGAAAAGTATTATGTAAAACATCAAAGTCATCAAAGACCTAACCCCCTGACTCCCTTTTGGGGACTTGATTGCTTATTAAACTCAAAGAACCTCACCCCGCCAAAACTACGCTTTGTCTTCCCTCCCCGCAAGCGGGGAGAGAATTAAGGCGAGCCAACGTGGTCTTCTTTTAAGAAATCGGGGATATGGCTTTTCACGAATGATTTAGCTCAGAATTACGAATTACGCCACAACAGTACTCGATGGATGCAAATTACATATCTTCTAACTCAATTCCTTTGGTTTCTTTAATAAAAAAGAGAATGAAAAAGAATGAGGTAGCTGCTGCAATTGTATAGAGTCCATAGGCAGAACCTAGACCGAAGTATTGCAGTATGGGAGGAAATGTTGTGGAAACGAGGAAATTCGCAACCCATTGCATGGCAGCAGCAATTGAAAGTGCTGCGGCTCGAATTTTGTTATTAAACATTTCTCCCAACAGCACCCAAACCACTGGCCCCCAAGAGAAACCGAAGCAAAATACATAGAGATTGGCTGCAATGAGAGCCAGAGTTCCGGCGCTGCCGGTGAGATTGGGGTTACCAGCAGCATCGAGGGGAGCATTGCCGAAAAGGTAAGTCATCGTCCCCAAGGCCAGGGTCATGCCAACCGACCCTATTATGAGTAAGGGCTTGCGACCAAATTTATCCACAAAGGCGATCGCAATCAGTGTTGTAATAATATTTACGGCTCCTGTAATCACCGTAATAGTTAGAGAACTTTGTTCTGAAAACCCGACTGCACGCCACAAAACGCTGCTGTAGTAGAAGATGACATTAATACCAACAAATTGCTGTAATACAGATAAGCCTATTCCTATCCAAACAATCCGAAGGAGTCCACCATTTCTGCTTAAAAGGTCAGAAAAACTGGGTTCGCGTTCTTGAAGCACTGTGTGCCGAATTTCTTCGATTTTTGCCAGTACGTCACCCCCCAAAATCTTGGTCAGAACGTTAGCAGCTTCTGGTTCCCGCCCTTGAGCAACCAAGTACCGGGGGGATTCGGGAATCATTAAAGCTGACATTCCATAGAGTACGGCTGGAGGAATTTCTGTCCAAAACATCCAGCGCCAAGCAGCTATGCCAAACAAAAACGGTGCCTCAGCTGAACCTGCTGACACAGCAATAAAGTAGTCACATAACAGTGCAATGAAAATCCCAATTACGATCGCTAATTGTTGCAGAGATCCTAATCTTCCTCGCAAATGGGTAGGAGAACACTCGGCGATATAAGCTGGGGCGATGACGCTAGCAGCACCGACTGCAATTCCACCCACTACCCGCCAAAAGGTAAAATCCCAAATTCCAAAAGGAAGCCCGGAACCAATGGCACTGATGGTAAACAACACCGAAGATGCTACCATTGCCTTGACTCGACCATAACGGTCTGCAATTTTTCCTGCATAAAAAGCTCCTACCGCAGACCCTAATAATGCTAGGGATACGGCAAGACCAGTCTCTACGCTGTTAGCGTTAAAGGCTGTAGCAATAGCTCCAACCGCACCATTGATCACAGCAGTGTCAAAACCGAACAGAAAGCCGCCGAGGGCAGCAGCACCAGCAATCAAAACGACATAAAACGTGTTGGATTTACGACGAGTAGTAGTGGAGGTCATAGTTTATATATTGTTTATATATTGGGCATGGGGCATGGGTGCAGAAAAAAGGAATTTTCCCCCTGCTCCCTGCTCCCCTGCCTCTTTACCGTCTGGAACGTCTGCGGAGTCGATCAATCATCACTGCCAAAATAATTACTAGTCCTTTGACGACTAGTTGCCAGAAGTAAGATAGGTTCAACAGAGTTAAACCATTGTTGAGAATAGCAATGATTAATGCACCTAAAAGAGTGCCACCAATGGTACCAATACCGCCTGTAAAGCTGGTTCCACCGAGAATAACAGCAGCGATCGCATCTAATTCGTAACCCTGACCTAATACGCCACTAGCACTATAAAGACGACTGGCACTCATGATTCCTGCTAAACCTGCCAGTAATCCGCTAATACCATAGACGAATAGCAACACCCGATTAACTTTAATCCCAGTTAATCTCGCTGCCCGCTCGTTACCACCAACGGCATATATCTGCACTCCTAGAACAGTTTGCCGCAGCACAAACCAGCTAGCTATCACGCTCAGTAGTGCAATTATCACCAGCCAAGGAAAGGGGCCAAGATAGGTATTACCCACCCAAGCAAAATTGATGTCTCGGTTAATCAGTGTTGTCCCTTGAGCAATCAAAAAGGCCACACCCCGCAAGGCAGTCAGTGAACCTAACGTGACAATAAAAGGTGGTACATCCAAAAAGGTGATGAGAGCGCCGTTGAGTAAGCCCAAAAACAATCCTGCCAGCAACGCAGCAGGCACGGCTGCCCAACTTAAAGCCGGCAGTAGCGATACAAGCAGGGCAACTACGGCAGAAACAGCCAATATTGACCCAACTGAAAGGTCAATACCTCCGGTGAGAATTACAAAGGTCATTCCTGTCGCCAGCACAATATTGATTGATGCCTGACGCAAGATATTAACGATGTTACTGCCTGTGAGGAAGTTGGGAGAAAGGAATGCAAATAAGATGCAGATAATTACTAGAATTGGCAGAATACCCGCAACTTCTAGTAGCGTGCTAATTGATTTCCGATTGCGGGCTGCGGGATTGTTGCCTAATTTCTTGGCAGGCGGTCTGACTGTCTGACTCATGATTCTGATACCTCCGATGCTCCAGTTGCATAGTGCATAATCTTTTCTTGGGTGATTTCTTTGCCAGGACTACCGTCGAGTTCGCCTACCAGCTGTCCTTCTCGCATTACCAAGACGCGATCGCTCATACCGACAATCTCTGATAGCTCGCTGGAAACCATTAAAATAGCAACACCTTGTGCTGCCAATTCGCTCATAATTCGGTAAATTTCACTTTTGGCACCGATATCCACGCCGCGTGTCGGCTCATCTAACATCAGGACTCTCGGTTTAATGGCTAACCAACGTGCTAGCAGTAACTTCTGCTGATTACCACCAGAAAGATCCAGCGCTCTAATTTCTAAATTAGCCAGGCGGATATTAAAGTTTTCTACGGCATCTGTTGACAGCCGATTAACTGAACTCCAGTTAACAACTCCAGCTTTGGCATCCTGCTTGAGTGTGTTGATGGCAATATTTTTGCGGGCGCTCATCTCTAGAAATAAACCTTGATCTTTGCGGTCTTCTGGGACGTAGCCAATTCCCGCAGCAATCGCATCACTGGGCGAATTAATTTCCAGTTTCATCCCATTCAAGAATACTTCACCACTTGCTTTGCGGTCAGCACCAAAAATCAGCCGGGATAGTTCTGTACGTCCTGCACCAACCAGCCCTGCTAAACCGAGAATTTCTCCAGCATGAAGTTCAAAACTAGCTGGCTCAATCTTTTTGCGGGCATCACTCATATTTCTGACTTCCAACACCACTGGGCCAGGATGCATTTGCCGTTGATGTTCGTAAAAGTCTTGCATAGAGCGACCGACTATCATCTGCACCAATCGCTGTGGAGAAATTTCACTGCGTGTGAGACTACCAATATATTGACCATCGCGCAGCACACTAATCCGGTCAGCCAAGGCATAGATTTCTTCCATCCGATGGCTGATGTAGATAATGGCAATACCGTCATTCCGTAGTTTGCGAATTACCTCAAATAAATGCTCACTCTCGCGGTCAGACAGTGCTGCTGTAGGCTCATCCATCACCAAAACGCGGCTTTTGTCTTTCAGCGCCCTGGCAATTTCTACTTGCTGCTGTTCTGCGATCGATAAGGTACCAACTACAGTCTGGGCTGTAAAATTGGCTCCAAGGCTTTCTAGCACTTGCTCTGCTTCAAGTTGCATCCCTTTGCGATCTAAAAACTGACCTCGCCGCAACTCGCTACCCATAAACATATTTTCGGCAACGGTTAAATTAGGTGCAACATTCAGTTCTTGATAAATGAGATTAATACCTGCCTTACGTGCTGTCGCTGGATCGGTAATTTTCAGGGGTTGACCATTGATGCGAATTTCTCCTTCATCGGCAATATAAGCCCCAGCCAGGATTTTCATCAATGTGCTTTTGCCTGCTCCGTTTTCACCCATGAGGGCGTGGACTTCTCCTGGATAAATGGTGAGATTGACATTTTGGAGCGCAGATACACCATGAAATCGTTTCGTAATCCCTTGCATTTCTAATACAGGGGTGGTGGTTGGTGTATCAGGATATGAGGTTTCAGTAGTTGTTGTCATGAGCAGAACCTCTAAAAACAATTTAAAAATTGCATTGTGAGTTAAAAATTCACAAACTCACACTTGATGTGAAATTAAAATCATCACAAAATCATGCTTTAAAAAGCGATCGCTATTTTGGAAAATTCTGAATGTTGGAAGGCGACGTTCAAAACTTTTCGCAGATGCATATATACATCATGGGTATGTGCAAAAACTCTGTCAATGCATCAAAAGACTCAACTCAGATTAGACATAATTTTTAATTGTAAATTCACAATTTTTATTATTTACCAGCCTTTTTCTGTGTTGACATTATCTTTTGTGATCAACTTAACTGGAATCAGAATGGTAGGTGACTCAGGTTTTTTACCATTTAAGATGTCGTTGCCAACTTGAACTGCTTTTTGGGCCATTCCTCGCGGATTTTGAGTAGCAGTTGCAGCATATACACTACCTTTAGTAGCGATCGCAGTGATTGCTTCTGGCGCACCATCAACCCCAACAATAAAGAATTCTTTACGTTGTGCTTGGTTTGCTGCTAGTTCTGCGCCAACCCCACTCGGATCGTTAATAGCAAAAACCGCATCAATCTTCGGAAAGGTTGTCAGCAAATCAGTCATAACTCTGAGTCCTCCATCCCGGCTACCGCCTGCATTCTGGTTTTTAGAGAGGATTTTGATATCGGGATATTTAGACAATACATTCTCGCAGCCACTAACTCGCTGAATCACCGAGTCCACTGGCGGCCCATTAACTATTACTACATTGCCTTTACCTTTAAGGCGGTCAGCAATATATTGACAACTAACTTCTCCAGCTTGGACATTATTAGTAGTGATGGTGGCATCCACACCTCCCTCAGCACCTGTGTCTACGGCAACGACAATTGTACCTGCTTGTTTAGCTTTTTCTACTATTGGTCTAATTCCACTTTTATCAGCAGCATTTAAAACAATGATGTCAATATTCGCAGCAGTAAAATTTTCAATTTGATTGGCTTGTTGGTTGAGATCATAGGCACTGGAAGCTATAATAACATTGACATCTTTTCCGCCAATTTTCTTCGCTTCTGCCTCAACTGCTTCGCCCATAACAACGAAGAAAGGGTTACTTAGATCGCCAACGGTGAAGGCAACCGATCGCAACTTTTTATTCTCAGTGGCGGTTTTACTTTCTGCACTAGTATTGATAGCAGTTGTAGTATCAGTGTTAGTAGCAGTGTTGCCATCGGGAGAACTATTTGTACAGCCGACAAGGTTACCACTAATGATACCTAGTATGCTAGCTGCGATTACAATCTTTCTCACATTCATATACCTCCTAAAAGTCATTTTGATTTACACCAAATTTGCAACCGATGTATTTTTTAAACAGGGTCAAAAATTCTAACCCTCCCGTATCAAGCCTTTTTCTGTATGTTGTAATTACGAATTACGTAGCTTGCTTCTCGCCGGAGGCGAGTATTACAAATTACCAGCCTTTGTAGCTGCTAAGGTTCTCTCTAGTAACCAACTTGACTGGAATCAGAATGTCAGATGACTCAAGTTTTTTGCCCTGGATGATATCATTTCCCAACTGAACTGCTTTTTGGGCCATCCCGGCGGGATTTTGAGCAGCAGTTGCAGCAAATAGACCATCTTTGTCTTCCATTGCTTTGGTTGCATCTGGCGAACCGTCAACCCCAACAATAAAAAATTCATTGCGTCTTGCTTGCCTAGCAGCTAAATCTGCACCAACACCACTTTGATCGTTAGTAGCAAAAACGGCATCAATTTTCGGAAAGGTTGTGAGCAAATCGCTCATAACTCTGAGTCCACCATCTCTAGTCCCTTCTGCGTTTTGGTTTTTAGAGATGAGTTTGATATCAGGATATTTGGACAATGAATTTTCACAGCCACTCACTCGCTGATTTATTGACAGCCACTCACTCGCTGATTTATTGAGTCCATCGGAGTCCCGTTGAGGATGACTACACTACCTTGACCTTTAAGGCGATCGGCAATATATTGACAAGCAATCTCACCAGCCTGGGTATTGTTGGAGCTAATCATTGCATCCACATCTGCATCAACGGCTGAATCTACTGCAATCACAACCTTACCTGCAAGCCTTGCTTGGTCAATTACCGGTTTAACTCCTTTTTTATCAACTGCACTGATGATAATTAAATCAGTATTTGCAGCAGTGAAATTTTCAATTTGATTAGTCTGTTGGTTCAGATCAAAGGCACTGGAAACCGCATTAACTCTAATATTACCCCCGATTTTCTTCGCTTCTGTCTCAGCACCTTTCTGCACTGCATTATAAAAAGGGTTGCCTAAGTCACCCAAAGCGACACCGATTGTTTGCAATTTTCTATTTGGAGCATTAGCTTGACTCTCTAAACTAGCGTTGGTAGCAGTGTTAGTACCAGTATTATTAGCAGTGTTGTCGTTTTGAGCGCCATTTGTGCAACCAACAACAGCGAAACCTAATATGCCAAGTATGAGCGAAAATCTCTTCATCTTCATCTATTTTTAACAACGGATTTAAATTCAAAAAGGTCAAAAGAAGATAAGTTTGCCAGGTCTAAAAATTTCCGACAGAACCTAGCAGTACTACTAGATTTGGCAATTTAAACTCCTTCCAAAAGTTTAATAATGTGACCTAACTTGAGCTAGCGCTATTAATTGCCCTAAATCAGATGGGTTGTTTTTTTAAAGCAAAATTATGAGCGTTACACTACTTCAAAAACTCACATTTTTTGTGAAAATCCATTTGGAAGCGTGCGGAATAAAAACAGATATTAACTAAAATTAGTAAAACCTGATTTCATGAGAATTGAAAATCTGTATTTACTTTTAGAATCGTGTTTATCCATCAAATGTTCGTAAGCATTTTCACGATGTTGAGGATAAAATGAGTGATACCGAAGGATATACAATGCAGATTCGGGCAAATAGTTTTTCATCATGTAATATACATACTCATCATGTCCCCATGACATATGTACATTACTCAAACCACAATTCGGCTCGTAAACACCATATACGGAGTTATATGTAGGGTTACTATAATCAGGGTTTTGTTTGAAAAATTCCGAAAAAACAATCTTATCAGAAAATGCACAACCCACAGGATAGGTATCGCCTACTGTAGCCCATTGGGGTTCACCAAATAAGCAAAGTACCTTCCCCATATCATGAAACAAGCCAGTAAGTACCATCCAGTCTGGGTGGCCATCAGCGCGGATGGCTTCTGATGTTTGCAATAGGTGCTGTAATTGGTCTAAGTCTGTATCAGGATCTGAATCATCAACCAATTGATTCAAAAACTCTAATGCATCCCAGACAGACATTTCTTTCTTATCCAACTTCAGAAAGTCTTCTTTTTTCTCTAATACAAAATCATATGTTTGATTGATATGATTTAACCGATAAAACTCTTTCACCGTGTCTCTAGTCGGCGTTTCGTAATTCCTGTACTCTTTGGTGGATTTACCTTCTTTAACTATACTGTCCGGATCGGGATAGCGATTAAGCAAGTCTTCTTCCCATTCTTCTAGCGAATGTAAGGGATTGTTTTGAGCTTATTCGATGGCATTATTTAGACTTTGAGACATATCTTTTTACTTGTCGATATTGATTTGTTAAATGGTACTTTCGCACTCCACCTTATGCACAGGTGTGCAAAACCTGTATTGGACTTATTTTTAATTTTTGCACACGTGTGCAAAAACGTGTGTTAAGTTTCTTTTCGTCGTATTTTGTTAAATTAGCTTGGAGCAGAAGAAATTAGCAATTAGGTAACACGTTAACAAAAGACATCTCCAGAAATTGATTTTGCGTTACCTGAAATCCTTGTAAGACGTTGCAATGCAAGGTCTTACAAGGATTTCACTCCTATGTCGAAAATAGATAAAATCTGTTGGATGCCTTCTTAGCAACAACTAAATTATACCGCGTTTATGCTTAAACGGGCATAACTATACTAAAATATAAGCTCATCTTTTATTTTAAAGACGTAGGCAAAATAATATATATATTATATATTAATCTTTTTTATCAACTTTATGCAGAGGAGTATCAATTTGTCAATTGTATAGCAGGAGAATGCTTAACAATATTAGCCAACTCTTGTAACTGGCTTATCGCTTCTGCACCCTCCAACTTCATTAATTCGCGATCGTCCCATAATTCCATCCAGGTTATCCCGTAATCAGACACTAAAAACCGAATCAGGTGTTTTTCTCCTAGGCTAACCATAAATGAAGCACTCTGCATTTGGTCACCGCATATATAACAAGACGCAGTATAGCCACGCCGCTCAAGTATAATTGTCAAGGCTTGCAGGTTCATTACCAAGTCTTGGGCGAATTCCTGATGCTGTTGCGCTAATCTTAAAAACACTTTTCTCTCCTACCACTCCACTTATGTGGTTAATTTTAAAATTTCTTTAGATTTACGTCCGACGTAATTTAATTACCGAAAGTTCCTGTTTTCGTAAAGACGTTATTAATCTTAATCTTGCGCTTGTAACCAATAAGCTAAATTTCTAAAGCCGTTCTAATGTTTTGGACAATTATCTGGGGTGGTTGTGCAACATCCATAGATAAGATGTTTAATGGCTCTTCAAGAGTATTAAACTGACTGTTGAGGAGTTTTTCACTCATGTAATGATTGCTACGCTCTTGTAGCCGCTTTTGAATCAGCTCATAAGACCCTTTGAGGTAAACTAGCTTGATGCGTTCGCAATCCAATACCAGAAATTGCCGATAACTATCTTTTAGAGCCGAACACGCCAGCACCACATTTTTATTTTCTTGCAGCCAATGTTTTATAGCTGTTTGTAAATCTTGCAACCAAGGAATCCTGTCAGCTTCACTTAGAGGAATACCGCACCGCATTTTCTCAACATTCTCTGGCGAGTGGAAAGCATCAGCATCGCTAAACTCCCATTGTAACAAGTCTGCTAAGAGTTTTCCTATTGTGGTTTTGCCAGAGCCAGATACACCCATTACGATAATAATCATTGACTGCTTAATCATATTTTACTTAAGAAAAGTTAAGTTATTGAAATCGAGGTAGAAGTCAGAACTATTGATAACAATTTACTCAAGCTATTTGTCTACCTAGCTAATTTTGTACAGTTTGACAAATAATTGGTATGACTCCTTTGTATGCAAAATTTGAGTTGTATTAGTTGTATTAAAATATCTTGACAAATAACGATTATTTTCTATAATACATATAAATGCACACGTGTGCAATAATTAAAATTTAAGAGGATGTTTGAAAAGTCCTCTTGCCGATATCAAAAGTTCTAAATCCACGGCACTTGCTCCACTTTGGTAAACCCCTTCTCTACGGAAGGCGCTAGCCTCTCCCTTTGGGAGAAGACCACAGTGGCTTCCCTAAAAAAGAGGGACTTTGATTCTGGTTCCCCACTTTTTAAGGGGTTAAGGAGGATCTAAAAGTGTCTAAAGTCACAGCGAAAAACTTTTCAAACAACCTCTAAGATAAAAAATGAATAAACGAAGAATTTCTATTGAAGATATTGCTCGCAGAGCAGGCGTTTCTCATTCTACTGTTTCACGTGCTTTGCGAGATAACGCTCTTATTAGCCCTAAAGTGCGAGAAGAAATTAAGCAACTGGCGCAAGAAATGAACTATGTGCCGAATGCGATCGCTCAAAGCTTGCAAAATAAACGTACTAATACTATTGGAGTAGTAGTAACTTCAATAGCAGATCCCTTTTTTGCTGAGGTAGTAGATGGAATTGAACAGATAGCTAGACCCGCAGGCTTGAGTGTTTTGTTAAGTGTTTCACACCGAGATTTTGAGCAGGAAATAGCAGCTATAAATACTTTTCATCGCCGGAGAGTGGACGGAATCTTAGTGGCCGACTCACGAATTAGTAAACAGCACACCAAGCAACTGACACAAATTGCAGTGCCAACAGTTCTAATTAACAGCCAAAGCGAAGAGCAATCAGAAATATTTCACTCAGTGGCAATAGACGATCGCTTAGGTGCTAGATTAGCCACAGAGCATTTGATAAGTCTGGGACATACCGCTATTGGTTATCTAGGTGTAGGCGATCGCAGCAGGTCAAATCAGCAGCGCCTAGAAGGATATCGAATGGCTCTTGCTGAAGCTGGTTTACCACAAAATCCTGATTGGGTTGCAATTAGTGATCAAGAAAATACCAGAACCAGCGATGTTACAACTGGGCAACAGATGCTATCTAAACTATTGGCTGCTGAGGTAACAGGCATCTTTTGTTACAACGATATGGTGGCGATTGGCGCTTTGTTAGCCTGCCAAGAACTAGGTATTTTAGTACCGCGAAGTTTAAGCCTGGTTGGATTTGATGGTATTGCTTTGGGCTGTTACGTTACGCCTGCACTGACGACAGTCAGCCAGCCAATGTTAGAAATTGGTGGCTATGCCATGCAAATGTTACTCGATTTATTAGAAGAAAAAACTGTAGAAAACCGCGTTTTATCTCCTTTTCTATTACAGCGTGGCAGTAGTGCAGCATTCAGAAAGTCATCTTAAACCATATCTATCGTCAATAACTCCACCTTAAACTTTTATCTGTTGGTTCATTGGTTTTGAGGCTGGGGCTTGGGTAGTTAAACTGAATTGAAAAAATTGGAAATTCTTACTCTCTGCATGAGGCAAATTCATATTTTCACTCAGCAATACTAAAAATTTTAAGCAAACAAAAATTATGTTAACCAAAAAACCAAGTTTATCTCCCGATCGCTGCTTTTCTCCAGAACCAGTTCAAAGACAACTAGCTCATCAATTTTTTGACAGCATCTCTGCGCTACCTCTGGTCTGTCCACACGGGCACGTAGATCCAGCTTTGTTAGCTAATCCCGCAGCCCGTTTTGGTTCACCGACCGAATTATTTATTATCCCTGATCACTACCTTTTGCGAATGCTCTATAGTCGGGGCGTGCCTCTGCAAGCTTTGGGCATACCTACTAGTGATGCACCAACAGAAACAGACCATCGCCAAATCTGGCAATTGTTCGCCGAACATTTTTATCTATTTCGGGGTACTCCGTCCGGGTTGTGGCTCAAAGACGAACTAACTAATGTCTTTGGCGTAGATGAACCTTTAAACTCTCGCAATGCCGGACATATCTATGATTACCTAGAACGTCTGTTAGCTTCGCCTGAGTTTTCCCCACGTGCTTTATTTAAACGCTTTAACATCGAAGTGCTTTGTACTACCGATGCAGCTAGTGATAGCCTAGAGAATCAGCGATCGCTTCACGAAGAAGGTTTTACTCAAATCAGACCAACTTTTCGACCAGATGCAGTAGTTAACCTAGATGCTCCTAGTTGGCGCGAAAATATTACTAAATTGGAAAGCGCTGTAGGTAGAGAAATTAGCACTTACGCCACTTTTGTACAAGCTTTAGAAGAACGTCGGGCTTTCTTCAAAAAAATGGGCGCAACCGCTACGGATCAAAGTGCAGCTACACCTTATACTACACGCCTTTCTGACCACGAAGCAGAAGCTATCTTTTCTAGAGCATTAATCGGCAAGCTGAATCCAGGAGATGTAGAGCATTTTATCGGTCATATGTTCATGGAAATGGCTCGGATGTCTGTAGAAGATGGTTTGGTGATGCAAATGCATTGTGGTGTTATGCGTAACCACAACCCAGCTTTCTTTGAGAGATTTGGATCTGATAAAGGTGCTGATATTCCGTTGAAAATAGAATGGACTCAAAATCTGCGTCCGTTGTTGTCAGCTTACGGTAATAACAAGCGCTTTAGTTTAATTCTTTTTGGCATGGATGAAAGCACTTACAGCCGAGAATTGGCTCCGCTAGCCGGTCATTATTCCACTGTATTGCTCGGGCCGCCTTGGTGGTTTCATGACAGCGTAAATGGCATGGAACGCTACTTCAATCAGATAATGGAAACTGCTGGACTTTATAACACTGCCGGATTTAATGATGATACCCGCGCTTTCGTTTCTATTCCGGCTCGTCATACAGTCTGGCGGCGAGTAGCTTGTAATTGGTTAGCCGGATTGGTAACGCGAGGATTAGTTGAGGAAGAGGAAGGGTATGATATGGCCCGCGCTTTAGCTTACGACCTCGCTAAGGTTGCTTACAAACTGGACTAATACTAATTCTCCCAAATCAAGCTTAGAATTAGCTCTTTCAACGTGACTCATAAAACAAGATTGTTTTTTCTGTGCCTCTGCGGTTTGAAAGTAATTTATTTAACCACAGAGGCGCAGAGGACACAGAGTGAATAGCTCAAACAGGAATTTATTAACCAAACTTTTTACCCACCTGGAAAGGGCTAGTCCTAATATTGATTTTTTTAATTACAAATTACGAATTACGAATTGAAATAAGATGTCAGACTTAATTTTAAATAAACTTTTTAGCCTAAAAGAACAGGTAGTAGTAGTTACAGGCGGCTCTGGTGTGCTTGGTGGGGCTATGGCACGGGGTTTGGCCCTTGCTGGAGCGCGAGTCGTGGTTTTGGGTCGCAATGAAGCACGGGCGGGTGCAGTAGTAGCTGATATTACTGCTAACGGTGGAGAAAGCATAGCTGTGCTGGCAGATGTTAGCGATCGCTCCCAATTAGAAATAACCAGGGATGTAATTATACAGCGTTGGGGTCAAATAGACATTTTGGTAAACATGGCTGGCGGTAATATTCCGGCTGCGACAATTACCCCTGATGCGACTATTTTTGATATGCCACACACGGCTTTTGAGGAAGTAGTTAGCTTAAACTTACTCGGTACTCTACTACCCAGCCAAGTTTTTGGTCAAGCAATGATAGAAAAAAATCAGCCCTATGGTTGTATTGTCAACATTTCTTCTATGTCTGCAATTCGGGTGATCAGCCGTGTGGTTGGCTATTCATCTGCTAAAGCCGGGATAGATAACTTTACTCGCTGGTTAGCCGTCGAACTCGCCCAAAAGTATGGAGATGGAATGCGAGTAAATGCGATCGCACCAGGTTTCTTTATTGGGGAACAAAATCGAGATTTACTCCTAAACACAGATGGCAGTTTGACTGTTCGCGGGCAAAAAATTATCGAGCATACCCCCGCCGGACGTTTTGGAAAACCGGATGAATTACTCAGCACCTTAATCTGGTTATGCAGTTCTGGTTCTAGTTTCGTCAACGGAGTAGTTGTACCTGTAGACGGTGGGTTTAGTATTTACAGTGGAGTTTAATCATGTATTCACTGGCTGTAACTAACGGGACACTTTCAGATCAGCAAGTTTCCGAGCTAGTTCATCAAGCTTTGGCAGATATTAAGTTGGATGGACAGCGTATTTTAGTATTAATTCCAGATGGCACTCGTACTGCTCCCATCCCTCAAATGTTTCGATTGCTTCATCAGGAGTTGGGTAAAAGGGTAGCGGCTCTAGATTTTTTGATCGCTCTCGGTACACATAATCCCATGAGTCAAGAACAAATCAATCGCTTGGTGGGGGTGACACAGGAGGAGCGAGAGACAATCTTTAAAAAAGTTCAGATATTTAACCACCTTTGGAATGAACCGAGTACCTTTATTTCTTGCGGAGTAATTTCGGCAGATGAAATAGCAGATATCAGCCGGGGAATGCTACATCAGGCAGTTGAAGTCCGTGTCAACAAACTGGTAACACAATACGATTTAATAATGATTTGCGGCCCAGTTTTTCCGCACGAAGTTGTCGGTTTCTCTGGTGGAAATAAATATTTTTTTCCCGGCATTGGTGGTCAGGAAGTCATCGATATATCACATTGGTTAAGTGCATTAATCACCTGTTATGAAATTATTGGTACACCAGGAATAACACCAGTTCGACGCTTGATTAATCGAGCCGCTAACCTGATTTCTATCCCGAAACTTTGCTTGGCGATGGTGGTTGCGCCCAAAACGAATGAACTAGCTGGACTTTACATAGATCAACCAGAGTCAGCCTGGGAAGCTGCTGCAAAATTATCAGCCAAACTGCATATTAAATATGTAGATCAGCCTTTTAAACAAGTGCTTTCAGTAATGCCCCAAATGTATGACGACATTTGGACAGCAGCTAAAGGAATGTACAAGCTAGAGCCAGTAGTGGCCGACGGAGGCGAAGTAATTATATACGCCCCTCACATTACCGAGTTTAGCTACACACATGGCGAAATCCTAGCCCAAATTGGTTATCATGTGCGGGATTACTTCCTCAAACAGTGGGAAAAATTCCAAGAGTATCCCGGTGGAGTGCTGGCTCATAGTACTCATTTAAAAGGTATGGGTACATTTGATCCCATAAAAGGGGAACAAGCGCGGATTCGTGTAACTCTAGCTACTGGCATTTCTGCTGAACGGTGTGCTGCTCATAACTTGAACTATCGTGATCCGGCTACCATTAGACCCTCTGAATGGGCTAACCGCGAGAATGAAGGTATCTTGCTTGTGCCAAAGGCTGGCGAAATACTATACCGTACAATTTGACATTCTCCCCGCCTTAAACGGCGGAGATTCCTAAACTTTACAATTTAGGTTTCTGTTTCTTTCCCTTACGGGTATTTCGCAACAGCCCATAATTAGTGAAGTTATTTATTAGGACAAATTATTCGGGTCAATACCCTGAAATTGCAAATAAGCAATCAGCCGTTCTTTTTGCTGACGTTCTTGTTCAGCGCGTTGGCGTTCTTGTTCAGCACGTTGGCGTTCTTGTTCAATCTGTTCCACAGCCCACGGTAATAAATTACCAGCTTGATCCCACCAGCGCAACCAATAACCACTTCGCCCTTCTTTTGTTCCTTGCCAAGTTCCCAAAAATAAGCGCATTACATCAATCCAATGGCGGCCATTTTCGTCGGGTTGCTTTAATTCATAACGTTTATTTTCCAGTTGATAAAATTCTAATAAACCGCCATCTGGTTCAAAAATTACGTAGATGGGAATCTGCAAAATTTGCTCATAAAAAAACCATTTTCCTGGTGGATAAGCTCGCTTGACCGAATATTCTCCACCCTCAGTATCGGATAAAAATTCGATGGCGATCGCTGGGATATCCCCTTCTAAATTGGGTGTATAGCTTTTGCGATTACCCACAACTTGATTAACCGACGGCACGTAAACCCAGTCAGGTGCTTTGGCAATAAATTGGCCGTTGACTGTCGCACAAAGACCAAAGTTTGAAGCTATCAACATCTGGGGTTGGATGAATCCACTGATTTCTAGGCTTTCACGCAAAGCACCAGCCAGAAGTGGCTGACCTGTATTCTCCACTGGTTCATCCTCTAGTTGAAAATCCTTGGGTAAGGCTTCCCAAGAAATTACCAGTTCAGTTTGGGATTTGGCTTCACTGAGTTGGGTTGCCATAAACACAGCATGAATTTATTTTTAATCTTATCGCTTGCCATACCAAGGTAAATAATAAGCTAATTATTAATTTCCAATAATCCAGGCGGCGGGGTAATTTCAATACGATGAGATTTCAAGTCTACGACTGGTGCGATCGCTTCTACAAATGGAATCAAAACAGTCTGTTGCTTTTTGTCAGTAGCAAATGATTCATGGAACTTTACTTCTAACAAATCATTTCCGGCGGGGATGATATCTACCACCGTACCAACGAGTTCGCCAGATGCTTGCATGAAGACTTCCAAGCCTATCAAATCGAGGACATGATATTCATCTTCATCTAATTGGGGGCGATCGCTTGCTGGTACCATTAACTTACAACCGCGCAACGCCTCGGCCTGATCGCAATGTTCCACGCCAGCTAATTTGATCACATACAAGTTTTTGTTAGTAACATAACGTCCTGCCAATAATTCGATTGGTTGTGGTTCTGTGTCACCTGAACGCAACAACCAACGTTTCCCTGGTACCTCAAATCTTTCGGGGAAGTCAGATACAGGATAAACGCGTAATTCCCCAGATAACCCTTGAGGGGCAACAATTTTACCAATTTCTAGCCAATCATCGAGATTGGGGGCTGGGGATTGGGGAATGGGGACTGGGGATTGGGGACTAGACTTTTTTGATTTTCTTCCTCCTCTGCTCCTGGGGGCTTCTGCGCCTCTGCTCCCTATCTCTTTGTTTGCTTCTTCGTGTTTCATTTCTATTTTTCCTACTAGGCAGTCACCGCCGCACCTTTATAAGCTTCTTCAGCCACTTTTGCTAAACGTTGCATAGCAGTGGCTATTTCTTCATCCGTACCCGTGAGGCTGATGCGGAAACATTGGTGTTTGTGCGCCCACTCTTCCTCTAAACCGGGGAAGAAGGTACTTCCAGGAACAATAATCACACCTACTTGCTTAAGTTGCTGGTAAAATTCCCAATCACTGATGGGTAAATCCTGTAACCACAACCAAGCAAAAATTGCTCCTTCACCGCGATGCAGGAACCAAGGTAAATCTTTGGGCATCGCTTGTTCTAAGCTAGTTTCTAAAACGGTAAATTTATTTTGGTAAAAGGGACGAATGACACTGTGAGAAATTTCCACTAAAGCGCCAGAGTTGATTGCAAGAGCTGCGATCGCTTGGCCGTAACGTGAAGAATGGAGACTAATATTTGCCTGGAAACACTCCAGCGCTTCAATCCACTTTTCATCCCCAATGGCAATACCAACCCTTTCTCCTGGTAATCCCGCTTTTGATAAACTCATGCAGTGGAGGATGTTATCGCCAAACACCGGTGTCATTTCGGTAAAGTTCAATGCCGGGAAGGGAGGCGCATAAGCCGAGTCAATTAACACCGGCAGATTGTAAGGCGCAGCCAGGGCAGCAATTTTTTTCACCTCATCATCAGTGAGAACATTACCAGTGGGATTACAAGGGCGAGAGAAGAGAACACAACCCGTATTTTCTGTAATCGTAAGTTGGCTGAAGTCAGGGCGATATTTAAATCGATGGGCGGCTGCATCAATATCAAGAGTCGGTTTGTAGGCGACTAAGGCTTTTGGAACTAAGCAAACACCGCCGTAACCTGTGTAGTCAGGACTGAGGGGCAAAACGATTTGTTTTAACTCGCCGCTAGGAGTGTAACCACCGAAAGTATTAGCAGCGTAGAAGTAGAGGGTTTGACTGCCGGCGGTAATGAGGATATTGCGTTCGGTTAAGTTTAACCCGTAGCGTTTGTTAAAGTCGTTGGCCATCGCTTCAATTAATGGTGCATAACCCTGACTTGAGCCGTAGCGACAAACTACCTCACCATATTCAGGGCTGGCTAAAAGCTGTGCAGTACAATCCCGCCATAATTGCTCTACCTCTGGCAAAATCAACGGATTACCAGCACTCAAATTAATAAACTGTTGCCCTGTACCCGCTCGTAATGTCTCGATAATATCCTTCATGATTGCTCTTACGCCAGTCAGGTTGGACATTTGAGCGCCAATTTGAGTTAGGGCAGGGTTCATAAGCTGTGACAAAATGTATTAATTGAGAGGTGGACAAATTATTTGGGGGTTGGTGCTGACATCAAGTTTAGATTGTTGGCAAAACAACTGTTACCGCCTTTAACTAATCTAGCTAGAGAATGATATTTTAACAAAGATAATATTTATCGTTATAGGGGCGATCGTCCTTATGTAAATACGATGAAGTGATACAAAAGTGTATCATGCGCTCAATATGTTTAAGTGAAATAATCCCTGTGTTGCAGCACTGGGGAAAAGTCAAATAACTATATAGGAGGGCTGATGTTGCAAGTTAAAGCAGCAGTAGCTTACAGCGCAGGTAAGCCGTTGACGATTGAAACCGTTCAACTATCGGGGCCAAAAGCTGGCGAAGTGTTAGTTGAGGTGAAAGCCAGCGGGGTTTGCCATACCGATGCCTTTACCCTATCTGGTGACGATCCCGAAGGTTTGTTTCCGGCAATTTTGGGACATGAAGGCGCTGGTGTGGTAGTGGAGGTAGGCGCTGGTGTTACCAGTCTCAAACCAGGGGATCATGTAATTCCTTTATACACTCCCGAATGTCGTCAGTGCGAATATTGTTTGAGCTTCAAAACTAATCTTTGTCAAGCGATTCGCTTAACTCAAGGACGCGGTGTCATGCCCGATGGCACTAGTCGCTTTAGCATTGATGGACAGATGATTCATCATTACATGGGTACATCTACTTTTGCCAACTATACGGTGCTGCCAGAAATCGCCCTGGCAAAAATTCGGGAAGACGCTCCATTTGATAAGGTTTGTTACATTGGCTGTGGTGTGACTACTGGTGTTGGTGCAGTCATCAATACTGCCAAGGTGGAACCGGGAGCAAATGTTGTGGTTTTCGGCTTGGGTGGTATTGGCTTAAATGTTATCCAAGCGGCGCGGATGGTAGGAGCCAATATGATTGTCGGGGTGGATATTAATCCCAGCAAACGCACTTTGGCGGAAAACTTTGGCATGACGCACTTTATCAATCCCCAGGAAGTAGAAGGTGATTTAGTTCCTTATCTAGTTGATTTAACAAAAGGCGGTGCTGATTACAGTTTTGAATGTATCGGTAATGTCAAAGTTATGCGTCAAGCATTAGAATGCTGCCACAAAGGTTGGGGCGTTAGTGTGATTATTGGTGTTGCTGGTGCTGGACAGGAAATCAGTACTCGTCCTTTTCAACTAGTAACTGGACGCGTTTGGAAAGGTTCGGCATTTGGTGGCGCTAGAGGGCGTACAGATGTGCCAAAAATTGTTGATTGGTATATGGAAGGTAAGATAAATATTGATGATTTGATTACCCATGTAATGCCCATTGAGCAAATTAATGATGCTTTTGAATTGATGCACAAAGGCGAATCAATTCGCAGTGTGGTGACTTTTTAGCTAATTCTAATTTTTTTCCTCTACCCTCTTGACTCTCCAGTTGAATGGAGAGTTTAGTATAAGATCAGTAATCATATCTCACTGAGGGTTTAGTTAGTATGTTAGCCCAAGCAGAAGCAAAACAAATTGGTGTAGTTGCCAAAGAAAGCGGCGTACCCATTAAAACTATTCGCTACTATGAAGAACTTGGTCTACTCAAATCATCAAGAAGAACGGAAGGTGGATTTAGATTATTTAACTCTAATATTTTGGAGCGGTTACACTTTATTAAACGCGCTCAAAGCTTAGGATTAAGCTTATCAGAGATTAAAGATTTTTTAAATGTTCATGATGGAGGGGAATTACCTTGTGAGCATATAAAAATTAAACTAGAAGATAAGGTAAAAGCTATTGATGAACAAATTCAGCAATTACTAATTTTGAGGCAAGAATTATCGGGGTTGCTCTCTGGTTGGGAGATTAAGCCTGATAATTCTTATTCAACTATTTGCCCAATTATTGAACATAATTAGTGATAGATATACATCCTTACCTTAAAATATCGGCTATGCTTACGCACTCACGAGAAAGTATCGATCAATTTCTGCTGTAAGCACTTCAAAGTCTACAGGCTTGGTTAAGTGGCATTTAAAACCAGACTTAAGCGCAAGCTCTCTATCCTCTTGCCCACCGTAGCCAGTAAGCGCAATTAGAATTGAGCGAGTAAATTTGGAGTCTTTACTCAGTTCCTGTGCAACGGCAAATCCATCCATTTCCGGAAGTCCAATGTCACAAATAATTACATGAGGCTCAAATTCCCTTGCAGTTTCTACCCCTGAAATTCCATTATTAGCAATGGAAACTTCATGTCCGAAGTACTCAAGCACTGCTTTTAATGTCACGGCTGAATCCTCGTTATCTTCAATAACTAAAATCTTCAACGATTTTTTAGCCGTTTCTATAATCTCTGGGTCATTATGCCAAGCTGTAATCTCTTCGCATACAGGGAGAGTGACTTTGAATTCTGCTCCCAAATTGATCCCTCTACTTGAGGCTTCAACATTACCACCATGAAGTTCGACAAGACTTTTTACTACCGATAGTCCCAAACCTAACCCGCCCCTCGAACGGTCTAAACTGCGATCAGCCTGGGTAAACGGCTCGAATAGTTCTGGTAAGATTGTCGGGTCTATCCCTATGCCTGAGTCTCTTACAGATAAAGCTGCTACACTGCCTGAGCCATTTTCACCTGGAATAAACGAGAGATCCACCCAGATCATTCCATCTGCCTTGGAAAACTTTAAGGCGTTATCAAGAAGGTTTCCAAAGACTTGGAAGAATCGCGTCGGGTCAACATAAGCCCACAGAGGCGTGTTTGGCAGGTCTTGTACTACGTTAAGGTTCGATTTCTTTATTGCTTGTGCATGGTCATTGAGACTCTGGCGAACCAATTCCACCAGATTAACCTTCTCAAGGTTTAATGAAATCTTCCCATAGGTGATGGACGATACGTCAAGTAACTCATCAATCAATTTCGAGAGGTGCTTAATCTGGTGCTGCATCTTTAAAACTGTTTCTCCGACTGCACCAGTCTCGCCTAGCTTCAACTTGAGAAGCTGAACCCCATTTGAGATGGGAGCAACAGGATTCCTCAGCTCGTGAGCTAGCATGGCAATGAATTTGTCTTTAAGCGCGTTTTGGTTCGTAAGTTTCTGAAAAAGTTGAACATTTGCGATCGCTACTGCCGTAGTCTCGGTTAAAGTCTCAAGCAATTCTATCTCTTCGGGCGTGGCTCGGTGTGGTGTACTCCAGTAGGCTCCGATCGCACCCAGTGGATCAGAAATCCGTATGGGAACCATCACTAAACTCTTGACAAAAGTTACTTTATAAGCATCAAGAGGAATTCGCGCATCCTGATAAATGTCCTCAATCACGGCTGCTTGTTTACTGAGCATTGCCCAACCGGAGATGCAAGATTTGAGCGGAAAACGCATACCTTTCCAAAGTGGCCCGATGGCGTTTTCATCGACATAGTGGCAACATTCACCATCCCGCAGTACAAAAGTTACTCCATCAGCATTAGTTAGATCGCGAGCAGCCAAACGCACAATCTCAATAATTTCCTCAATAGTCCTTACACAAGCCAAATCCTTCACGACCAAAAGCAGCCTATTGTAAGACGGAATACTATAGCTCTGATGTGAATTCTGTGCTTCAGAGATGGAGCCTTGTAATATGTTTTTCATAAAAAACTCCGTAAAAAGGGATGTCTGTATAAAAACCAAGGTAAAGCGGGTAGGTTTTAGCAGACACCTACTCTTAATCGTAATTTTAACTTTGATGTTAAGAATCCGTCATTGTTATTGCATTTTTTGCTTCTATCTTTATGGGTATAAATACTTTTAATCCAGCTTAGGTACTTCCAAATAAATATTCTGAATTTTCTTATAGAGTTGCCCCGCAGGCTTTTGATCCCCCCAACCCCCCTTAAAAAGGGGGGCAAAAACCTTTCAAAGTCCTCCAATTTATCGGAGGATTTAGGAGGATCTACAACGACTTTGATAAAAATCTCCGAATCCTCCCTCTGCGGTTAATTTATTTCTACAAATGATTTAGTTTTTTTGGTACTAAACCGCCAAGTAAGGATTATTGCAGCGATCGCTAAACCAATAGCCAATCCCCACCAAAGACCAATGGCTCCATATCCTGACCAGATCCCGAAACCATAACCAGTTAATAAACCAACACACCAATAAGCAAAAATACCAATTAACATCGGAATTCGAGTGTCTTTTAGTCCGCGTAATGCTCCCGCCGCAGTCACTTGCACACCATCAACTATTTGAAAAATCGCCGCTACTCCCAGCAATTTCACCGCGAGGGCAACCACATCTGCATTATTCTGATTGCTAGTGTCAATGTAAAGGGAAATAATCGACTTTGGCGCTAACCAAAATACAATGCCTGCTACACCCATAGATAAACCTGCAATGGCAATGCCTACATATCCAGCCCGACGAGTAGCGATTAGGTCATCCTGTCCGGCTAACTGCCCAACCCGTACTGTTGTTGCTAGAGAAATACCCAGCGCAATCTGGAATGATATAGAAATTGTTTGTAAAGCTATTTGATGAGCAGCAAGGGCATTTGTCCCCAATTGCCCGATTAAAAAGGTGACAACGGTGAACAGTCCAGCCTCTACTGCAATCAGTCCGCCGATGGGCAATCCAACGTGAAAAATCTCGCCAATGATCCGGCGATACTCTAGGGAAAAAGCTTCGTTAGCCAAAGGTCGAAAAATACCGTAGACTGCAAATTCACGCTGATTACAGATATAAACTGTCAAAGCAACAAACATACTCCAAAGTGAGAGCGTGCTTGCCCAACCGATACCAGCTAAACCCAGCGCAGGGAATCCCAACTTGCCAAACATCAGCACATAGTTAGCTGTGATGTTGAGCAGAGTACCCAAAACCACAGTCACCATAATTAACTGCGGCCGCAAAAGAGCCGAAAGAAAGCTTTTAAGTACCCCAAAGCCCAAACCAGGAATAAAACCCCAGGCGATCGCCCTTAAATAAATCTCTGCTAATGCTACTGTATTAGCATCCTGCCCTAGTAGCAGTAATAAAGCACCTCCATTGTAAAGCAGCAATGTAATTGGCATTCCTAGTATCAGAGATATGCCTAGTCCAAGCCGGACAATTGTGCCAACTCTTTCTTTATTTCCCGCTCCGTATGCTTGGGCAGCTAAGGGACTGACAGCAGAAACAATACCATTAGCAATCAGCAGACAAAAACTAAAGATAACAGCTCCCAAACCTCCAGATGCAATTGTTTGGCTTCCCAACCAGCCCATCATGACCGTATCTACAAAAGCAGTTGCAGATTGAGTCAGTTGTGCTGCTGCCAAAGGTACAGCCAACACAAGACATTTTTTAACTTCAGAAAACATATATCTTTGATAACCCAATGTGAACAACAAAGGGGTCTAGGGAGCATCTCACCTTTGCAAATATATCAGGCGATTAGAAATCGCGGCTACACAAACGTACCCCGTTGGGGAACCCGCAGGGTAGTCCGCGTAGGCGGACTCAAAGAATTTGAAACCCACGCAGGTGGGTTTTGTCTGTATAGCCGCGAATTCCATTCGCTAGGGCAAACGTGTTTTTACTATTACCCATCTTGTCTATCCTTGAGATGAACCTAATCCTTTCAATTTCAGAAACTCCCGGACAACACCTTTAATATCACGTAATTCTCCTTCAACTAAATAGTTTAATTGTTGCATTTCATCTGCTGAAATCTTTCCAGCAAGTGAAGCGATCGCTGTTCTTAATTCGGGATATTTTTTCAATGTTTCTTGACGGACAATTGGCACAGTTTCGTAAGGTGGAAAATACTGTTTATCATCTTTTAAGACAACTAAACCCAAGCGAGCAATCTGCCCGTCAGTGGAATTACCCGCCACCATATCCACCTGTTTTTGAATCAAAGCACGATATATTAAACCCAAATCCATAATTTTGGGTAGTTTAGCAAAACGTAAATTGTAAGTTTTAGCTAATCCTGGAAAACCATCTTCCCGTTCTACAAATTCGTAACCGAAACCCGCACGCCACTGCGGTGTATATTGACTAGCTTGGGAGATAGTTTGAATATTGTTGCGCTTGGCATCTTCACCTCGGATAATCATCGCAAAAGTGTTTTCAAAACCCAAGTTTGGCATCACTTCCAAATTGAATTGCTGGGCGTATGTTTGTTTTATTTTTTCATAAACTTCTTTGGAACCATTAACTGGTTTTTCCTTTAAAATTGCAGTCAAAGCTGTGCCTGTATACTCAATATAAGCATCAATTATGCCAGCAACAATAGCATTATGACAAACAAAAGAACCACCCAAACGGGGGCGGCGAGTTACCTTTAAATTGGTTGTTGCCTCGATTTGCTGTGCTAACAGTTCACCTAAAATATCTTGTTCAGTAAAATCTTTGGAAGCAACGGTAATATTAGCATCATTGTTACCACTATTTAAATTTGGCGTACAGCCAGTGGTTAGCAATAACACAGCAAAACTTAAAAATAAAAGCGTCAACAATCTTTTCATTATTAACTTAATTTTTAACTTTTAATTTATTCTCTATCCAGCCAATTATAAAGTCAGCTAATAATGCAATTACCGCCGCCGGAACTGCACCAGCTAAAATTAACTGATTATTCACTACTGATATGCCACGAAAAATAAACACTCCCAAACCACCTGCACCAATGGCTGCTGCAATAGTTGCAATACCAATGGCTATTACCGTTGCTACTCTTACCCCTGCCAAAATTACTCCCAATGCCAAGGGAATCTCAACTTGCAATAACAATTGTCTATCTGTCATTCCCATCCCTCTCCCTGCTTCTCGAATCGCTGGATCTACGCCAGTAATCCCTGTGTAAGTGTTACGAATAATCGGCAACAAGGAATATACAGTTAGAGCAACAATTGCTGGGACTGCGCCAATTCCGCCAATTATCGGAACAGGAATGAGTAAGCCAAACAGCGCCAAACTAGGAATAGTTTGAAAAATATTTGCTATACCGAGAATTGATTGGCGGAGATAGGTTTTGCGTGTAATTAAAATACCTAATGGAATACCTACAAGTATGGCAATTCCAATTGCAATACCTACCAAAAATAAGTGTTCTAGAGTATGCTGAAGAATTTCTGGGGCATACTTAACGAGGAAGAAATCTTTCATAAAGTATCTTGTAGAGAACGCAGACATTGGAGAAAAGCGAGGCTTTCTGGATGTTGCGATCGCATAAATTCATCCTTCGCCTCCAATACTACCAACTCTCCCCCATACATTAAACCAATTCTCGATGCTAAAACAAAGGCTTCTTGAATATCGTGGGTAACAAATACAACTGTCTTACCTAACTCTTGCTGCAAACGCCGAAACTCTTGTTGCAGTTCTAAGCGTGTAATCGGATCGAGTGCGCCAAAGGGTTCATCCATCAACAGCACAGGCGGGTCTGCTGCTAAAGCCCTGGCTACACCTATTCTTTGCTTTTGTCCTCCCGAAAGTTCGTGCGGGTAACGCCCTGCGAATTGTGCTGGTTCTAAACCCACTAATTGCAGCAATTCATAAACCCGCGTTTTTATTTGTTTAGATTGCCAACCTTCCAAAGCTGGGACTAAACCCACATTGCGTTCTACAGTGAAATGGGGAAATAAACCAATTTCTTGAATGACGTAACCAATTTTTCGTCGCAGTTTAATTTCATCCCATTGAGTTGTGGGAATGCCATCAAATAAAACTTCGCCTTGTGTCGGTGTGAATAGGCGATTAATTAACTTCATTGTTGTGGTTTTG
Source organism: Nostoc indistinguendum CM1-VF10 (assembly GCA_019359215.1). GTDB lineage: Bacteria > Cyanobacteriota > Cyanobacteriia > Cyanobacteriales > Nostocaceae > Nostoc > Nostoc indistinguendum. The sequence goes on along the minus strand of JAHHHS010000006.1, from coordinate 6,664 downwards.
CCGCTACCACTGCGCCCAAGTAATATCAGTGCTTCTCCTTGGCGGATGGTAAAATTGAGATTTGACACCAAAGGGCGATGATTGCGGCTAAAGGTGACATCGCGGAATTCGACAGCAGTTTGGTTATTTTGCGGCATTAGTTGGCTTTTGGTGGACGCTAGCTATTGTAGTGCTGATTTTACTAGCGTGCTAACGCCCAATTTGCCGGACAAGGGACTTAAACCCCTTATTTCAAGCCCTTCTATGCAGTTTTAGTATTTTCATCTGATGCTTGTTCTGCAACATTTTTCAAGCGGCTCGACCTGATTTTGCGAATGCGATCGCTATTGCGAACACCACCCGCCATCTCATATTCGCGGCTGTCTTTGCCATACTTGATAGCAACCACCATTAGCATTTTTTCAGAAAGCTGACTCAAGTTTTTTTCCATCTCTTCAATTTCAGTTTTAGAAGAGTCAACCACAGACAGAGCAGTATTATAAACATCAAGTTTGTTACGTAACTGGTCAATTGACTCAATCAGTTTTTCCAGATTATAATTTTCATCAAATTTGATGTTTGGAACGATCGATTTCAGTCCGGCCGACCTTAACTGAGCTTTTTCTAGAATGCGGGATGTACGTTTTTGACGAGACATAAAATTACTCCTTTAAGATGCTGCTATAGCTAGCTTGGCTTAATTTAACTGCGTTTCGGTTCAGCAGAACTCACAGTTTTTGTTCATAAAATTTTCAGGTTATATCGGTAATTTTTCGGTATTTCTTTTCAGAATTTAATTAATAATGTAAAAAAGCAAAAGTGAGACCGCTCCCGTCACGAGTCAGACCGCTCCCGTCACGACTGAAACCACTCCCGTCACGAGTCAGACCACTCCTGTCACGAGTCAGACCACTTCTGTCACGACTGAAACCACTCCCGTCACGAGTCAGACCACTTCTGTCACGACTGAAACCACTCCCGTCACGAGTCAGACCACTTCTGTCACGACTGAAACCACTCCCGTCACGAGTCAGACCGCTCCCGTCACGAGTGAGACCACTCCCGTCACGAGTCAGACCGCTTCAGTTTGTTGGGAAGTGCTGTAGATGCAAAGCAGCTTAAGCGATCGCTTAGTATTTTGTAAGGATGAATATCTTGCTAACCGCTTAAATTAGAGATAATCTAAAAAATTTCGGAGAAGAGTTTTGGCAACTATTACTGATATTGGTACATTAATTAACCATCATCCTGCAATACACGGCGGTTGTCCGATTATTACTGGTACAGGAGTGACAGTTAGGCGCATAGCCATCTGGTACAAACAAGGTTACAGCGCCGAAGAGATTGCAGATCAAATTAGTCATCTGACCTTAGCGCAGGTTTATGCAGCTTTAGCTTATTATCATGCTAACCGCGACCAAATTGACACCGACATTGCAGCAGAAGAGGCAGAGGGAGACAGATTAGAGAAACTGCATAAAACTCAAAAACTTTTATGAGCCGAATTCGCTTGTATATGGATGAGGATTCTACCGCACGTTCTCTCGTTCTGGCTTTACAAAATCGTGGTGTAGATGTGATTACAAGTCTAAATTTGAATAGGCTGGGATGTACAGATGAAGAACAGCTAACGTGGGCAACTGAGCAAGGTTTTGTTTTATATAGTTCTAATATCAGAGATTTTTACCGTTTGCACACTGATTTTTTGACCAAAGAACAATCTCATGCAGGGATGATTTTGGTACAGCAGCAACGTTACTCAGTGGGGGAACTAATGCGCGGTATTTTGAGATTAATTGCAGCTAAGTCAGCAGAAGAAATGCAGAATCAGGTAGAATTTTTGAGTAGTTGGATTGATGAATAGTATTCAATACGGTTCAGTTAGAGCTAAAAACTGGGAATCGCTATAGTTTAACGATAAGTAACAGCATTCCCATGCAGAGCAGCTGCCTAATCACTAAAATCGCATTTTTGCGATAAAATTAATAGTATGCGTAAGTTTATCCGGCTCTTGCGTTGGTTTTATTGTATGGCATTAAAATAGCCATTTTATAGAAAGGTTCAAAAATTTAAAATCCAGTCATAGCAAGGAATATAGGCTCTGATTAGGTTTTATTTATTATTCGACTCCATAAAAAGAACTGAAGAGCCGTTTATCCCAGGCAATGCCAGAAACACGGATTATTTTCTTTCAAGATGATAGAGGAGAAGTTCCAGTCTTAAAGTGGCTAAACAAATTACTTAAACAGGATCGTAAGGGATATGCAAACTGCATCGCCAGAATTGAGCAATTAGCTGAGTATGGTTTTGAATTAAGACGACCCGCCGCAGATTTTCTGCGTGATGGTATTTATGAACTAAGAGCCAAGCACATCAGAGTACAGTATAGAATTCTATATTTTTTTCATGGTCAAAACGTAGTGATTTTAGCTCATGCCATCATTAAAGAGGATAACCAAGTTCCAGATCGAGAAATTGATTTAGCATTAACATACAAAAATTTATTCATACTCAATTCAGAAATTCATACTTAATATTGAACCAGAGGAAGAAACAGATGAAGAAAACTAATGATGCGCTTAAAATCATTAAAAGAATGATGAAAGAAGATCCAGAATTACAAGAGATGGTTAGAGAATCATCAATAAATGCTCAGGTATCTCAAATCATCTACGATGCACGTAAAGAAGCGGGACTAACCCAGCAACAACTAGCTGATTTAGTCGGTACTACCCAGTCAGTCATTGCTCGATTGGAAGATGCTGACTATGAGGGACATTCTTTGTCTATATTGGCTCGGATTGCAGCAGCTTTAAATCAAAAAGTGGAAATTAAAATGTCACCTAAAGAAGTTGCTTAAAACCTATCATGGCTAGGGATATTTTTACTGGATTGTAGTGTATAACATCCAATGGGAAGCGCTATAGTTTAACGTCGCTCATTGAGAGTCTAGACAATTTCTGTGATGATTTTATGACTAATTGCGATCGCCAACTCATGGACACCAGAGAGAATTTGTAAATGCAATACCTCGTATTCCTGCTCTGTTATTAGAGAACTGGGTTGAGTAGCTGCAAAAGTATAGGATCGCACTTTGCTTAAAACTATAAATCCTCCATCCCTGCATCCCCTTATACCATCAGACCGAATCGCCAACGCCGCCTCTAGGGCTTGTGGCAACACATCGGGCAGTTTGTCGGCTAATGCACTCAGGGTTTCGGCGCGAGACCACTCAGGCTGAATCGCCAGCGCCGTCTCTAGGGCTTGTGACAACAACTTAACAGGCAGCTTGTTGGCTAATGCACTCAGGGCTTTGGCGCGATACTCCTCAGACTGAATTGCCATCGCCGCCTCTAGGGCTTGTGGCAAAACATCGGGCAGTTTGTCGGCTAATGCACTCAGGGCTTCGGCGCGATACCTCTCATCCTGAATCGCCAGCGCTGCCTCTAGGGCTTGTGGCAACACATCGGGCAGTTTGTCGGCTAATGCACTCAGGGCTTGGGCGCGATACTCCTCAGACTGAATCGCCAGCGCCGCCTTTAGGACTTGTGGCAACAACTCGGCGGGCATTTTGTCGGTTAATCGACTCAGGGCTTGGGCGCGATCCTCCTCAGACTGAATCGCCAGCGCCGCCTCTAGAGCTTGTGGCAACACATGGGGCAGTTTGTCGGCTAATGCACTCAGGGCTTGGGCGCGATACTCCTCAGACTGAATCGCCAGCGCCGCCTCTAGAGCTTGTGGCAACACATGGGGCAGTTTGTCGGCTAATGCACTCAGGGCTTGGGCGCGATACCTCTCAGACTGAATTGCCAGCGCCGCCTCTAGGGCTTGTAGCAACAACACATCGGGCAGTTTGTTGGCTAATGCACTCAGGGCTTGGGCGCGATCCTCCTCAGACTGAATCGCCAGCGCCGCCTCTAGAGCTTGTGGCAACACATGGGGCAGTTTGTCGGCTAATGCACTCAGGGCTTGGGCGCGATACTCCTCATACCAAATCGCCAGCGCTGCCTCTAGGGCTTGTGGCAACACATGGGGCAGTTTGTCGGCTAATGCACTCAGGGCTTGGGCGCGATACCTCTCAGACTGAATTGCCAGCGCCGCCTCTAGGGCTTGTAGCAACAACACATCGGGCAGTTTGTTGGCTAATGCACTCAGGGCTTGGGCGCGATACTCCTCATACCAAATCGCCAGCGCTGCCTCTAGGGCTTGTGGCAACACATCGGGCAGTTTGTCGGCTAATGCACTCAGGGCTTCGGCGCGATACTCCTCATCCTGAATCGCCGTGGCGGCGGCGAGTGCTTCTGATAGTGCTAGTTTTTTTAAATTTAGCGGTAAATAGTTGACTAACTTTGTAAGAGCTTCCGCTTTTTCTTTTGGCTCTGGTTTTTGCAGAGCGTAAGCTAGTCCTTGTTCAGGAGTCCACAGATGTTTTTTGACCAATGCTACCAGCAATTTACCTGGTATGTTAGCTGCCAAACTGTTCACGGATGCAGTGATCAAAGCATAGCGACACTGCCAACCCACAACTTGCGGCTGAGTTGATTCATTGCAATTCGCTTCTGCTAATTCCCAAGTACGAGAAATATCTGTGATGTAACCCGCAGTTTGTCCTAATTTTTCTCGCGCTTCATACCAGCCATTGTTGCCAGTTGCCGACTCTTCCCGCAATAACTTGTGAATATTGTCAACCTGTCCAGCTTTATCTAAATGCCAAACTAAATGCTGATGAATATAACCATCATTGGGCAAGCTATGCCATAAATTATTTTCAGTTTTCTGCTGATACTTCTCCAACAAAGCGACGTGAGCCTTGGCAAGGGAAATACCTAGTCCTGGTAAATCACCTCGACGCGGTTGTGGGGGAGCAGTTAACAAGTTCCGTGCTAAGTCGTGGAATAAGTCATGTAGGCGATAGGTAAGCGTACCATCAGCAAGAGGAACACCAAGTAATAATAGGGCTTTACTTTGTAAATCTTTCAATGAATCAGAGGCATCGCGCTCATCTGCAATATCCCAAAGTGTTGCTGTCATTTTGGGAGTAATACTTACATCTTCAGGTAACACCCCCAACCAAGTAAAGTATTCTTTATCCTCTTGTGACAATCGCTTTATGCTCAAGTTCAAAGATGCAGTTAAGCTGAGGCGTTTTAAACTTGCTTCATCAGTAGTATCTTTTGCCCCTGGTCTATTCAATGATTTTAACCGAGCAATTTCTTGTTTAATATCTCCTAACAAGTCTGTCCAAGTTGTACCACTAGTAACTTGGGCAGATGCTAATTCTAATGCCAGGGGTAGATAACCAACGCCTTCAGCTAACTTTTCTGCTGATTGACGTTCTTTACCTGAAATCTCCCGTCCTAAATTCTTCGTCAGCAATTCCATCGCTTGGGTTGCTGTCATTATATCTAGACTGTAGGTGCTGGCTTTTAATGCGTCAGCGATCGCCCCTTCACGAGTAGTTACTAAAACTTGACACCGCGCCCCGCCAACATTAAACGCTTGTGCATCTTCCGTATTCCAAGCATCGTCCACCAGTAGCAGCACAGCTTTGTCATAAAGCAGAGTCCGCAGATGGGTAGAAGCAACTTCTGCACTGGTAGGTTTAAAGTTATAGTCCCCTAGTGCCTGCACCCAGCCGCTAAGTAAAGAAAGCACATCAGGTTGCTCCCCTAAAGTTGCCCACAGAATACCGTCACAAAAGCGAGTTTGTATTTCTGCATCATGGGCTAATGCTGCGGCTAAGGTCGATTTACCTACAGAACCCAAACCGTGAATTGCAGTAATTACCAAAGCACGGCTATCTGATGATGACTCTGTGAGGAGACGTGTTTTTAAATCATTGCTGTACTCTGGGCGTTCTACAAAGGATGTGGGTAAGGGTGGCGCTTGCACGAGACGGTAAACAGAATGAGCAATATTAGTATTAAGGGGATAGTGCTTTTTGAGTGCAGCAATCAAATCCTCAAGTGCTTTTGCAGGGTTTTGCCAATAAAGAGCAATACATTCATCAAAGCTCAATCTCCCTACATCAGCATCCTCTTCCATTTGAAGACAAAAAACTCGCGTTTGTCCACCAGAAGTCTGCTGTCTGGCTGCGTTAACAATCTGCGATGCCCAACAGGTTCCCAATGCTCTACTAGTTCCACAAAATACCACTGCCCCGCCAGTACTCAGAACTTTTGAGACTTCCTCGGTGAATGACTCCCCCACCATGACAGTTCCGCGATGTACTACCTCATAGCCAGCCTTGCGGATGTGTTTTGCCAATTCTTCTGCTAAATCTTCTTCTTTGGGATGATGGGCAATGTAAACCTGCCAGTTTTTCTCACTCATTTTATTGCCCGCAGCAATTGAGATACGCCTTGTGACCAGTCATTAACCAAATCTGCATACTTGATATCAGCTAGAATAGCAGGCGGTTCCCCACCTGTGAGCAAAATTGGCAATACCTTTACTTGGTGTCCTGACAATTGTCGAGCTAACACTGACATCCACTCACGGTTTACCCAAGGCGACATATCAGACGAAGAGTAACACAGAACTAAATACTTAGATCCTTCTAGTACAGGACGGCGGAAATAAACCGAGTATTAAACAGCCAAAACTTTACCGTTATATGTCCACTTGAAAGGTTTAGCCATTGTTTGATTAAAGTAGTCAATAAAAGCAAGAATTCTAGTTTTGA
>JAHHHS010000246.1 GCA_019359215.1 Nostoc indistinguendum CM1-VF10 | reverse complement strand
CTGCTCCCTGCCCCCTGCCCCCCTGCAATCTCAATGTGCAAATTAAATGCTTAACAGCTTACCTCCTCTTTTCATATCGTGAGTATTATTACTCGTTTCTGAAGTAGAAAAACTGCAAAAGTATAGCTTTCCGCGTTTTTCCTGCCTTTTTAGTATTCCCTTTTACCTTCCCTTTCTCAGCAGCCTTACCCCCTAAAATTTCAGCTTCGGCGCGTTGCTGGTTGAGTTCGAGTAAACGGGCTAATACTTCGTCGTGAATTTCTTCAGGCCAACGGTAGCGCCAAGGCTTTTTCTTCTGGCGTTTGCTGGTGTTTTCGTCGTCTTCTTCGTCTTCGTAATCAAGCAGGAAGGTGCAGTCTGTGGCAATATCTGTCCAGCCGTAAGCATCGAGGACAGCCCGATCCATTTGGGCGTGGAGTAAGCGTAGTTGTAAAATATCGGGGTGGCGTTCGTCGGGATCGTGAAAGCGGTTGTATGTGTCGGTGAGTCCCTGATTGTTGTGAACCATTAAGGCGGCGCGGTATTCGTAGTATTCTTTGCCTATGGTTTCTAGGGTGGGGTTGGTTTCCCAGTTTTCGGGAAAGGGGAAGGTTTCAAAGCAGTCGGAGGGATTGTAGCGAAGTCGATCTTCTAAAGATGAACTGAAGAAACGTGCAAAGACTTCATGAATACAAGATTGAAGAACAGCAAAACTAAAATAAGTTTGAAAAGGAAATATATTTAGGCTATTAGCAAATACAACTGTGGGTTCATAAAAAATGAAAGATAAATGAGTTGACGCTTGAGCATTTGTTAATAATACGCGATTAAGAGGTGCGATCGCTTTGCTTAATGCTGTTTGTTTCTCTGCAAATTGCCACCAGCGTGTGCGATATACATCTCGCTTTAAGGAATCGCGGTTAGGCTTAACTTTTTCTCGTACAATTCTCATCAAATCGGGATATTCACAAGCCTCAGCCTGGCTCATTTCGCCAAAGTTAATCACATAACGTCGATATGTATGGCTTGGACTAGAATTAACCTCTTCTCCACCTATATAAGGGAAAACTATCTCCGCATTTTTGGGATTTTGTTTAATTAGTTGGTGCATTTCAGCAATGGGTGTTGCATCAGGGTTAGAATCATCAAATGTAAAACCCATTCCTAACACGATGCTACCTTGAAAGCTTTTGCTAGCATTCGCCAATAACACCGCCGGATTTTCATTGCCTCCTGCATGAAATAAAAATGCAGAAATTAAGTTAACCTCTCGTCCATCTAACAATTTTATACTTTCATACTTTCCCTTAAAAACATGAATAACACTCACGACAACCGCCGCTAAACCTGGCCACTTCATCCGCTTTTGAGCATTGTAAATTGTACCACCTTGTTCACAGATATATCTCAAACCTGTGCTGCGGGTATCTCCTTGGGCAATGGTATTTGTGGCAATTAATCCAAAACATCCAGACTGGCGTAAAAGGCTAAATGCTCGTCGGAAAAAATGCGCCACTAAGTCACCATTGCTATTTGTTTCAGGATGTACAACAGGCAACCAATCCCTATAACCATCACCGAATACTGTACTAATACGTTTACCACCCAAAAATGGCGGATTACCAACAATCGCATCAAACCCCGGATTATCCCTACCAAATACTTCTGGAAATTCAATCTCCCAATTAAACGCTGGAACTGGTTTCTCACCATACCTCAATTCTGCACAAATTCGCCTGACATCTAAATCATCTTCCTGATTTTTCTGCCATTGGTAAAACCTCAACCATGAATTATCATGCTCATCCTTTCTCGCCTTGTCCTTATCCTTAGCAAAAAATGAAGCAATAACCAAATCCCCTTTCAGCCGAATATCCCCCAATTCTGTTTCTATATTTTTGTAAAATTCGCGTCTGGCTGCATAATTATCTTCATCTAAATTGTGAATTCCATTGCGATAAAACTTCGCTTTCTCCATTGCTAGATTAAACAAAGGTAAGTTTGGGTCTTTATAAGTCTTGTCTTCATCCCAATTAAAGGTTTTAATCTGTTCAGAAGTTAACCCAACTAAAGAATCACCCCACTTAAAAGCATGGTCTAAAAAAGTAAAAGGATGAGCCTTTGCCAAAGTCGCCAACCACAGCGATAATTTAGCCAAATTCACTGCAAAAGGGTTTTTATCCACACCATACAAACACCGTTGTGCTACTAACCGCCGCGCATACAGTAATGGTTCTTCATCAATTGGAATTTCAGGTAATAGGTTTTGCTTATTCCACGCTTCAACTAATTTCTCAGCCAACTGACGACAACTTTCGACCAAGAATGCGCCCGAACCCATCGCCAAATCACAAACTTTCAACTCTAAAATCTGCTCAGGTGTAGGGTTTTCTCCCAACGCTTCTAAAATCGGTCTGAGAGTTTCTTTAACAATCGGCTCAGTCAAAGCACGAGGCGTATAATGAGAACCACTACGCCGCCGTTCTTCCCCCGGTTGCAAATACAGAGAACCCACAGGCATTAAACTCAGCGTTTTCGGTGATACCTTGCGTCCTAAAGCCGCCACTACATCCTCTGGTGTCCTCGCATCCTTTAACTCAGTTAGGGATTTACCAGTAATTTCGCAACCTGCAACATCCTTTAAATATTTTGCGCGATCGCTTGCCTTAGTTTTGACAACTTGCTCAACGCTGACAACAACTGTCACCGAAGATTTGGAACCTTTGGGTTTACTCCAAACACCAATAGCAGGACTACTTGCTCTTTCTACCTCATAGCCCATAATCGCTTCATAAACAGACCCAATTTGTTCGACATTCAGAGAACGGTAAGACAGACGTTCTCCATCCAGTACCAACAACCCTTGCAATACTCTGTGAATTACCCCATCTGAAACGCGAGGCGGTTCAAGGCTTTCCCCTGTTTGATATTCTGTAGACTGGAGACGACCTTCTAAAAACGGATATTCATCTGGGTCAAATAGTTGCCCGTGACGAGCAGGTAAGTACAAATCAGCATGACCGCCGCCATCGTAAACTAAACGGAACAGACTCAACAACCATGCCCAAGCACCATACCGTTGATCCATTGTATCCGGGTAATTGCCTGCATCTTCTCTCAAGCGCTCGTAAAGTCCACTAACTGAGTAATATCGTGTATAAACTGCATCTTGAGACATCAGTCCCCTGTCTTCAGCATAAAGCAGGAACACCAACCGCAGCAAGATGGTAATCAGTCCACCGTAAATATGCTGGGGCGCAGTAGTGGCAATGTCACTCACTAAGCTGCTTTTAGTGGTTGCATCTGCTATTTGGAAGCCGCGCAGTAAATCCCATAATGCCTCTAGTACCTGCTCTGCAAGCTTAATAGAGACATCATTTTGATATTTCCGGCTTTTTTCTAGGATTGCAGACAAACGGCGATCGCTAGGAACATTAAACAGTCGGTCAGCCGAGAGCAACATCTCCATTGCACCCAAAATCAGCCGCCCAGATACCTCACACATTGCCTGTACAGGAAAAGTCAAGTGTCCCGATGACTCCCCAAGTGGTGCATAAACCAAACGCAATTCTGTACCGTTGCACAATAGCCCAGTATAAACTTTTGTTTCTTTCAAAAGCCGCTCAAATTTAGACTGGGGGCTAGCGTGCCAAGCAGTAGATTTACTATCTTCCGCGCCTGCATTGTCAAGTTCAGTACCATCAGGAAGCACCTGTACCAACATCATCCAGTTGCCATTAGGGTCGGGTACAGCATAAGTGGGTGTCAAAACTTCGTTGTAATCTGGGAGTGTGATCGCTAATTCCTCTGGACTGGCAACTAAATCTTCTGCCTGCCAACCTAAAACATTGATCGTAAAAGCAGGAAAGTCGTTAATTCCAAAGGTTTCCTTGCCTATATCACCAGAGAGAGGTTCGCGTCTGGCAACTGTAGCGAGTGTTTGTTGCAGTTCCACCACATTGCGATTAACCACAGCTTGGGCTGCTGACAATGCAGGGGGAGACACCACCAACCCCACCGGCTGAAGAAAGCCCAACCATTCTTTATGTAAGCGAATTTCTGGATCGTTTGCCATTGTTTTTACTCCCTCTAGCCGGAAATCGGCCATAAATAAATTACGCCGACTGGCTCAACCCGCATTGCTTTTACTTTGTAGGCGGCTTCAATTCGGGCTGGTTCTGAAATTAGTTCGGTTGCGATCGCTTGAAGGCGTTTTTCCCAATGGCGACGATCTGCATCCAATTGACGCTGTTCTTCTATGAATGGAAGAGACAACTGCACTGCCTTAGATTCTTCCTGACACTTGAGAATTCGCGTCTCTTGTTCTTCCAGAATCTTCTTCATCTCAGCAGCTTCTCTAATACCTCGTTCTGTGAGTTTCCTTTCCGCCCTTTCTGCTAAAACTGTGGCGCGGCGTTTCAAATGGGGTATTAATTCTGCTATATCTTGGGCGGCACTTTTTTTCAGTCGCTCTTTTACTGCTTCTGCGACTTGCAACAAGTGGGGAGAAGCTAAGGAAGTTTCAAGTAACTCTAGTACATTATCTTTCTCGCCTTCTGTTAAAGACTGAAGTTTCTTGCGTCCTCGGCTAGTTGGATCTGACCACTCTGCTGCGACTGCAATCACTTGGTCGTGCAAGCGAGAAGCCCGTTCCCCGTATAGAGCCAGCCGTCCCAGTGCAATTACTTTTGGCATTGGGTCATTAGTTAGACAAACACAAGCACGAGTTAATTCATCGTGCAAGAAACCCTGAGCTAAAAACCTACTCAGTAGACGCTGGACAATTCTGTGTTCTAAATGCAGATGAACTACATCCCCATCTAAAGAACCAGGATCTCGAAAGACTACAGGAAGAATCGGTGCTTCTTTTCGCCATTCCCAAGGTTTTTGTCCGATTTTCCGAGGTGTTCTCAGGGTATCAAGTGTAGTTGACCATGTTGGATCTGCACCAGTACGCTGGTCAAGAGCCGGAATTGTCCAACGCGCAGTTACAGGGTTGTTAGCAACCTCATTCACATCTACAGGGGCAAGTGTTGGGACTCCCAGAATTTCTAAAGAAGCAGAGATGGCATTACGGAAGTGATTGTCATCTAGTCCCAACCAATCCCGCGAGTCTTTCAACATTTCTTGTAAATTCTCGACTTGTTTAGTCAAATCCTGTTGGCGGAGTCTAGCTTGCTCCAGTTCCTCATTAATTACTTCTGTATTTACTGTTTCCTTGTTATTGAGTTGTTCTGCTTTATTAATCGAATTCGCAAGATTATTTACTTCTTGATGGCGAATCCCATTAGCCAGTAAGCGCGACACATTTCTTTCAACTACTGGTGCAAGGCTGCCAAGTTCTTGTTGAATCCTGGCTGTTTTTCGCACCAGTACATCTAATACTTTGTCTTCTGTGCGTTGTGGTAAGACAAAGTAATAGCAATGGACAACAGGCGATCGCTGTAATTTGCGGTCAATCCGTCCGTTACGCTGTTCCATCCTTGATGGGTTCCACGGCACATCAAAGTGGAACAAGTCAGCACAGTTATTTTGGAGGTTCACCCCTTCTCGTGCTGCATCTGTGGCAATCAGGATACGCAGGGGATGACGTGCTGGGTCAGCGTTAAATGCACTTTTAATCGCTTCGCGGCGTTCTTCTCCAATGCCCCCATGAAATACATCGATGCGTTCATGTTCGCGGTTAGAGCCTGCGATCGCACTTTGTAATTGCTGTTGTAAATAACGTTTAGTATCTGTATATTCTGTAAAGATAATTACTCGCCGTTCTAACCAAGCAGCATTCGGCTGACCCAGATCGGGACAAAGATTTTGGCGAATCCACTCCACCAGTTGTTGAATCCTCGGATCTGGCTGGTAGCGAGAGGAATTCGCTACATCTGCCATTTCATCTAAAATTGCTAATTCACGCGCTGTTTGTCCCGCAGCTTGCATACTAGCTGCTGCCATTTGAGCATCTTCTTCTGCAATTACTTCCTCTTCGGAGAATTCAGCCCGTTCGTCATCTGCACCAGGGGATTCAAACAGCAAAGGTAGACTGACTTGATGTATCGAAGTTCGGTTCGCCGCTTGCTTTTCTATCCCCGTTCGATGCACCTTTAAAGTCCGAGCAAATGCCTCAATGGAAGATAAAAGACGCTTTTGTAGTGAAGTAATCACCAGCATCGCCGTAGTCAGGGTAGACTTCGCTGCATCTTTGAGCTTTTCCTCACGCAGATTGCGATATTGTTGCAGCAGTCGGGATAATTTGAGTTCGGGCGCGTCTTCTGGCAGGTTATCAATAACTATAGGAAGAACGTAGCGTTGGGGAAACTCTTCTCCGATCTCTCGTAAATCTTGTTTTAAGCGCCGCACCATTACAGTGTCCAGCAACTTGCGATTACGAACGGGTACTCCTCGGCAGAAACGCTGGGGATCAAGGATTTCTAGTAAGGCGGCGAAGCTGTTAGAGTGTCCATTGTGGGGTGTTGCAGAAAGAAATAATTTGTGTTCAAAACACGGTGCTAAGTCTCGAACAGTTTTGGTAAGTTGGGAATCAACGGCATACTTTGCACCACTTGCAGGTGCAGCATTGTGAGCTTCGTCAAGGATGAGCATGGAAGCAGCGGTAAAATCACCAAGCCAGTCCCGTAACGGTGCGGCATAGGTTTCATCTCGTAACAAAGCGTGGGAAATAATGAACCGAGTGTGCGTCATCCAAGGGTTAATTCTATAACCCCGTTCTTGACGACGCGCAGCAATAAACTCACGGTCAAGAATCATAAATGTGAGTCCAAAGCGACTCTCCATTTCCTCTTGCCACTGTCGCACTACCGAAGGGGGGCAGGAGATCACGACTCGCCTAACTTTCTGCCGCATCAACATTTCACGCAGTATCAGCCCTGCTTCAATTGTCTTGCCCAGCCCTACATCGTCAGCAATGAACAAACCAACTCTCGGCATCAGTAAAGCTTTACGTAGCGGCTCTAATTGATAAGCTTTGACTTCTATACCGGCTCGGTAAGGGGCTTGGAAAAGCTTGGCATCTGTGGAGGTTACGCAATTCCATCGTAATGTGTGCAGATAGGCAGAAAACAGACGCGGATTATCAAAACCTCGATTCGCTATCGATTCCCATGATGTCGCCCCGACGATTTTGGCATCAATTTCCCGTTCCCATAGGACTTCTAACGATTCTCCTAACGCATCATCTTCTAAACAAGAAAGACTAACTTTAGTGTCTTGCTCCTTAGTGGGTTTCGACACAACTTCTTCTACAAGATATTGCCGCGATCGCACGCGCACAATCTGTCCAGTTACAATGTCAGTCACTCGTGTCTTCCCCCTTGTAACTGGATTGGTATTCTCCCTCCTCTAATCATGAGAAACTCACTCCCCTAAACCCTTATGTCTAATGACTGGTTGGACTAGAGTGCTAAGAAAGCAACTATGTTTTTTATAATTAGCAGGTATAAAATAGCATATTGATCTATTCGAGTCTTAGCACCTGCTACATCTTATGAAGTATTTTTCTATACGGCTATATTATTTAGCTAATTATCAAGAAAATTTTAAAGCTTTTATTTGATAAGCAATTTACAAACTATTTTTCTCAGCAGTCTTACGTAGATTAGTTTGCAAGCGCGGGGTAAAAATAAAGTTTCTTAGTAAGAATACTTAGCCTTTCTCAAGTAAGCTATAAGCTTCCTTTGATTAGCGATCGCTTTATGGTTTCTGAGGAGAATTTCTGTACTAATTTTGTACAATTGCTCCCAAAGCACCCTTAACTGCACGTAAATAATCAGATGGGGATAGCAGAAGCAGCATACCTCGCATTCCACCAGAAACAGTGATCTGCTCAAATAGAGTTGCAGTTTCATCAAGGTAAACGGGATAGTCTTTTTTGCTAGCTAAAGCTGTCACACCCCCACGGATGTATCCTGTTAGTGGCTGTACTTCCTTCAGGGCAACTGTCTCAACCTTCCGGTTTCCCGAAATCCGTGCCAAGGCTTTTAAGTCTAACTGAGCATTTCCTGGCACAACAGCAAAACAAATACCTGTTGTGTCACCTCTGACTACTAGAGTTTTAAAAACTTGCTCTGGCGGAAGACCCACTTTCTGGGCTGTACTCTCAGCAGCTAAATCATCAGGATCTACTTCATAGCTGAGGATTTGATAGGAATACCTAGTTTATCCAGTAGTCGAGCAGCATTGGTTTTCATTGCTCTTACTCTCAATCTTCAATTACCAGTCCACTAACGCGACTAAATTCTCTTGTGTTGTGCGTTACTAATGTTAAGTTATTCACTAGTGCAATCGCTGCAATCTGCAATTCATTTGGCCCAATTGGTGTACCAAGCGTCCCTAACTCTGCCCGAATTGTGCCAAAAATTCGAGCTGCCCGATCATCAAAAGCCAAAGATACAAAATTATTTAAGAATGCTTCTTGTAATCTTAAAGTCCGTGTAGGATTATTACTTCGCATTGCACCATAGAGAATGGCACTAAGAAAAGCGGAAACGCTTATCAATTAAGCAGTTTGTAATTGTTTACGTAATTCATGCCGGGGCTTGGTCATCAAGGGGTAAATTTTGGGGCGACGTTTACGAACTCGTGGTTCACTACGACCTGGGCGTTCTGGAACCCCCTTATGAGCAATAACTTTAAGTAAAGTGCGATAAATTTGGAGACGTTTTTGATCAGAGGCAGCTAATAATTTGGGAATAAAGTTAATTAAATGATGGCAAGTACCTTGCAGCGATAGTCGATTTGGAGGAGTACTGTAAATAGTTCCAGCCGACCACATTAAGCTACGAAGTAGATTATAAGCGAGTAAAAAAACGTAAATTTCTTTGCGGATCATCGAGGGTGTTTTACATCGCAGAATATCCATACCCAAGGTAGTTTTGAGATGTCTTAAATCTAGTTCAACATCCCAGCGTTGGCCGTAAAGCCCAACAATTGCCAGAGTAGAATAAGTTGCTTCATCTAAAAGAGTGGCAATTAAGCTAACTTGTTGAGTCCGAAAACCAGAAATAACAATATAATAGTAAATTTCTCGCACAGTTATGGAAGGAGGTAAAGCATTAAATTCATCTTTATCCAATCCTTTTGGGCAAGTTTTCGGCTTATACCAAGTAACTAATTTGTCGCAATCTCCAACAATTTTACCTTTTCGCATAGTTGTTGTACGAGATTGATGTTTACGAAACACAGCATCACAATTAAACTTTTTAATAGTAAACATATCGGCGTAAGCACAAAAAGCTCTATCCCCTACAAGCACATCATTAGGTTTGAGAAAACTGTACAGTTTTCTAGCTAATTTAATATCATGAGTGTTCAGAACATCTATGCACAAGGCAACAGCGGCTCCCGTTACTAAACTGAATATCACACCAATTTTGGCAATTGGGAATCCACATCCCGGCTTTTGACTACTGGGTTGTGGGTATTCTTTTTGGTTTTCTACAGTGTCAGGCATAGAGACTGTTGAGCCGTCTATCACCTTCACGTTTCGACCGCACCATAAGTGTTCTTGGGTCACTTTCCCTTCTAAATTTTGTGCTGAGTAATTGAAAAGCTTCTCCAATAATTTCTCCGGTAATCTTGACCGTGCTTGGCAATAAGCACTTGTATCAGTTGAAGGGATTTCTACCTCTTCCTCTACTAAATGAATTATTAATTTTATCATGACTAATATCTTCTAAATGTTCTGCTAGATTAGTAATAGTATAGTTAATTTGGCTACTAAGTAGATATTGACAATAATCTAGTTTTGTAAATTTCATCTTTAATAATCAATCAACACTTAAAAGATATTTATTATTTTCCCACAGACGTAAGAATAATAATATTTTTACTCTTTGTGATAGTTGTAATTAAAAATCCCTTTTTAAAAATTGTAAAATTTACTTGCTTACTATCGCTTTTTAAGCACTAGCCTGTGAATATCAACCGAGGGCGCGGCGAAGCCGCGCCGAGGTCAATTGTGCCAGTTGCGTAAGTCCTGGCTCTAATTGCCCAATCAACTGTAAGCTCTAGGTCCTTTTTTTGTTTGGGTGGAGTACTAGCAAGTAGCACATCCATTTGTATCTTTGTTAACACTAATTCTGCCGAACTGTGCGGTGAATTTCGATGTAAATAAGTCATTCGCAGTAATTGTGCCGCAATCACTGTTAAAAAACCTAACATTGATTACTTGTTTCACCCGCCAAGCGGTA
>JAHHHS010000245.1 GCA_019359215.1 Nostoc indistinguendum CM1-VF10 | reverse complement strand
TTTTTTTAGCGATCGCTTCACTCGCCACAAGCATCGCCTCTCCCGGAAAACTAGTGTTTTTGTACTATATTTTGAATTTCAAAATGGGAGTTAATACTCTATTTATTTCAAAATGAGAATTGCTGCACAGAAAACCAATAGGTTGGTACAAGGCGTTCACGAAGTGTGCCGAAGGTATCGCCCATCTCATCCCCGCGATGCCTGATTCACAGCTTCTACCTAAACAGCAACAAGCTTTAGAGAAATTTTTAGCCGGGAATGCGCCAACACCACTGCTAATAGAAAGAGTGGGGGGACGCAAGTTACCCAAGTACAAGCCAGAGTCGCAGCCCACTAATACCATTTTGCGATCCCATTTCACAGATCACAAAGGTTGCAACCGTAGTAAGTTCGCTGATATCTGGTTGCCTGGTGGTACGGTCAAATCTTTGTCTATCCAAGGTGCAGCCATTTTGCAGGGTTTTCCGTCTTGGTATGAGTTCCCAAAAGAGACTGCTACGGCTGGGTCAATTATCGGCTATTCCGTGCCTCCCAGTTTCGCAACACAACTATTTATATCTGCACAGAGCAAATTATTCGGAGTGACTGTATGACTAACCTTGTCCAAAACTTAGAACAGTGCTGGTACACCTCTCCGCCTTGGGGTCAACAAATCCCGCCCGTGCTAGTCAGCCTGTTAGAGCGAGTCTATATTAAATCTGCCAAAGCTTTTGGTTATTGCACTGGTGTGGAGTGGTCAGAACATGGCTGGAAATATGAAATCTTCGCTTGTAATACCAATATTACTGTTTTGGGAAGTGAACTTATTGGTACAAGTAACTTACAACCGAACGCTAAAGAAAAACCTGTGTTTCGCCTGGGCGAATTAGTCGAGTTTCGGTTTCATGGCGATGGCCCTCCGGTTCGTATTGTCCAGGGCATTCAACTAATCAACGATTCTTGGTTTTACATGATTGAATGGATGTCCCCTGCTATATCCGAAAAAGGCGACGAGGTTTTTACCTCTAAAGATTCCATCGCACGGATGACTGACTATGACTTGGAGCGGGTGCGATTATGACAGTGTACACTTCATATTATCGTGGCGAAATCCGAGGCGAGGCCATCTCAATCTCGCTGTACCCTCCCAAAAACTGGAAAGGCAAACATCTTCCACTATTCGCGCCAACTCCAGAACTCCTGAAGTGGTGGAAGGCATCAGCCCAGGATACCGCCGCAGAGGAAGAATACACCAGGGAGTTCAGGAAGACTCTGGATTCTCGTCAGCAACTAATCCAATTGTGGGTGAGAAAACAGAAAGAAAATCCACAAGATATAACCCTATGCTGCTTTGAAAAGACTGGGGATTTCTGTCATCGATATCAAGTTGCTGAGGAGATACTGCAAGAGCTTTGGGGCGGCGAAGTTGGGGCTGACCAACTAAAATTAACCCTTATCCAAGGCAAGACAAATCACCCTATTACATATCCACCTTTGGTATCGTCGCTGATCGAGAAATGTCACGCATTGGGTTATCCTGTGCAGTGCGATCGCATCCCCTGCGGATACTGTTGGCGAAAGTGTTACAAACACATAAACAAAAGTGTTACAACTAAAAACTGCAACGGCAGATTGAAGGTTTGAGCTTACATAATACTTTCACATACAAGTATGTATTACATTCGCCAACGGTATCCCCTGCGGCTATTACCAGGTATCTCTGCATGGCGAGGATTTGGGCGATTGGTCGGAACTTGGGGTGCTGGCGGTTCTTTGGGGGTTACAGCAGGAGTTCTATCGGGGGCGGTTGCTGCCGGAGTTGGCGGCGGCGGAGTCAGGCTGAGGGTGCAGTGTCTTTTGGGGGCGAGGGATGGGCGGTTGAGTTTAATTGGGAAAGTAATTTTTCAGGTACGTTTCGTGCTTTATCTAATTCTCTCACGCCGTTCCAGTTTGTATCTTCATCCCAAGTAATACTGAGAAGGTTAGCGCCATAGAGGTCAGCGCCATAGAGGTTAGCGCCATCGAGGTTAGCGCCATAGAGGTTAGCGCCTTCGAGGTTAGCGCCATAGAGGTTAGCGCCTTCGAGGTTAGCGCCATAGAGGTTAGCGCCATAGAGGTTAGCGTCTGAGAGGTTAGCGCCTGAGAGGAAATAACCAACAGTTTTTGAAAAAGTACCTACGGTAACACTGTTGCTATATCCAATAATGCGAAATAATCGATGGTTATCAAAATTATCGCTGTCTTGTTTACCGCAAGGATAAAAGACAATATTATCCTTTAGTTCATCTTGAGTCTGAGCATAACGGTGTAACTCTAACAGAAGAATCATTACATTTAGCCCAGTAAATATATCAACTTCTCTTAACTTTAAAAATATATTTTGTGCTTGTAATTTTTGCATTTGATTGAAAGGAAAAATTTTCAGTTTTTCTCCATCAATAAATTTTCCTTCACACCAATCAAGATAAAAATCTGACAAACGCTCGAACACTTTTAAGTATTGAAACTTCTCTTCAGAATCAAGCAGAGCCATTAAGTATTCTACAATCTCTTGTATCAATCCACCGTAGCCAAATAAATCATAGATTTCTTCTGCTAGCTTGTCATCATCAATAACATATCTACCACGTCTACTTTCAGAATCTATTTTTGTCCACTGTTTCAAACTTTCTTTTATTTTCTGAGCGCAGAGAAATTCACCAAAAGTTTTGTGAATAAACTCGACAGCACCCTCTGCTGATGATGATGCTTTTGCTGGGCGTAAATAAAATGCTGCTAACGCATTTCTTAAAGGATTTTCACCACTAAGCTTATTTTGTGCTGATTCCAGTAAATCTCTAGCTGATTTATCATTTTTGAGGCGTTCTTCAATTGCTTTGATTGAAGTCCATTCTCTTCCAGACTGAGTAACACATAACCCCGCTTCAATTAAAATCAGGCGCAAATCTTCTGTATCAAATTCTGTAAGCTCTTGATTAAGTTTTTCAGGACGTTGTTTCGTTAAAACCCAATCTAGTGTTTTTTGATAGATTATTATTTTAGCTTGAGCATCATTAGCACCTCCAAACATTTGGATATTTAACTCATCATCCCGATGCATAGCCCCTAAAAGATATAGTAAAAGTGGTTCTCGTGCTAATTCTTTAACACGCTTAGGGCAATTATCTGCCTTGAGAAACTTTTGAAATTCTGATGCTTTATCTTGTCCAACTAATCTACCCCACTTTTCTAACCATTGCATCTGGATTTGGTCATCTATTAATGCTACTTCTAACCTAACTAAGTTAGCTGGTAGCCGATTTTCAATTCCATGCAACGCTGATTCTCTACCAGTCACTATGAATTGATGCCTACATACTCTTTGTGTTTGATAGTTTCCTACTTGCTCAAGAAAATCTTCTATTCCTTTTGCTGTTCTTCCTTCAAAACGTAATTCATCAAAACCATCTAGTATAAATAAATATCGAGTATTGCGATCGCTTAACCAATCATCTCGGTTAGCAAAATTTTCTCTAACAGCCGCACGAAGAGTATTTTCGATATTTGGCTCAAAAGTATCTATGTCTCTTAGCCTAATTAGTATTGGTGTCCAAATTGGGTGAAGTTCTTTTCTTACCCGCTCTGCAAACATTTTACAAGAGACGCTTTTGCCTCGCCCTGGCCCTGCTTGAATAAAAATAACTTGCCTATTTGTTTCAGATTTATTCAGTTGCTCTGTTAGCCAATTCTCTAAATCAACAACTGGCTCTTTTTTAGGTTTGCCATTACTATCTAACAATTGAGCTTTCAGTGGCACATAGATTTCCGGTATTTTGAATTCTTCACCTATTACCTTCCATCTTTCCATTAGTGACGAGTCACTGGGTAAGGGCGATATCTGCTCTTTCAGGTATGACTCAATGCTAGCGTATTTCTCATCTGCTCTTATTTCTTGTGCTGCTATCATTATCAAACTTAAGGTTTGGCGCACATCTTCTGATTCGTAAAAGAAAAGCTGCTTGATATAATTATATGTATCCCATGCTACCCATCCTGTAACTAGAGATGCAGTCTCTGGTCTAATCCCTTTTGTTTCTAAGTAAGTAGATAACTCTTGATTTAAAGCTTGTCCTAATATTGAATTTGGAAACTGCTTTAGTGCTTCTTCGGCTTTACTATTGTCTAATTCTAACTGTCCCAGTTGGTGAAACTGAAGCTTAACTTCCTGCTCTTTTAACTCAGCATTCAGTTTTTCCTGTAACCAAACGTTTCTCTCAACTAAAGCATTAAAACTATTTATATAAGCTAATGTGCAAGCAAAAGCTACCCATTCTTCTATCTCAAATTTCTGATTTGTTCTTTCATGTAGCAATGTCAAGCCTTTCCGTCCAATTCCTACAAATGCTAACCCTGCCGCAACTACTGGTGCTGATGGTATCGCTAGCACGCCCAATGCGATCGCAAATTCCAAAGCAGCTTTAGTAACTTCTGCTCCCGACTCCACTGTTTCTCCACGCTTTACTGTTTTCTCAAGCAGTCCAGGAATCCAACGTTGCCAAATCTGCTGAATCTTTGCCATTGCTTAAATGCCTGTGCTAGGAGTTTTACTGGTGAACAGGGTTTGTGCTTACTACATTTGAGGTTAACGCTTTTACGGATTATGACGCAATCTGACGGTTACAGCGAGTAAACAACGCACTACATGTGTAACTCGATTGTTGGCTGTGGGTGCAAGACCCTCAGCCGCCAGTGCAATAAAAAACTGCCCTGGGGCATGACCAGAGCAGCGTTTCTATAAAGGGGGAATTAAATAAAGGACTTTTAAAATCTTGTCCATGTTTTACATATAATTCGTTCGCTATGTAATACTCTTCAGTTCAAGTTTTATACTTTATGCAAAAAGAACGAAAAACTATTAAAGCTGCACCATACAAGGATTAGACGCAATAAACCAAGCCCAATGCAACACCCTTGGCTGAGTGCGTGTTAACAAATGGTTATCAAAATTTGGTCAAACAAACATAAATCCACCATTACCCCAAGGAGCAATCGTCGGCTGTGGAGGGCGGTTGTTACTTGGGCAGAGGAGAAGCGATCACTTACATTGGCACACTTTCATAAAAATACTCTACCGAGTTATTCACATCAATAGAGTATATAAATTTACTACTATCATCTTTCATCGGTATTTAGTTTACACTTTGATAATTATTTATACCTCTGTATAAGTACTGCAAATCTTGCCGAAAGCGATCGCATGAAGCACTGCATGAGATCAATCACTCCTTAACCCCAGCCTGAAAAAGCGCTTTTTGCGTTCGCAGACTATTAGACTTGTCCTAAAACTCCAAAGCCAGACTGTTCAAAGCTTTGAGACCAAGCTTTGATATCTTCATGAAAACGTAGTCATCACATCCCGCAGCGAGTTGCTCATTTAATTGAGCGAGGTGAGTAGGCCCCTATCAAAAATTCCTTGATTGGCATAGCTGTACGCATGAGCCAGAAACTAATATTGCTTCAGAATTAGAACCTTGGGTTAAACCAGAAGTAGTTTTTTCTAAGTTGGGGCTATGCGGTATACCAAATGAACTGGCAGACTACTTTAGAGGGCACTGTTTTGAAAGAGTTTTCATCTTAGGGATTGACACTGATATGTGTGTGTTGAAAATAGCGATGGATTTTTTCGATATTGGCATTGAACCGATCGTATTAACTGATTGCTGCGCTAGCACAGCAGGCTTACAAGCACACTTAGCAGGTTTGGCTGTACTCAGTCGGAATATTGGTGCTTTTCGTCTGCGTGAGGCAGGTCTTTCTGAGGGTTTCTTAGCTGCACCACTAGACAAAAACAGAGAATAAAAGTTCTCAGAAATTGTGCGTTTTTAATTTAACAAAGTTTGGGGGTTTAATTTCCCAACAATACAGGCAGTAGGTTTTGTATTGGGGTTAAATCGCCGTTACAAAACGTAATTGCGTTAGCGGAGCGGGGCGTTATACCAATTCACAATTCGCAATTCGCAATTCGCAATTAAAAAACTTAGATACAGCAATGCTTTCAAGGTTTGCATCTGTATCAGATTTTTCGTGAAATAGTATTAGCCCATTGCGAATGTGCGAAAAAGCAAATTGGTTTAATGTTCGGTATAAAATAGGATCGTCTTTTTTGCTGCTTGCAAAACGCGTTTGCGTAATTCTAATGGCTCAATTACCTCCATCTGTGCGCCAAACCCCAACACATAAGCACAAGCGGCTTCCTCTATAAGCTAATCGGCATTTAAGTTGCATAAAACCAGGGCTGATGCTCTTACTACGAGCGAATCATTCTGGAAAAATCAATGACGATTTACTTAACGAATTTGCCGAGGCGATCGCCCAATTACACCTGATCGTGATTCAAGAAGAACAGAACCGTCAAGCGTTGTTTTCTATCTGTGGGGTTCCCTAACAAGCACCAAAAAATCGCCCCTCGGTTTGCTGAAAAATACTCGCCAATTTTGGGCACGATTTGCGATAAAAGTATTCGATTCCATGCATGTTGCTTTTTCTTCCCTTTTCTGTATTTGCAGATAATTTATAAAATATTATTCTTAGTTATGAATGAAGATGAATAGAGAACGGAGGCGGTAAATCATGAACGACTGGAATTTGCCCTGGTCAGGTGGATGTCGTTGTGGACAGATACGGCTTCAGGTAAGTGCCCCGCCTCTGTTGTCGATGGCTTGCCACTGCACAGGTTGCCAGCGAATGACTGCCAGCGCTTTTTCTTTAAGCGTTGCGATTCCAAGCATTGGGTTCTCAATACTGAAAGGTCAGCCGACCATCGGCGGTTTGCATGGCGCGACTCGCCATTACTTCTGCCCACACTGCATGAGTTGGATATTTACTCGGCCTGAAGGAATGGACGAGTTCGTTAACCTTCGTGCGACGATGCTGGACGATGCCTCATGGTTCACACCTTTCATCGAAACTTGGACGAGGGAAAAGCTGCTATGGGCGACGACCTCTGCGGTTCATAGCTTCGAGACCCTGCCCAAAGAAGAAGACTATGCTTCCCTGATAGAAGAATACACCAAGCAAGCATCAAAACCTTTATGATGACCAATTACAAGATTGCACGATTTTTTATCAGCAAAGTAAGTCAGAGTCGAGTTCAGATCCGATCTTATTTTTACACGGATGGGGTATCTATGAAGTGCTTTACTCAACCAACCTGAGTTCAAATTAACTATCCTCTAATATAGATAATTACAACTATAGGAAATAAACCATGTCAAAAAGATTGTTATTACTTAGTAATTCAACAAATATCGGTGAAGAATACTTATTTTATCCTCGTCAGGAAATTAAAAAGTTTTTAGGAAGCTCTGTCAATAAAATAGTGTTTATCCCCTTTGCAGCCGTTACTTCAACTTATCAGCACTATACCGAAAAAGTTGAAAAAGTATTTCAAGATATAGGTTATGAAGTTGATGCTATTCATTCGGTTGAAAATCCTCATGAATTAATTAAAAATGCAGAAGCTGTAGTAGTCGGAGGCGGAAACACTTTTCATTTAATACATTGCTTACACCAGACTAAACTACTTGAGGACATCAGAAATAAAGTTAGTAATGGAACTCCTTATATCGGATGGAGTGCAGGTTCTAATGTTGCTTGTCCTACCATCAAAACAAGTAATGATATGCCAATAATTGAACCGATAAGTTTTCAAGGATTGAATTTAGTTCCTTTTCAAATTAACCCCCACTATACAAATGCAGTAATCCCAAATCACAATGGAGAGACAAGAGAACAAAGACTGGAAGAATTTTTGGTTTTAAATCCAGATATTTATGTTGTAGGATTGTCGGAAGGAACAATGTTAAAAATTGAAGATTCATCAATCAGATTGATTGGTAATAAAACGATATATTTATTCAAGTTTGGAGAAGAAAAACAAGAGTATTATCCTAATGATAATTTGGATTTTCTTCTGGAAAGAGTTTCTTCTGCATGATCACCATTTTTCAATGACTAAATCGCTTAGGGAGCATCCGATGATCAGAATTTCCACCTTTAATAGTTTTACAATCTACCACTTTGATATCATTACTAACAAAAATATGATCTATCGGTAGCTTAATTAAGCCTATAATTAAGGCTGGTAAATGAACATAAGTTGTCGGTTCAATCCATGAAGGTTCTACTCCAAAGCCCAGTTTTGTATTGTGTAGTCCCGTTTTTTCAACTAGTGTTTTATAATAGGGCGACCAAGGAGTTAGGTTTAAGTCACCTGCAAATATTAGTCTTTTATCCTTTTGAGTTTGTAAGTACTGAGTTACTTCAGCTAATGCGGTGTTACGTTTAGCAAAAACATCAGGTTTGATCGGTACTGAAGGGTGAGCTGCTACTAAAGTGATATTTTTAGTGCCAGTTTTTACAGATGTGGTTAAAATCGTTCCTGCACTTAGTATCTTTCCTTGAGGATTTACCAACCCAAAGCGGCTAAAAACAGCCAACCCACCACCACGAGTCCGGTAAGCAAAGGGTAAAGTATCTTGCAGGTGCCTGGTTAGTTCCTTCATAGCTGGCGGGCTGATCTCGATTAATACAGCTATGTCAGGCTTTTGCTGTTCAACCAGATTAGCGACCCTGGTCAACTGAGTATTTTGAATATTGATGTTAAATTCTATAATCCTAAGAGATTCGCCTCGTCCTTGATGGCTATTAGGCAGATACCAAGGTAATATCCAAACGCTATTAAACGCTAGCAAAGCAAGAGCAAAAAACAGTGTGCTCTGCCAACGAATTCCAGCCAACCAAGCACACAAAATCCCGATAGTGATCAGCAAAGAGACTAAAAAGTAATAAACTCTGCCGTGACTTAATAACTCGAAAGGATACCACCAAAGGAAACCAACACCTATTGAAAGAAGGGCAGTAATCCCTAGTAGAAGGTTCAATAAAATTTGGCTATAAGACTTTAACATCTAATACTGATATTTACATACAAAGGTACTTAGGTAGATATATAGTACTGACAAAGTTTATTACTGAAATTATCCGAATTTTTCATCAAACCATGACATTAGGGGAGTATCTTGGGACTGGCAAGCAGAACTCAGTGATTCTTGGTGGGATCAGGTTAAATATTATGCTCGGCTGGCGGTCGAACGGGTGGAGTATGATTTAGAATCAGTTAAATAATTACTCAGTACACTAACGATTGATGAGCGTTGGGGCGTGATGCTGAAACTTGATGAGGTCAGCCCGGACAAGTTTGCTCAACTGGTGGCAGATGCGCCGCAGTGGACTTAATGGATGGCGTGATTTATTGGGAACAGAAAGCGATCGCTAAAAGGTCAGTTCCTCCCAAGCAAAAAGAACTAACTCTTATCCAGCATCCAGAGATTATTAACTATGGCGTGAACTTTTTTGGAGAAAAGCTAAAGATTGAATGATTGTGTCAGCACAATTTTCCCAATTGCTTGACCTGACTCAGCGTATTGATGGGCAGAAGCAATTTCAGCCATGCTGAAGATTTTATCCAGATGTGGATGTACCTTGCCTTCATCCACCAATTGAGCCAACTTTGACAAAATCTCTCCATGATGGGCGCGACCTCTACCAAACAGCATGGGAATCAGCATAAAAACTAGATGCAGCGTTAACCCTTTTAGATGCAGTAAAGTTAAATCTTGATCAGATAGCGAAACAATGGAAACAATGGTTCCGTTGAGCTTTGCAGCTTTGAAGGCATTCTGAAGATTGTCGTTACCAACTGTATCAAACACCACGTCAAACCCCTCCCCATCCGTATGCTCTGCCACAAATTCTTCAACAGGTTGTTGGTGATAGTTGATGATCACATCTGCACCCAACCGACGAGCAATTATCCCTTTCTCATTACTAGAAACCAAGGCGAATACCGTTGCTCCTGCCCACTTGACCAGTTGAACGGCTATATGACCTACACCCCCAGTCGCTCCATAAACTAAAACCTTTTGCCCTGGCTGAATCTTGGCGCGATCAATCATTCCTTCCCAAGCTGTAATTGAAACTAAGGGAAGTGCAGCCGCTTCTGCCATTGTTGTAGATACTGGTTTATGAGCAACCAAGTTAGCTTGGGGGGCTACAAAAAGGGCTAGGATGCAGATAAAATAAGCCTCATGGCTCTCTCCCCTTGTTGATAATACTTCCACTTATTAGGAGCTAGTGTCATTAACTCAGCCACCAATTCATAAGAATT
>JAHHHS010000244.1 GCA_019359215.1 Nostoc indistinguendum CM1-VF10 | reverse complement strand
CACGACTATTTACACATGAGCAAAAGGGTCACTCCCTAAGAATATCGGGAGCCGTGTACACGGAAACGGGTACGCACGGTTCTAACTGAGAGGGACGGGGAATAATATCCCCTCTCGACTCAACCAAGGCGAAAAAAGCAGAACTGGCACTTGAGTCTATTCTTGCAGATTTAGCAGTTCTGAATATTCCTTCGGGGGTCAAACTTTCAATTAGTTTGAGCAGCCATAACCCAGAACGCTGGGCAAGTGAGATTAAACGCAGAGTAGAAGGGACTCACACCTTTGAGCATCTGCACCCTGTAACCCGTTCCATTGTCAGCAAGACAGTTGACATCGTGGTGACAGGCATCTATCCCGAAGGATTCGGAAGCATTGCCCACTGCTTATTCGGTGAAGCGTCCCTGGTACTTGACCCCTCAGAATTAGCGATCGCACTCGATATCGGTTCATCAACTTGGTTAATTACCGTGTTCAACGGCAGTGGTGCAGTCATAGACCGTCACTTGATTGAAGGTGGAGCGGGTGAACTGCATTCGATGATTGCAGAATCTCTCGACAAGCGAAACGACCGAGTGAGCTTGCTATCCAAGGATGTGAAGCACTCGCCCAGTTTGGTGAACCAGGGGATTATCGAAGGCACTTTTACTTATGGAGGCAACCACCTGACTGGTAAAAAGTTCGAGGCAGAGTACAGCCAGTGTCTAGACGAATGGTGGTCTACCAGGATTGAGAAATTCGCCAACTTTGTGACTGCTGGCAATTATCTAGACCGCGCTAAATACCTTATCGCCTGGGGTGGGGGTGTTTCACTGCCAGTAGTGGATCAAAACTTAGCCGGTTTAGGCTTTGTGATTTTGAATAATCCCCAATTCATCAATGCTTTGGGGTTGAAACTATTAACTCAAATATCTTTGGGAGCTTAATTAATGAATTACGAATCTCGGCGTATAACCATCTCCTACTTAGCAGTAATTGAATTGTGCAAGATGTTTGATTTACCCCAAGATGCACCGACACAAGCATTATCAGCAGGTGTAGAGAAGCTGATTTTTCAACATGGCAATGTGCAAGCATCACCAAAAGTTGAAACAGCGCAATCTACACAGCCCAATAAATCAGCACTTAGCGCAATGGTCACTAATTTCAAGGGAGCAGCATGAACAGAACCACATTCAGAAATACGGTTTTAGGCATTGGAGCAACAGCAGCAGCGTTAGCCCTTGGCTACTTCGGAGTCCAGCAGCTTGGCAGAAACAATATGTTTACCATTGCCGCAGCTGTCGGGGGTGGAGGTGCAATCAGCTATGTACTGCAAAAGCCGAACCAGCCAGAAGCACCAACCGCGCCAATCAAAACCCAAAGAAAAGGAAAGAAGTCATGACCATAGAACGAATCGTAAATATTTGTTGGCAAGCCGACGACGAAGACCCAACGGGACACGTATCTATTTTTCGACCGATTAATGATGAACATGAAAGAGACTTGTGCAAGCCTCACGAATTCGCTGAAATTGTTGTGGCGCTGGCTTCACCGTTGGCTTGTCCACTAGAAGATGAATTGTCTAAATCAAAGTTTTGCGAAAAGTATGGCACTGTGCCGACTTGGATTGGAATGAAAACTTGGCGATAGGGAAGGTAATTAAA
The DNA here is from genome assembly GCA_019359215.1 of Nostoc indistinguendum CM1-VF10. Taxonomy (GTDB): domain Bacteria; phylum Cyanobacteriota; class Cyanobacteriia; order Cyanobacteriales; family Nostocaceae; genus Nostoc; species Nostoc indistinguendum. The sequence continues at coordinate 8,590 of JAHHHS010000244.1, read as the reverse complement.
TAAATCATGAGCGACACAATGCAAACACAACCATCGCTAACAACAACCGAAATCATGACCATCATCCTCGGTTGTGAACAAACTCTTAGGTTTGTGCAAGCATCGCCAAATTATCAACAAATCGAAGCCTCCGAAAAGTTCAGTACATCGAATGACCTGCGTCTGGGTGATGCCGTTCAAGCCTTGATGGAGATTCACGAAGCAATCCTAAATATCGAGTTCTACTCCCAAGTTTGAGGAAGTAAATGTTAGAAACGACAACTTTGCAACGTAATCATTTGTACGAATTTCGTGGTCAACAACTACGCTACAGCCATTGCTCTAATTGTGGAGTCAATGCCCCTTTCGTTTTTAACGACTCTAAGGGCAGGCGTAAAGAATTAAGCCAAAACCAAGTGCAGAGGGAGGTTTTTGAACTTGTTGAGTTTTGTGAGAACTGACTCTGGTGCGATTGCACCGACGACCAATCATTGCAATCGCCCCACTCCGGGAGGTATCTCGATACGCAAAAACGAAAGTACAAAAGGATTCTAACAAATGGCACTCGATTATAGAAATCCCAATGATTGGGGACGCTGTTCTTTCACTGATAATGCTTTGAAACTCCAGCAATTTAAAGCTCTTAACCCAACAGCTACGAAGCGCGAAATAAATAGTTTTCTTTGCAGCCTTTACTTACCCCTCACAGTCACGGAATTCTTAGCAACTCATGAAACCATTGATGACCATCCATACTCTGCTGCATTTGGTCAATTCTTGGGTAATGGGATTGACCCGGATATTGCAAATATTTTGGCGTTTGGCTCTAACCGATTTGATTTAATTTCTGATGATTTTGATGATCCAATACGGCAATTAGCAACGAGAATTTATAGCCGATTTGAAGAGATGGGTTACTGGGATGAAGTGCCCCAAGAGTCGAGTGATATCAACTACGACTTAATACCTTATTAGGAGAATAACGCAATGGACTTTGCAATACGTAATCCGGTAGTTGGTCATAGTTCCCATATCGACGAGAAAGCGCTTGGCTGGGGAGGATTTGAGTCTGATATTCTGGGCTATCTCTCCGATATAAATAAGCTCGAACAGTTTGCGGATTATGCGAATAATGCCCAAGAATTATCAGATAGGTTAGAGCCATTTCTGGACAATGCCAAGGTTGTCTTTGAGGCAATGGAGAAGCTGACCAAAGGTCAGGTAACTTGGACAGAACTTCGTAAACAATACGGCTCTCATGTTGCGGGTGCTATCGCCAAAATTCGCAAACTCAATTCGGAATTCGATTCGGAGATGAGTAAAATAGATGCCCAAGATAGAGCGGACTTGTTGCGAATTGATCAGAAACGTAAACACGCGCTGACCGAAGTTGCTACACAATTACACCATGATTTACAAGCCGAATTGTGGAGACATGAAAATAAAATCAGCAGCATAGAAAATAAGCAAACTGTGCAAGCTGAAAGGCAAGCAATCACCACGGGACTGAGGGAAAAACGCCAACAACTTTTAGCCCGTGCGAGGTATGGTTCACGGGCATTAGAGCCAAATCAAGCCCCTCAAGAAGTGATACCAGTTACTAGCCAAACTTCTGCACCAGCATCAAGTGTTTCTGCAACAGGAACAGTTCGCGGTTGGGGTGCAATGTTGGGTAACTTGTGGCAGAAGTTAGGCGACCGATAACTATTAGTTGAAAGGACACAGGCTGATGCTAGTAAGGAAACGAAATGAAGATCCTCATAGCGTCAGCCCTTTTTTGCATGAAGGGCTGGCACAAACACCACAATCAACTAAGCAGCAGAAACAATCCGAACAATTACCACCACTGCCAGAAAATAATCGAGGTCGGACATTTAGACGTGCTGGTAATGCAAGTGAGATTGTCGCTGGCAGTTGTTTAAATAGTGCAGTTATTTTTACCTTTCATCTGTTGCAAGTTCACCCAGTTGGAATGTTCCTAGCTGTGGGAACTGCACATCTGTATTTTACTGCCACTGCAACAGGTGAAGGGTTCAATAATTTCGTCACTAATCTAATGACTGGTTGCAGTGCATCACTGGCGTTATTGTGTGCGCTTTCTGAGCCGATTAGTGAATGGAATGAAGCTCGGACTTCCACACAAACAGCTAATACTTCAATTGAAAAGATGTATCAGCCCAAAACTGCGGATTATTCCGGTTGGGGCAGTGGTGCAGGAGTGGCGATATTCGTAGCACTATTAATGATTTTTCTATTTGGTGGCAAGAGAAGTAAATGAATTATTTAAGTGACAAACATAAACAGTTATCCGAGTCGCAACAATCGGGTTTAATGTTGTGGTTTGGTCGTCTGCCAATGGACAAGAAAGCTGTTGCAATTGGGCTGAGTCTGACTGTTGGTATTAGCTCGGCTGCAATGGCGTGGAAAGGTTCGGCAAGCGACCGCATTTATTTCTGCGTTCGGACTCCCCAGAAAAAATTGGTATGTCAGGATCAGAATAACAGACCATTCCGCATGACCCCCCATTACTGGGAGCAATGGAAACAAGAAGGAATGCCCCGGCAGGTTGTCAGAGATGCAGCAACCGGAATTAACGGACTGGTGAAAGCGACCAACCCATGCAAACCGTTTTGGGCGTTTGGTGGGTTCCTGGGGTTTGCCCTAGCTGGGTGGATGTTGCGCCATTGCCAGTATGAGGAGAAGCAGAGAGCAGTTTTTGTTGACATCGCCCAAAAACGGGATGCTGCAAAGGCAGAGATGGCTGCACGTTCCGAGTTGTTAGAGAGCTACCGAGACGTTGCGATCGCAGAAGTCCAACTACAAGCCGACTTGGATCTAATCGCCAATGACCGCACTGTTGACATACAAAAAGCCGAGATTTACGCCCACACTGAAATTGAAGTTACCCAAATGGAGGCATCCGAGGCTATTTTTGAGGCGCAGACGGCGGGAATGACCGAAGAACAGAAAGCAGAGTACATTAAACAGCTTCGTGAGATGAAAACGCCCTATCTGCAAGGTAGCCAGACTTTACAAGGGACGATTGACCCCAACGATAAGGTTACTGGATCTGAGCCTGGAGCGATTGCAAACAGTGACAAATATCGCTGGATCAACAACACCATTGGCTACCCCACTTTGATATTTGGTGGCATGGGTGCGGGTAAGTCGTGGACTACTAGAGAGATTATTTGGAAGAAAGTACAAGCTGGCTGGAACATCGTAGCGCTTGACCCGCACGGCACACAGGTCGAGTGGCGAGGTGTGCGGCTGATTACCGGCTACAAAGAAATAGCCGAATTCATGCAATGGTACATGGATGAAATGCGCCAGCGCTATGAAGATTACCGCAAGAGTGGATTAACAGAGGAGCAATGGACGGAACAATTACGAGCGTCGGGCAAGATGCTATCAGTTATCTGTGAAGAATTTACGACCTGGACAGATAACATTGTTGAGCCAATGCCAGACGATTGTGAAGATGAAAAATGGAAGCCTGACCCGGATTTTGTTGGTAAATGGTTTCGCTGTGCCATGACCGAATCTCGCAAACAATTAATGATTCCTTTGTTCGTGGCTCACGACCGCACAATGGAGATTTTAGCCAAAGCTAAAGGACTATCAAAACTTCGAGATGCGGCACTGTTAGAAGTAGAACTAATCGCAACTATTGACCCAATCACCACAGAAGCTAAAGCTAGTGGTAAAGGAGCAATTAAATTACCTGGGCATGGTCAATGGATTGATATTGAACTGCCTAAGCTTGACCGCAAACGAATTGATTTTAGGCTTGAGAAACCTGTGACCAGTAATGAACCGCCAACAATCGATAAAGCCACTTTAGAGCGGATTTATGAACTGGAATTCAATCTTGGTAACAAGGCGGCTGACACCCAATCTGAACCGAAAAAACTATCACCCCAGGCGCAAAAACTGTATGAATATCTCACCAGAACTGAACGAATTGAAGCTGATGTAAGAGAGTTTAAGGGCAATTTTAAAGTGAACGGTGAGAGATTCACTGTAGAGCAAATCAAGGGCTGGATGTATGAAATTGTGGGGGCAGGATTGGCGGACTGGATAGCCGAGGGTGTTATCAAGCTAAATCAAATTTGACTGCGATTGGTGTCTGGTGTCTACCCCCAAAAACGCCCTTTTTTCGCGGACACTGGACACCAAACACCACAGACACTAAAGCTTGAAAGCCTTATCTAGCATGGACACCAGCAGACACTACCCCAGACACCGCCCAGACACCAAGTGTCTTCAACGTGTCCGCTAGACACCAATAAGAAATAACCCAATAAACAGCCATTTATTATTAGAGAATTATCAACATCATGCTGAAAATAGTAATTGTTGAACCAGAAATATTCACTCTCTTAGGCATCAAAGGCGCTATTTCACAATCTCCTGATATAGAAGTTACAGGTGATGCGACTTGCGGGAAGATAGGTTTTCAGTTAATTGAACAGACCAATCCTGATGTTGTGTTAGTTGATTTACTATTACCCGATATGAGTGGTCTAGAACTGACTCGCTCAATCAAAAGGAAAACTAATAGTAAAGTGGTAATTTTTACTAATCAGACTCATTACGACTTTGTTAACTCGGCTTTTGACTCGCACTTGTTTTAGCAAAACTAAGAAACTTGACCTTGTTCGCCCTGGCACAACTTACCTGCAAAAATCAGAAGTGGTAAAAGTGTTAGTTACTGGTCAAGGGCTAGACTTGAATTTTGACCGTGACGACTTACGGGGAGTCAATTTTCAAGGAGCCAATTTAGTAGATGCCAGTTTTATTGGTGCGGATCTGAGTGAAGCCAACTTACAAGACGCAGATTTATCCCTCTTACCTAAAGATATATAATTTATGAATAAATTACCTTGCTAAAAACACACTTTTTTCAGTGAAGCAAGCTGTCACATTAGCCACTGTTGCCGTCAAATTTTTAGAACGGACTGGGCTAGCACCCAGTACCATCAAAACCTACGAAATAACTCTCTTGAGCTTACTAGCAGAGTATGGAAGTTGGTCAATCGAAATTATCAGTAAGCAAACATTAGTTGAGTATCTAGATACACTCTCACATTTAAAATACACAAGCCACCATAAGCATCAAGCAATACTGCAAAGCCTATTTAACTTTGCAGTTGAGCAAGGGGATATAAAATCCAACCCAATTCGGGGATTAAAACAGCGTCCTCCACAACGAGAAAAAGGCGAACATAAAAGTGACGATACAATAAAATACCTAACACCAGAACAGCTAAATATACTCTACAAAGTAACCGAAGATGACCTGCGGATGTCTGCAATAATTCATTTATTGCATCGCACAGGATGCAGAATTGGAGAGCTTTTAGCCCTGAATTTATCCGACCTAGATATCAAAAATCAAAAATTTCAGGTATTGGGAAAAGGAAACAAACAGCGTTGGTGCTTTTATAGTGATGATGCAGCCGAATCCCTAGCTCAATATTTCCAGTACTCACGCCATCAAAATATCAATGCACTGTTTACAGCACAACATCCAGTTACCCTCAAAGTCAGTAGAATTAGCTACTACACATTACACGATTATTGGCGAAAAATCACCAGCACATATCCCGAATTAAACGGTGTACGCATCCATGATTTACGTCACACTTATGCTACCGAACGGGTAGGATTAATCAGTATAGAAGAGTTACGCTCCCTAATGGGACATGAAAGTATCCAAACCACTTTACGTTATCAGAAAGTTACCTCACAAAAAGCAGAATCAGCCGCACGTCATGCTTTAAATATTCTCATAAATCCAGACAATTAGAAGCAACATTTATTGCATATTTGTCATCTCCATCAACAGCACTTTTAATCAAAAAAGTGCTGAAATTAATTCAATTAATTATCTGTATCCAAAAGAATATAAAATACTATGGGGTTGAACAGTGAGGGATCAACCACCATCTAGTTGTTTTTGGTATTTTTTATGTTTTAAATATCACCTTAATGACCTTAATTGACCGTACTGCATATCCTAAATTCAAACAATTTCCCAACCCGAAAGAGCTTGCAGAGCTTTATACCCCACAAAGCGCAGAAATCAAGTTTGCAAAGTCCAAAACTAAGAGCCACGAAGGATTTCTTAGTTTTATGGTCATGCTAAAATCCTTCCAACGGCTTGGTTATTTTCCTCACCCCGAACTAGTACCAATTGCGGTTATTAAACATTTACGGTCGTGTTTAAAGTTACAAGATTGGGTAAAAGCAATTCCATCCGAACGCCAACGCTACACTTATCTTCAGGCGATTCGGGATTACCTGAAAGTCAAACAGTATGATAAAACAGGTCAAAGATTAATAGCCGCATTAGTTGCAGAAGCTGCCCAGGTAAAAGACCACCCTGCTGATTTAATAAATGTAGCCATTGAAGAATTAGTTAAAGAACGATACGAGTTACCAGCATTTAGTACCCTTGACCGATTAATTCGCCACATTCGTTCAATGGTCAATAATCGCTTGTTTGCACTTTGTTCTGAGGGGCTTTCCATCAACGAGCAGATTTATTTAGACCAATTGCTAGCGGTTACAAATAATGAGGTAAATGAAAATGCCACTCTTAATTTACTGAAATCACCACCTAAAAGCGCCAAACTTAGTGGGATAAAACTCCTACAAAATAAGTTTGATATTCTTATGACCTTTGGTGATGCCAAGCGACTGCTACGGGTTCGTCAAGTTATGCCGATTTCCGCGAACAATTATTGAGTCATGATGAATGCGAACCTTTGATAGAAGAATACTGTCGCTTACTTGAATTTCCTGCTAACCCGGATGACTTTGTTAAACACCTACAAGATAAATTAGCGCAAGTAGCTTTCGTTGTAGATGAGATTTGTGCGGTTGATAAACAATTCACTATCAATAAAGACGGAGAACCTGTACTTAAAAGAATCCCATCGCTAGCTCAAACGCATGAAGTGGAAGAATTAGAATCAAAAATTCGGGCTTTGATGCCGGAGCGCAGTATCTTAGAAATCCTTTGCAATGTTGAGCATTGGTTGAACTGGACAAGGCATTTTGGTCTATTTTCAGGAAGCGAACCAAAAATATCTGAGCCTGCTGAACGTTATATTTTTACTACCTTTAGCTACGGCTGTAATCTTGGCCCTAATCAGATGGCTCGTCATTCCCAAGGTGCAGTGACAAGTCACATGATTTCTTATACAAACCGTCGCCATATTAGTGCTGCCAAAATTGAAGCTGCAATTCGGGATATTATCAATACGTACAACCGTTTTAGTTTACCGTCTTGCTGGGGTACAGGGAAAAAGGCTGCTGCTGACGGAAGCAAGTTTGAGATATACGAGAATAATTTACACAGCGAGTATCACATCCGCTACGGCGGTTACGGTGGTATCGCCTATCACCATGTCTCTGATAAATATATTGCTTTGTTTACCCACTTTATCACCTGTGGTGTGTGGGAGGCTGTCTATATTTTGGATGGGCTGTTGAAAAATCTCTCAGATATTCAACCTGATACTTTGCACGCAGATACTCAAGGTCAATCTGGGCCTGTGTTTGCTATTTCCTATCTTCTCGGTATCAAATTGATGCCGCGTATCCGTAACTGGAAGGATTTAACTTTTGTTCGCCCCAGCGCAGATGTTACCTACAAGTATATCGAACCGTTGTTTAAGGGCGTGGTCAATTGGAATTTAATCAAGACTCATTGGTATGACATGATACGTGTAGTACTGTCAATTAAGGCAGGCAAGGTGATGCCTTCGACGCTTCTACGTAAATTGGGTAGTTATAGTAAGAAAAATCGACTTTATCAAGCTTTTCTTGAGTTGGGCAAGGTAGTACGAACAATGTTTTTGCTCGACTATGTTTCTAATGTGGCTCTTCGGCATGAGATTACAGCGATAACGAATATTGTGGAGATGTACAATGCCTTTCTCGACTGGGTGTTCTTCGGTAAGCTGGGAGCAATTACTGAAAATGATCCTATTGAGCAGGAAAAGCGGCTGAAGTATCTTGATTTGGTAGCAAGCGCAGTTATTTTGCAGAATACGGTTGATATGTCGTTGGCTATCCAAACGTTAATGTCACAGGGAGAATTGATTCCCATGCGACACCTTGCAGCAATGAGTCCATACATCACAAGACATATCAAAAGATACGGTGATTATGTGGTGAATTTACATAATATTCCCCAACCATTGGAAGCTGCTATTAATCTTCCACCAGAAATCCTTGAAACGTAGATATAGTAACGGTTTCCAGACCATCTTGCAGGTTTTTACACGTATCTCGGCTCAATACCAATTACTACTAGAAGAAAAAGATAGCAGAATTCGTAGTTTAGAAACTCTAGTAATGACGGCGCTACAAAGCCCTAAATTTTACTCAGAAAATTATAATAACCAAGGAGATACAACAATGGCTGGCGATGCCTACGGCGGTAAACTACGCAATATCAACACAGGCGGTGGCAACTATAACGAGCGCATTGAACGCGATTATATCCAAGGTAATTACTACGCGGCTGGACAACCGCAGAGCCTTGCTGAGGCTGCTGCTGAGATTCAGCTATTACTAAAACAGTTAGAGCAAACTT
>JAHHHS010000243.1 GCA_019359215.1 Nostoc indistinguendum CM1-VF10 | reverse complement strand
TACAGCTAACAATAAATATTCTTTAAATGTCAATATTTATAGGAGGTTTAGCAAAATAAAGATGTATTTTGTAATACTTATTCAGATGCTATAACTAATAGTTTGGCATAACAGCTACTGAAGAACCCTGGATTACTACCATATCTTAGTCAACAACTTCAAACACAGAGCTTTTCACATTTTAAAACCCAATTTGGTTTTTATGTAGATGAATCTTGTACACAAGTTACCTCGGTAGACGATTCTTTAGAAACACAAACGATACTTTTGTTGACTCTCAAGTTCTCAATTCTTGTAGATAGCAAAACTTCCTCGGATGAAGCAGCAGTACACGCTCTTGAGTTTCAAGAATTGCTAGATGCACAAATTATCAGATGGAGCCATTTCCAATTCGCAATTCGCTATTTCGCCCATTCGCAATTAATAATACCCCATGCATGAATGCGCTCTGTTGAATATTGATTCTACGTATTTTGTTTCTTTTCATAATTGAAATTAGAAGCTTTGACTTCAAGGTGAATCAATTATCAATTATGTCTGCAATTGCGAATTGCGTTCGCGTAGCGTGCCGGAGGCTCTATTGCGAATTGCGAATTGTTCGGTCAGATATCCCGTTTCACGGTGGTTATCTTCCAGGTTTTGAAATTAAAAGTCAGTTTACTATAGTTTACAGTCCTGTTACTACAGAGTTAAGCCAATCAGAGTCGGCTCAATATTCCTTGCATAGTCCAGGGGAACATACTCCTATCAGTGGACAGTATGAACTAATAAATTCTGATGGAAAAGGCACAGGGGTGGAGGTAACATCAATTAGTGGACATCCGTTTCCTCCAACGAGTGAACCTGAGCAATCATATAGATTAGTTGATCCCACAAAGCATAAAAAGTCTAATAGATAGCAATTAGTGTTGCTTTGGCGATCGCACAGAAATACGGAACCTGGCTATTGTAGAGCATGAGTATATGCTATGTACTCTTATTTAAGCGATGGCGTACCTGTCCTCTTTCGGCGGTTGCATTGCAATGTCAGTAACGGGAGTAAGTTAATGCTGTGGGATTTTGCGTGCTTGGATGTGATCCTAACCTTGCCAGAAATATAATTTTAATAGTATAAATGCAAATACGTATGTACTAAGTTAAAAAAGAAACTCTATGTCGAAAAAATTTATGTTAAATTAAGTTTTAGCAGTACGTATCAAGCTAAAAAGCAATTATTAGCTTGATGTTTGCCGTTAAAACTCATGCATAGATAAAAGTTTGGTGCTGAACTAGCGAAACCTTATGCGAACGAGCGGACAAATAAAGGCAGAAATCAAAGAAAAATTTGGTTTTGTTCCACCCTTCTTTAAACCGGCAGAACAGAACACACAGGTATTAGAAAACCTTTGGCAACAAACCCTTTTTGCCTATGTAAACAATCCGCTGTCGTTGCTATTCAAAGAGAAACTTTCTGCCTATCTATCACGATACTGTGTTATACCTTATTGCATGATTTGCCACAGTTGTTCGTTACATTCTCTTGGAGTAGAGGCATCAAAAGTTCTAGAAATAATTGGCTCGCCACCTCCGACAAAAGCAGAGATTGAAATACACCTTTACTTACTAAGGGATTCAATTAATGAGTCAACGCTGTTATCTTCTTTAAATCCAGTAGTTGAAGAAAGCCTACTGTATTGTTCAATTTATATGTTCTTAGAACCAGAGCAGAGCCAGTACTGCCGCAGTGAGCTGCGGCATCTGCTTGGGAGTATAAATTATCAGTATCTAGTGACGTTTGCTGGCTATATAAAAATGTGTCATGTGTGGATAGAAGCTCACCCAGAAGTTAGCTATCAAACAGACAAACGAGCTATTGAGCATTTGGATAAACTAGTTCAACTTGAGCCACGTTTAAGGAATTTTTTTAGCACATACATCAATAAAGTCAGGCATGAACGTGAGATTCAAGCAGAACAAGTAGTTCAAAAAGCTAAATACCAGCGCATTCAAGAAGCGTTACGACAAAGCAATGGTGAATTAGAAAAAAGGGTCAAGCCCTTAACTGCCGATTTATCAGATTTTAGTATTTTGTTAAAACAAGAAATTGATAAGCGTCAGCAGGCAGAAGCACAATTACTCCATGTAGCTTTTCATGACTCGGTGACAGGTCTAGCGAACCGAGCATTATTTATACAACGGCTAGAGCAGGGTATCGAGCGAGTCAAAAAGCAGCCAAGTGTAGTACTTGCCGTTCTCTACCTGGATTTAGATTGGTTTCAGGTGATCAACAATAGTCTAGGATACAGGAGTGGAGATCAACTGTTAATCGCTTTTGCTCGGCGGCTTGAAATCTGTGTCAAGTCTAAAGATACATTGACACGTTTAGAAGCAGATGAGTTTGCCATATTACTAGAAGACATTGAAGGGATCAGTGATGCGATTAACTTTGCTCAACTATTGCAGCAAGAGTTAGAGACACCTTTTTATTTAGACTCTCAAGAGGTATTGATGAGTGCAAGTATTGGCATTGCCTTAGCTACAAGAGGGTATGAGCAGGCAGAGATGCTTGTGGGCAATGCTAAGATTGCAATGCATCATGCCAAGGCTTTAGGAAAAGCGAATTACAAGGTGTTTGACACACCGATGTTCATAGAAACTAGCAAGCTATTGCAGTTAGAATCGGACTTGGGACGTGCTGTTGATAACCAAGAATTCCGAGTTCACTACCAACCGATTGTTTCACTCTCAACTAACAAAATTATTGGCTTTGAGGCCCTAATCCGCTGGCAACATCCACGAAGAGGTCTTGTGTTTCCAAGGGAGTTTATTTCAGTAGCAGAAAAAACGGGAATGATTCTACCCATAAGTTCTTGGGTACTTCGAGAGGCTTGCTGCCAACTGTATGCCTGGCAACAGAAGTTTTTAAATGACCAGTTGACAATTAGTGTTAATCTGTGTAGCAAACAGTTTTTGCAATCTAATCTCAATCAAGAAATCCGCGAGATTTTAAAGCAAACAAACTTAGACGCACGCAGCTTAAAGTTGGAGATTACCGAAACCACAATCATCGAAAATAGCCAATCTACAATCGAAAGACTTTGGCAACTTCAAGAAATGGGAGTGCAATTGCATATAGATGACTTTGGTACTGGCTATTCATCTTTAAGTTACCTACACCATTTTCCAATTAGTGTGTTGAAGATTGACCGCTCGTTTATCAATCAGATAGATACTAGCAGTAAAAATGCAGAAATTGTGTCGGCGATCGCCACACTTGCCCATAATCTTGGCATTGAGGTAACAGCCGAAGGCATAGAAACCCTAGAGCAACTAGAGCTACTTCAGAAATTGCAATGCAAATATGGTCAGGGATACTTTTTTTCTAAACCAGTTCAAGCTGATGCTGTAAAAGGTAATCTTACGTACTGTACAAATGCATCTTGAGTTCATTAGTCGCATCCTTTGCCCGACATAAACATTAGTAGACTGTTTGACGGAATTCCTTCATCTGTGCAAAACATCCATAACGATAGACGAAGATTGGTTGTGCTTTTTTCATTTCCGTGACTGGGTTGCTTGTGATTACAGGCATCCCTGTATTTTTTGCCCATCTTCTTACTTACCGATCGCTCACCTTTAGTCTAAAGTTCAACAATGCTTGCTCCCATTAGTGAATTAGATACGATTTTTGAGATAGCTAAAACACTGTTTTTATCAATTGAACTGGAGAATCAGAGTATTAGATTGTTGGGGATTTCTTTGTCTAACCTTGATAACGCCAAACACTTACAAGCTATTCAATTGCCATTATTTCAGAATGGAAACATCATATTTTAGCGTAGGTGTAAGCCCCACTTCTAAAAAGCTCAGTTACCGTCGTAAGCATTTCACAAGCTCATCAATGATTGCAATTGTGTGTCTGAACTATCTTCCAATTCTTGAAGAATTGGGATAGTTGATCTTTTAACGCTTCAGCAGTGTGAATAAGATTAGACTCTTAAGCTGTTTTTAGCTTCATGGCAAGGCCATTTGTCAGCCAAAAAGCTAAATGGCTAAAATTCTTCACTTTACATTTGATGATTTTGGACTATGAGTCATACTAAAAAAAGGCTCATGATTCCAGCGATCGCTAACTATATTTCCCAACAACCATTTGATTGAGGAGATCGTTTAAACTGGGTTGACATTATTGATGAAAACTTATTAGTAGGAAGGTGAGGTCATGAATCAGTCTCATGAGGAAGACAAATATAAATTCCTTTACCCTCGTGGTCGCTACTACGGACAAGTTAAACCAGAAAACTTAGTGTTTAATGCTAACTTACAAGAATTTGCTCAAAAAGTTGGCATAATCACCAGTTTAGAAAGCAATGGTAAGCTTGAGCCAGAAGATGCTTATCAGCAAATTAAGGAACTTTGGAAACAGCTAAAGCGCAGTAAGAAGGAACTGGGAATTGGCGAGGAGCCATCGGCAAGAGGCTGAAGTTATTCTAATTCCGGGGTAATCACCTCAAACTCATTGCGTCTGAGTGATACTAGAATATTTTCCTCATCTGAATCTACAAGAATTAAGCCAGCGTATGCTTGATTGACCATCTGAGTGTGGCTCTCGACCACAAACAACCCCAACTTTTCCAGTTACATAGAAAGGACGTAGAATCAAAACTGTGTCTCCTACTTCAGGAGGGTCTGGGGTTTGCAATAGCGCTCCTAAAGGTATTAGCTCTGAAAAATGGACTTATACGAGTGAAAAGCTCTGTTGTATAACTTTATCTTAATCAAGACTTAATTTTTAGCTAATCTTTTGTTAATGCTTGTTTAAGGGTGCTTTATGCGATCGCTGTAAGCAAAATTTACAGTACTTATACAGAGGTATAAATATTTGTCAAAATTGAATTTGGTAAAAGATGATTATAGTAAATTTATATACTCTATTGAGGTAAATAACTCGGTAGAGTATTTTTGTGAGAATCACTGCCTTTAAAGAATCGGCTCACCTTGCCAATGCATCAGAAGTAGTTTAATTAACTTGACTGCTGTTGTATTAAAGTACCTGCTACAGATACTGCTGCTGGTTGGGAGAAAAAGTACCCTTGCCCATATTTGCATTGCAATTTTTTGACTTGCTCAAGCTGCACTACTGTTTCTATTCCTTCTGCTATAACATCTATGCTTAGATTGTGAGCTAGTGCAATAATCGTGCGTACAATCTCTGCATACTTTCTACTAGTGTCCATATTTTTAATAAAGGAACGGTCAATTTTTAGTGCATTAATAGGAAAACGGTGCAGATAGCTTAAAGATGAATAACCAGTACCAAAATCATCTATGTGTAATTCAATACCTAGTTCTTTGAGTTGCCAAAGTATCGCTGTTGCAGATTGAGTGTTTTCAATGAGTACACTTTCAGTCATTTCTAGTTTTAAGCTGGATGCATTCAACTTAGTTTCTTGTAAAATTAAGTAAATTTGCTCACTGAAATTGGATTGTAAAAGCTGTTTGCTAGAAAGATTGACGCTGATTGTCAGTTGGGTTTGCGGAAATTGTTGCTGCCATTGGCGCATCTGGTTGCAAGCCTCTCGAAGTACCCAGTAGCCAATAGGAACGATTAGTCCAGTTTCTTCCGCCATTGAAATGAACTCTGTTGGAAGCACAAGACCGTGCTTTGGGTGCTGCCATCGGATAAGAGACTCAAACCCGATAATTTTTTCAGTTTGCAATGAAACAATTGGCTGGTAGTAAATCTGAAATTCCTGGCGTTCAATAGCACGTCGCAACTCTGTCTCTAACTGCAACAGCTTTGTGCTTTGGGCGTGCATCGCTGTATCAAATATTTTGTAACCTGCCTTGCCCAAAGCCTTAGCGCGATACATTGCAATATCAGCGTTGCGTAGGAGGTTCTCTACTTGGTCATCACCTGTTGTACTAAGGGCAATACCAATGCTCACAGTAGAAAACACCTCATGCCCGCTTAAATGGAAAGGTATTGCCAATTTCTGTTGCAGCCGCTCGGCAATGTCAATAACATCTTTAATTTCCTGAATCTCCTCTAACAAGATGGCAAACTCATCTCCTCCGAGGCGGGCTAAAATATCTCCACAGCGTAGCCCAGTTTGAAGCCGATGAGCTAAGGCAACCAGTAACTGATCTCCTATAGTATGTCCAAGACTATCATTAACAACCTTAAACCGATCTAAATCCAGGAATAGAACAGCAAATAAATTATCAGATTTAGCACGCTCGACTGTTTGCTTTAGCCGCTCCATAAATAGCATCCGGTTGGGCAAACCTGTTAATCCATCATGAAAAGCAATATTAGCTAATCGTGCCTGGGCCTGCTGCCGCTCCGATATCTCCTGTTTGAGGAGCATATTAGATTTTAATAGCTCGGCAGTTCGTTCCTCAACCCGGATTTCTAACTGGTCATAAGCTTTTCGTAATGCTTCCTGATTCTGCTGGCGCTGGGCAACTTGGGCTGAATGCTCTGTTTGAAGTTGCTGTTGGTGCCTAATTTTTTCAATGTAGTTATCAAAGAAATCAGCTAAACTTGGCTCTGATTCTAATAAATTACTTAATTGCTTAATAACTCGCTTATCTGCTTTATAAGAAACTTCGGGGTGAGCTTCTATCCACAGATGACACATTTTTATATAACTTATAAACGTAATTAAGTGCTGGTAATTTACAAGCCCAAGCAGGCGACGCAGATGGGAGCGACAATCCTTACCCCGTTCTGGCTCCAGGAAAATGAATATTGAACAGTATAGTAAACTTGTTTCAAGTGCCTGACTCAAATCTGATAGGTTTATCAACTGGCTAGGTGAGCAGGCAAGTATATGTAGGTATGCATCGATGTCGGTTGCCGTTGGTGGAGGCGATTCAAGTAAATTTAATATCTGCTGTGCTTCTACCCCCAGAGTGCGTAAGTGGCAACTATGACAAATTATACAATATGGTAAAGCACAGTAACGTGAAAGGTATGCAAAAAGCTTTTCCTTCAACATTGGAGATAAGGGATTATTAACATAGGCACAAAGCGTTTGTTGCCAGAGATTCTCCAACGCTTGTATGTTCTGCTCGGCTGGCTCAAAGAAAGAAGGAACAAAACCAAACTTTTTTGCAATTTCTGCCTTAATTTCTGCATTGGTTCGCATATATATATCATAATTTGAATTCCTTACCAAGAGGCAAAAATTATAATAACCTGCAAATAAGCAGATCGATATAACCTTATACAAAAATTCTTTGAGTGTATATGTAATGTTTAAGACAAATGAATGTTAGCGCGTCACATAATACAACATATTTTTAATTCCCCACCCCCAGAAGAAACCACTCACACCAAAAAGCTTTATGAATAATAGGTTCGCCATTAACAAGTTTGCTTTGCCATTGGGGTAAAAGTCCTCCTCACCTTCATAACGCTCTATTAGGGAGATCCAAGAAATAAAATGCCCAGCCGTCGCTTTCGCCTTCAAGGCGAAAGCGCCTGAATACCTCGGTTTTGCCAAAAATATTATTGATACGGCTGGGCATTTTATTATTGGTAAGGCCTTATACCAAATTATTGTGAAGCTGGATGAAATTGTAGAAGGCTGGAATGATTGCCAAGCAAATTTTTTAGCCTTTTTATTCTATGCAACTTCATACAAAATTGGTATTAGCGTTAAGAAGTTTTTGACTGGTAGCGGCATAGTTGCTTTTGAACCGCTTCATGTTCTTATTATACGACTTCCGTGCCGATTAGCTTACAATCTACTTTTTCAAAAAATTAAACAGATTATCTACCCCAAGAGTGTAAACTTAGGAGCCTATCGGCTGTTATTGGTTAATCTATGTAAACTATTATTAGTTTTGATGACTTATCAGCCAAATTTTTGTAGTCTTACTGTGTTAAAAGCAACTAAGCAGGTTGTGGGTATGTTCGTAGCCCTGGTTGGTTGTGCCGTAATGGTTGGCTGGCTTACTGATATTCAAACTTTAAAAAGCATCCTGCCAGACTGGGTTACTATGAAACCGAATGCTGCTTTAGGTTTCGTACTAGCGGGTCTGGCATTAATTTTTTTCCCTTCAACCGGACAGGTCAAATATCGAGTCACTCAGAGGTTGGCTATAGCAATAACCTTTCTGGGATTATTGACAATGAGCGAATATCTGTTTGGTTGGAATTTGGGAATTGATCAACTGTTATTTATAGAAAAGCCTGGAGCCATTGCCAGATATTGCTCTGAGCGAATGTCACTTCTAACAGCACTTAACTTTGTCTTGATTGGCTGTGCTTTATTGCTTTGCTCGGAGGCTCTGCGGCAAAGCCTTGCGTCTACCAAAGCCTGTGCCAGGGAGCTAGAGATTTTTATGGAGATAGTTCCGGCAGCAGTTTGGATTGCACACGATCCAAACTGCCATCAAGTGACCACAAACCGTGCTGCCTACACATTGACACGGAGAACGCCAGATTTAATCATGACGGCAACTCCACCGAATGGAGAGTACCCCTTTCAATTTCAAATTCAAAAACAAGGGCAAAATATTCTGCCAAATGAACTACCAATGCAGTTTGCGGTTAGAACGGGGCAGAGCATTGAGACAGACTTGGAATTAGTCTTCAGTAACAGCAATGTGAGATTTGTTACTGGTCGGTCTGTGCCATTGCGAGATGATGCTGGCAATGTGCAAGGGGTGATTGGAGCTTTCTGGGATGTTACTAATCAAAAGGAAACCGAGTCGGCATTACGACAGAGTGAAGAACGATTCCGATTGGCTATTGAAAACATCCCTGATACATTTGTGATCTATGATGCCCAACGACGGTTACAGTATATCAATGCTTTTGGAGTTAAGCGGAGTGGTTATTCTCTGGAGGCACTTATTGGACACACAGATGAAGAAATAAATCCACCATCTGTGACAGATGCTTATCTACCAATCCTCAAAAAAACTGTGGAGACACGTACTCTGCAAACCGGAGAATGTACGATCAATTTGCCTGGTTGTGACCCTTTCACTATAGTTGTTACTTATGTGCCGCTTTTAAATGAATTAGGAGAAATTCATCAGATTCTGGGGATCACTCATGATATCACCGAGCGCAAATGGGCGGAGTCACAATTGCGGCAGAATGCGTTTTCTGATGCATTAACAGGTCTAGCAAACCGAGCTTTGTTTATGGAGCGCTTAAAATACGCACTAGCTCTTGCCAAACGGCAAGAGGATTATTTATTTGCTGTACTGTTTCTCGACATAGATCGGTTTAAGGTGATCAATGACAGTCTAGGACACCTAATTGGAGACCAATTTCTGGTTGCTATTGCCAGTAGGCTCAAAGTATGTGTACGCTCGGTAGATACACCAGCACGGCTTGGTGGAGACGAATTTACAATCCTGCTTGAGGGAATCCAAGATGTGTCAGAAGCCATCATGGTGGCCGAGCGGATTAAACAGGAACTAGCGTTACCCTTTGAGCTTTCAGGACAAGAAGTAATCACAACTGCAAGTATTGGCATCGCTTTAAGTTCAACAGTAGACTATGACTTGCCTGAAGACGTACTTAGAGATGCTGATACAGCAATGTACCAAGCTAAAGCGCAGGGTAGGGCGCGTTATCAGCTATTTAACCAAAAGATGTATGCTCAAGCTCTAGCAAGATTGCATTTAGAGATAGATTTGCGTCGAGCAGTTGAACGCGAAGAATTTCGCGTTTTTTACCAACCGATTGTTTCGCTTACTACTGGCTTTATTTTAGGTTTTGAAGCATTATTGCGTTGGCAGCATCCAGAACGTGGTTTGCTGCCTCCAGCAAGTTTTATTCCCCTAGCAGAAGAAACTGGACTAATTGTCTCTATTGGCAACTGGGCGTTGCATGAGTCCTGCCGCCAGATGCAAGCTTGGCGGGTGAGCCAGGGTACCAACTTGCCCGAAAAAATTTATGTCAATCTCTCCCTTAAGCAATTTTCTCAGCCGGATTTGATTGAGCAGATTGAAAAAATTTTGTACTCTACTGGTCTTGCTCCCAAATGTCTTGTGCTAGAAATCACTGAAAACGTAATTATGGAAAACAGTGATCAAACTGGTGCTAACCTTTTAAAACTCAAGCGGATGGACATTGCATTATCAATTGATGATTTTGGGAGCGGCTACTCTTCATTAAAGAACTCTTGCATAAATATTTTGTGGTATGATTAATGGTTATTTTAATTTCAGTCCTTGGCAATTAAAATAGTCAGAATTTATCAATTTCTTCGATTAAGTATTATCTAGCGAACGCTAACTAAA
>JAHHHS010000242.1 GCA_019359215.1 Nostoc indistinguendum CM1-VF10 | reverse complement strand
TTTTAGTGATGCCTGCGGCGAGAGGCCTCTACGCTTTTCCCTGAAAAACTAATTATTTTGTGCTACGTTTTGAATTTCAAAATGGCGATTAATACCCTATTTATTTCAAAATGAGAATTGCTGGATTATTATTGACGAGTGCGACCAAGTTTTCTGGCATTTGCTCAACTCTGGTACTGAAGTGCAGAAGCGTCGGGTATCTGTTCTCAAAAACCTCAAACAACTGGTACAGAATGTTTTGGGCAGCAGTCAGGGAAAGATTTACCTGTCTAGTGCCGATGTTTCCGACACAGATGTCAAATACGTTCTTTCTCTTGCGGGAGAATATCGGGTTAATCCCTTTGTCATCGTCAACAATTATCAGCACGTAGCTGGCAACTGTTACAACTACTCTGGCAGTAACCCGAAGAATCTCATCGCTGCACTCGACAAAGCCATTGCTAAAGGTGGGCATCATTTACTCTGTTGCTCTGCTCAAAAGGCTAAGTCTAAATGGGGAACCCAGGCACTTGAAGAACGGTTTCGCCGCAAATTTCCACACCTGCGAATCCTGAGAATTGACAGCGAATCTGTTGCTGATCCATCTCATGCGGCGTTTGGTTGTATCGCTCACTTGAACGAGATTCTTATCCAGTATGATTTGGTTATCGCATCTCCAAGTTTAGAAACTGGGGTCAGCATCGACATTCGAGAACATTTTGATGGTGTTTGGGGGATATTTCAAGGTGTGCAGCCGGTTAATTCTGTGCGGCAGATGTTGGCAAGGGTTAGAGAGACTGTTGACCGTCATATCTGGGTCAGAGAATGGGGGATGTCGGTTGTGGGTAATGGCTCTACATCCATTGGAGGATTGCTTAGAAGTCAACACATCGCTACACAAGCTAACATTGCGCTGTTGTCGGCGGCGGATAATGACGATTACAGCTATGTTGACCAGAATTTTCAGCCCGAATCTTTGCAGACTTGGGGGAAACGTGGTTCTGTGATTAATGTAGAAATGCGGCGCTATCGAGAGTCTGTGCTTGCGGGTTTGGTCGAGGATGGTTATACAATTATCCATGCCGACGATGCTGATGACGATGAGAGTGGGGCTGTAATCGAGTCGGTTAAAGCGGCAAGTGAGGAATTGTATAATTCTGAGTGTCAGGCGATCGCGGATTCTCCAACCATCTCTGATGCCGAACTCAAGAAGCTCCTTGACACAAGGGCGAAAACCAAAACCGAGCGACACCAGCAGCGCAAGGCGGAATTGTCCCGTCGTTATGAAATTGACGTAACCCCTGAGTTGGTCGAGAAAGATGATGACGGGTGGTATCCTCAGTTGCGGATGCATTACTATTTGACGCTGGGGCGAGAGTTTTTGACGAACCGTGATGCAAAAAGAGCTGCATCGCAGTTAGAAGCTGGAGAGAATTCGATTTGGAAACCGGACTTTAACAAGGGGCAGTTATTACCTGCTGTGTTGTTACTCGAAAATCTCAATCTGTTGCAGTTTCTTACACCAGACGTTCAGTTGCGGGGAAGTGACGAAAAGATGCTGGAGTTTAAGGCACTGGCTGTAAAGCATCGGCACGTTATTAAGAATTACTTGAATGTAACGATTTCTGAAAAACACACACCGATAGCGATCACTCAGAAGTTACTTGCCAAAATTGGTTTGAAGTTGGCTTACGTTGGTCGGTTGGGTAAGCGTGAAAACAGGGAGTGCGTTTATCGGTTTGTTGCACCTAATGATGAGCGTGATTCGATTTTCGGGCAGTGGTTCAATCGAGATGAAGCATTTCAAAATGAGTTGGTGTCAGTCATTAATAATATAGAGTTCCCAACACAAGTGACTGGCACAATATCAGATGACATTCCCAAAACATTAAATCAGGTTGAAAGTCCTGCTACCCACGGTTGGAAGGGGCTGAAGCTGAAATTGCAGCAGGGTTTGGACAGTATTGGCTCTTCCTACAGTGAGTTAATCTCCAAGGTTGGTGAGGCTGTTGGAATTGCTGATGGGGAGCCTTACTGGAATGCATATCTGAACCAGTGGCAAGTTTGGGTTAACTTTGCCCACGGGTGCAAGTCTGTGGTATGCGATTGGTTGGTGGCGGTGTAGGTCAGGAGAAATTGCTTCAGTTTCGACTTGATGATTGTGGACTATGTGCAGTTGATTGAACCAATGCGCCGTGAACGTGGGGAAAACCGCGTACAAGAAATCGACTCCATCTTGAAACAACTCAGGGCGATCGCTAAACAATTCAATTGTGCTGTCTTGGGTTTAGCGCAGTTAAAAAGAGAAGTTGATTCACGTTCCGAAAAACGCCCGACAAAAGCTGATTTTCGAGAATCTGGAGGATTTGAACAAGAGACTGCTGCCATTTCCAATTCGCAAATGATTGATATATTAGGATTTAGAAAAAGATTATACGGAAACTTTCCGTATAATAAATAGTTAGACGGCTTGAGGTGCAAGGATGAAAAGGCTAGAACCGTGGTGGGCGACGGAAGGACAGTCCCCCGAGTTTCGCGAGACGTTCGAGCGGCAACTTGAGATGGAGCTTTCGCCCAAGCACGAGTTGTACGGCGTTCCGGTGAAGCTGATCGGCCGGCATGGTGGCTCCGACGACGCCTTGTTTGAACTCTCGGACGGCTCCGGCCGGGTCACGGTGGTTCACATGACGTGGGCGAGGAGGCCAAAGATGCCGCCGTGGCCCGTGACCGCCATCTATGAGAGCTTTGAAGCCTGGTCGGAGCAGCGCATGAAGCCAGAACATGAGGAGTGGGTAGCTGAATAAGCAGTAGCTGTGTCGGGGCTAGGGCGTGTTTTCAAACTATAACCACAACAGAATTGAGGCGATCACAAGAGAGCGGGCGAAGGAGCGCCATCACTCAAAAGAAGAGATGAGCAATACAATTATTCCTTGGGGCAACCACCTGAGTGAGTGTGAATGAAAATTTGCAAAGTTACCCAAAATGATTTTCAAGAGTGGCTAAACTTAGCACTGGAGCTGTGGCCCGATTACTCTTGTGCCGAAATGGAAGTTAGTCTCACCAATCTTCTGCATTCTGATCGAGAACAAGGCATTCTGGTTAGGGATGATCATGGCTGTGCCATCGCGTTTATGAATCTATCGCTACGTTCTGATTATGTTCCAGACGCAACTAAAAGCCCTGTAGCCTACGTCGAAGGAATCTATGTCAAAGCTGAATACCGCAATCAAGATGTTGGTAAAACGCTAATTCAGTATGCCGAGCAGTGGGCATCCGAACAGGGATGTATCGAACTTGCTTTGGATGCCCTCCTTGATAATCCTGCAAGTCATGAGTTTTATACAAAAGTCGGATTTCGAGAAGTGGAACGAGTTGTATTTTTTATTAAGTCTATTGTTGCTGTCAATCTCACAGCATCTCCAGAAGAGAATCGACCTATTATCGAAGCACGCAGTCTAGAAAAGTAGCAACTTTTGTAATACTCACCCTCAAGTGTTCCCTTTGTCAATACTCTGCCACCTGAATCCTTACTAAATTTGAAAGAACATTTAATAATCAAAAATTAATAACTAGATAAATTAGGGAAATAATTTATGGTAAAACAATATCCATAACTTAATGGAAAATAACTACTGATCCAAAAACTATTTTACCGCCTTCAAAACGGCTTCAACCACCGCCATTTGTGAGAGATAAAATTGCTTAATAGCCGTCTGTAATTTACTCTAATTGCTAGTGTTTTCTGCTCTAGACCAATTATTACCTCTAGGAATGATTGTTATCAGTGGTTTTATCCAAATCGATAACCAAAACCTCTTACAGTCACAATGTATTCAGGACGACTTGGATCTATCTCTAACTTCTCACGCAACCATCGAATGTGAACATCAACTGTTTTAGTATCTCCAAAAAAGTCTTCTCCCCAAATTTTGTCTACTATCTGTTGTCGTGTCCATACCTGCTGTGTATAACTCATAAACATTTCTAGTAAACGGAACTCTTTCGGAGCTAAATTCACCTGTTGACCCCGAAGCAGAACACAACACTCTTGCGGTATCAGTGTGATATCTTTGTATACTAATACTTGTACTGGCGGCAATTTCATTAACCATTGCCGACGCAGTAATGCCCGGCAACGTGCCACTAGCTCCCGCATTCCGAACGGTTTTGTTAAGTAATCATCTGCTCCTACTTCTAACCCCAAAACACAATCAGTTTCACTATTTTTAGCACTCAGCATCAAAATCGGTACTAAAATTCCTTGCTCACGTAGTAAACGGCAAATATTTAATCCATTTATATCAGATAACATTAAGTCAAGAACAATTAAGTCAAACGCAGGCTTTTCTGAGTTAGTTTCAAGTGAAGTCAAACATTCTATTGTCGCCCTCCCACTTGTTACTGTGATTACCTCATAACCTTCTTCCGATAATGCTACATCTAGCATTTTTCGGCTTAACTCTTCGCTTTCTGCTACTAAAACACGATAAGTCTGACCAATTTTTACTTCGGCAAAATAATTGGTTGATTCCTGGGTATGCATTGGGATCTCAAAGATTTAGTGTGCGCTTGTATTTAAATAAATATTGAGAAACTTATCTCTGTAAACAAACAGAAATGCTTTTCATAACTATCACGGAACATCGCCTGCAAATAGCTTTCATGAGCTTATGAAAAAAAAGACCCAGGTAGATAAAATATCTATCTAAAGATAGTGTTATTGAATAAATCTTCTAATGTAACTATCTTTAGATACTTGCAAATAACTTACTTGTACTTTGGCAATTGGTTAATACCTCATCGGTTAGTATTGAGCGATTTACTTTCGGGAGTAGAAGTTTCTGGAGCGCTTACGCAACAAGATATACTAGAGCCTAAACGACGGGGGCGAGGTTTTAGTTAATAATCTCATATTGAGTCAGCGAACTCGTGTTTTTTACGGAAATATACTTAAGGATTAGTATAGTTAGTAAACAAAATATATTTGGTTGAGATATTGTGATATTTCTTTTTCCTAGCGATTACTTTAATCTTAAAAAAGCGGATGCAGATTACTGCGAACAAGTTACTTGTATACAAAACGCTGGGTTTGCAACTGGAGTTATTTCTTTAGAGTCGTTAGGAACGGGTTCATCAAAGATTATTCCAGCCCCAACTCCTGGCTCAAAAGTGGTCTACCGGGGTTGGATGCTCTCGTCTGGAGATTATGAGTTATTAGTTAATGTTGTCGAAAATACAGGGGCAAGTGTTTTAATTTCTTTGACTGAGTATCTATCTACACATTATCTGAGCAATTGGTATCCTTTAATTACTGATTTGACTCCAGAGACTAAATTTTATTCCGTTGATGATGATTTGGAGAGCCAGTTGAATCAACTCGGCTGGAATGGATTTTTTATCAAAGATTATGTTAAGTCTCTCAAAACCTCAGTTGGTTCCATAATTAATCAACCTTCGCAAATCAAAACAGTAGTTGCCGAGATGCAAAAGTTTCGAGGCACGATTGAGGGAGGCATTTGTGTGCGGCGGATTGAAGATTTTATCAAAGAAACTGAGAGACGTTACTTTGTCCTATCTGGTAAACCTTTTGCTGCTTTAGCAGATGAAGAAATTCCAGAGATTGTCTTTGAGTGTGCCAAGCGGATTGAGAGCCAGTTTTTCTCTGTTGATGTAATAGAGTGTAGAGATGGTACTAAGCGAATCGTAGAAATTGGTGATGGGCAGGTATCAGATATTATTGGATGGACGGCTGAACGTTTTGCTCAACTGTGGATTGACAACTAACAAGCCGATAAATGTTATACGGAAACTTTCCGCTTATTGGCTGCTTCAGGTTACTACTGAGACAGTATTTATTGTCAGTAATATGATTTTATTGACAATAAATATAGTCTGAAACTCTTGCTGCTTCGTTGTTTCATGACTTAATGCGAAAAGTCAAGAGCATTGAAACCCTATCTATATACATGACTCATAGTCTGCAAATTCCTTTAAATAATCAAGAATAGAAGTACCAAATTCATCATTAGAAACTTCATTCTTGAGCAGTAGATTTGTAACTCCGGTTTCACCCCTTAGATGAGCAGCCGCAAGGATGCCAGATTGTGTAATTTTGGCTCCTTGCAGTTCCTGTCCAATGAACTGTTCAATGGAACGTCCATTTTCCTGAAGGATTTGACTAATTCGATTCGAGTTCAAGCTAAATGCCTCTTTGATTGCTGTCTCTTGTACACCATTCTTGTTTTGCATAAATTCTTCCCTACTATTAATTTCATTTTTACCTTTCCAAGTACCACGCCAATAATTCTTATCTACGCCGTTACCTCCACCGTTGTAAGGATTTTCAACTTGGTAGTACCCAAGCTCTATAAGTAGTGTTTCACCAAATTGGTACTTCCCAATAAACCCTAAAGCATTTTCAATGTCATAAGGTGGAGTTTGCTGTCCTGTTTCTCTTATAGCAAGAGCTGATAAAAATTGTTCACAGCTTCCTCGATTCTGAGCAATAAGATTGTTCCTCGTGATGTTGTTCGTAATCGAGGATGTGCTGTGAGCATAACTAGCTTCACACGTTACGAACAATCCAGTCAGAAGCAAAGGCAGAATCAGTTTTGTAGCTATAATTCTATCTAACTTTAGGTAAGCAACTTGTGTTTTACAAGATAGGTTCATGATGTTTTGACCTATGTCTCTTGGTTTTACAAACAGTGGGTTCGGTATTTATTACTCTTCAGCATTAACTTTATACTTGATGCCAAAACAACGAAAAATTTTGAAACGGCATCACATACAGGGCAAACACAAGTATCAACCCAACCCTCACTCATGTTACCTTAATGTAAATCGATAAAGTTTTGGTAAAGAGTTAAGTAATTCATGCTTCAGATTTCGTCTCCCCAGCTTTTTTATAGACAGTAATTGCACCAACTCCAAACAATAGACCTAGTAGGGAAGTCGGTTCTGGTACTGATGTAGATGAAGAACTCAGGGTAATATTGGCAGCAGAATCTTGATAGACGTATGTTCCTGCCCGTCCCACTGCACCCGTCAAGGTAATTTCAGAGATTGAAGTTCTTTCTAGGGTATATCTTGGAGCATCAAAAGCAATACCAAAATCAACTACTAAATTCCAATTGGACCCAGAATCAAGCTCAAAATCGACATCTGGGGTTAAGTTACCGCCATTAGTAGATCCTTTCTTCAAATTCAGGTCTAGATTGTTGACGGATAGCTCCCAATCGCTCAAAGTCCCAGACTCTGAGTAAACCACAAATCCTGAATATTCGCTCTTGAATGGCAAAGAGTTCGTGAGGAATGGGCTAGTAGCATCGACTAAAGTAAAATCACCTGAAAATTCTTGTCTAGTTAGAATAGCTCCCAGCACTGGAGTAGCATGAAATACGCTTGCAACTACCAAACCAATCACGGCAACGCTAACTTTAGGGAGTCGAACTTGATTCATGGATTAGGTATGCTATCTAAAATTGTTGAAGGTATGCTATCACATCGGGAGCAACTTAAGATACATTCGATACACCAAAAATTTCTGCGATGTGCGGTGTTCTCGAAGAATCGCTCAAGCCAAGAAATGGGCAATATATTTATTAAAGAATTACTCAGTACCCTAACGATTGACGAGCGTTGCGGTGTGATGCTGGAGTTTGAGGATGTGAAGATGACAAATTTGCTCAATTGGTGGCAGATGCCCCACAGTGGAGTGAATGGATGGCGTGAGAAAGTTGGGTAACGCGACGCTTTGTGTTGTTCCGTCAAAATTGCAGATGTCCACGCCTTGAGTGAGGCGTTAGGGAGAAAGCTGCCTTTATGAAAGCGCCACTGAGTACTATGGGGGTAATCGTTTGAGCTAGGAGGAATCAGTCAGCGTGGCTCTAGCTTGGAGTCAATTCATCAGTTAGGCTTTTCGGTGTCGCCTCAGATTTAAATTTAGTGACGCTTTGGCAAGTATTTACCGCAGGCATTGCAAACTTTGGATTATCTGTACAAGAATCACTGTCGCTTACCAAAAGGATTTGCATTGAGCAAAACAGATGCGGGGTGCTATTTTTAGCACCCCGCAAACCGTACCAATTAGTGATTTGCTCCCGCGCTAACTCCGATTAAACAACCACAAAATTCTTTTCGGTTAGTGACAATCCAGTATCTAGTTGTGCAAATTGTACCTGAGTAAACCTAGACGCACTACCATCAAGATCAAATAACAATCCACCAGTGGCGATGTTATAAATAAATCGCTCTTGGTTAGTGGTTGCAGATGCTCCGATGGTAAACTGATTTGCTTTAAGTGAACCTGATGATAATCCGCCACCAAAGCCAGCAGCCGATACCTGAATCAGCTCATTAGTCGTGTTGAAGTCATCAATACTATCAATGCCTTCATTGAAATTATTGAAAGCAAAGGTGTCAGTACCAGCTTCTCCAATTAGGCTATCATTACCTTTGCCACCTGTGAGGATATCATTGCCAAAATTACCCTTGAGGGTATCATTGCCATTGCTCCCCACAATCAAGTCATCGTACTGTGTACCTGTGATATCTAATCGTTCGATAGACTTATAGCTAATCCGACCATTGCTAGCCGTAATTAAGCCAGTATTAGTGGTGGCATTAAAATTTGAAATGATTCCCTTGTCGTTGCTATCACCATTGTTACTGACGATCAACAAATCCTCACCTGCGCCACCATCTATTGTGTCATTGCCAACAATAAATCCCTGCTCCTGAGGAACAGGATCACGGGGAGCGCTGATACTGTTAATAAAACTCCCTATTATCCTATCGTTGCCATTGCTCCCTACAATCAAGTCATCGTTGTATGTTGTAGCTGTGATTTCTAATCGCTCGATATTTTTGTAGCTAATTCGACCACCGCCATCCGTAATTAAGCCACTATTAGTGGTAGCATCGAATGTCGAAATGATTCCTTGACTAGTCCTGGAGTTATAGACCAACAAATCGTCACCCAAACCCCCATCTACCGTATCATTGCCACTAATACCTGCGTTTATCGTATCATTGCCATTGTTCCCTACAATCAAGTCATCGGACTGTGTACCTGTGATATTTAATCGCTCGATATTTTTGTAGCTAACCTGATTCGTGCCATCCGTAATTAAGCCAGTATTACTAATAGCATTGAAATTCGTTGTGATTCCCTGAACACTCCCGGAGTTATAGGCCATCAAATCGTCACCCAGACCCCCATCTACCGTATCATTGCCACCAGAACCCGTGGAGAGCGTATCATTGCCATTGTTCCCTACAATCAAGTCATCGTTGGATGTACCTGTAATATTTAATTGCTCGATATTTTTGTAATTAACCCGATTCGTGCCAGATGTAATCGAGCCAATATTAGTAGTAGCATTAAATGTCGTTGTGATTCCCTTACTAGTCCCGGAATTATAGACCAACAAATCGTCACCCAAACCCCCATCTACTGTATCATTACCACTAACGCCTCCAGAAAGCGTATCATTGCCGTTGCTCCCCACAATCAAGTCATCGTTGGATGTACCTGTAATATTTAATCCTTCAATATTTTTGTAGCTAATTCGGTTCGTGCCCAGCGTAATTGAGCCAATGTTAGTAGTAGCATTGAAATTCGTTGTGATTCCTCCGGTAATGTCGTAATAATAAGTGTCATAGAACAATAAATCATCACCTCTACCTCCATCAACCGTATCATTGCTACTGTAGTTCTTAGAGAAAGAGAAGGTATCGTTACCATCACCACCATTAAGCAGGTTATTAGCTTTTGAAAAGCTAACAATCAAGTAATCGTTACCAGCGCCACCGTTGAGGGTGTTATTGCCAGTTACATAAACGTTGTCATAATAGTCGTCGTAGCCTGAGGCAGAGAGAGTATCGTTGCCGTAGTCCCCATTAAGCAACTGAGCGCCTGCTAAAGAATCAAGACTTAAAGAACCAACATCTAAGCGATCATCACCACTACCACCGTTGAAAGTGTCATTGCCCACACCACCATTGAGAATGTCATTGCCCGCATTACCGTTAAGAATGTCATTGCCCGCATCACCGTTGAGAATGTCATTGCCTACACCACCCCACAACAGGTCGTTATCAGTACCACCTTTGAGAATGTCATTTCCCACCTAATGATATTTACCATAATCTTTTACCTACCTAAATCAAATTTTTCAGTAACTTCAGTTCTCAACCTTGAGTTTAATGCTGTTTTTCGGCATGAAAATTCGCCTCACTTTGACGTTTTCGGCATACTTCATACCTCAAA
>JAHHHS010000241.1 GCA_019359215.1 Nostoc indistinguendum CM1-VF10 | reverse complement strand
CTCGCAAAAATTTATTTGACCTTCGCCGTACTGCCGTCGTCCATAATCTTCATGTCCTTGCCAAAATTTTTACTCACACTACTGAGCATTCTGCTACTTCATCCTGATTACTGAATCGGTGTTCTAGTGTAGCTTGTGCTTGTGTTTCGCCCCCTGGAAAGTAAACTTTTTCGACTGCCCAAAAGCGATGGTATTTCTGTTTAAGTTCTTCAAATGTTAGCTGTGGTAGATTGAATGTAATTTGAGGCGTATTAATAGTTGCTGGTGTTTTGTATTGAGATTGTCTTTGATAGGTGTAGTATTCCTTAAACCACTCGTCACGTTGCTCTGCTGATTGCAGAAAGTTGTTTAGTCCAATATGGTAATCAAGGTTTAACTGTTTGTAGAAATCAACTACGGTTTTATCCCGGCTGACACCGTACTCTACCTGCACATCACGGCTAAAAAAAGTTTGGGTTTATATCCTGCAATGATTAACTGCCTAGTCAACTCTTGCACGATGTCTGTAGAATTACCTTCAAATAAGTACAGCCGACTACCTAACTTTTTGAGATTTGAGTCGAGATTTTCCAATGACTCAAACAAGAAGCGGACTCTCTTCTTTCCGACATCAGCCCAGGTATAAAACCAAGGATCAATAATGAAGAATGGCAGAACTCTTGCATCATTACCAGATAAAGAGGTGACAATTTCGTTATCAGTTAAACGCAAATCTCGACGAAACCATAGAAGGTGCATAAAGGTGCATAGTTTAATTTACCATCACTATAATACATTAGTACCAATAAGGGATTTTGCTGTCGAAGTTGAGTATCTATAGCCGGCTGTAATCTATCTTCACTGCGCTGACTTTACACAGTGCAGCAAACCGAACAAGTAAGTTCTAGTTTTAACGACTTGTGAGCAGTCTAAAAAGTAGGTAATTATAAAGTCAGGTATCAATGTTAATTCTTTCCACTGACTCTTGAACTCTTCAGATTCAAAAATCAACTTTTTGTAATAGTAGATTTGTCAATTTTAGATAGATATGGAGCTGATGAGAAAAATAGAAAAGCCCATTTTGAAAAAGGCATCTGCGACAAAGTTATCCCAACAGTTAGAACTAGAAGTTGAAAATGTTAAAACTCCAAAAACAGCATTAGAAGCCAAGCAAAAACTGGAAGAGAATAGTAACAAGCTGGAGTATGGTTCTGACTATTACTATTCTCCAAGATTTGATAACCCTCCAGCGCAAGCAATTGAAAACTCAGGGTGGCAGATATCAGATATTTGGCGAGAGATTCGGGCAGATAGTTACTGTGATAGTTGGTAATGTTCAGAGTTAGCAATAATGTCAAGTAGTAACTGAAGCAACACACCTTGTGGAATATAAAACTGCAAGGGTAGGGGATGTAGTGCAATATTTAAAAGTCAAAAGTTTAAATGGGGGCACATCTGCCCTCATTTTTAAGATGGATATCAGGTAAGTGTGCGTTAGAATTGAATTGATGGCAACTTGATTGATTTGAAGCTATATTAAAGAATCGAGGGTAAAAGTTGCTCACAGGGCAAAGTTTAATAATTGGGTCGTTAATAAGTTGTTTATACAGCATTTATGATCAGTAATCAAAGTACTGTATGCAAACGGTATAACTCAGAACTAGCGATGTACAAGATTAATATTTACAGGCTTTAAAAGTATGGCTAAGGTAACAATTTCAATTGGGCTAACTGATACAGAAGTCAAAGCTTTATCGGCAATGCAGATTTCCGAAAATGAGTCATTGAATCATACAGCGACAAGATTGCTACAGGGAATCCTGGGCCAGCCAAAAGCTGGGCTAGCGTTATCTAATAGTGATGAGATTAAGGAAATAGTTAAGCAGGAAGTAACTGCTTTAGCCGCGTCTACACCTGATGGGAAAGAGATAAAACAAGTGATTAAGCAAGAGATGGCAGATGCGATCGCTCAGATTAAGGGTTTAATAGATCAGCGTTCTGGTAGAGTTGCTTTACAAACACAAGAGGCTGTTTCTATTGAGCAGCAAGTCTTACCAGATTATTCAGCAATACGCGAAAATATCCTTTCCCAAATGAAAACAGGTAAGCAGTCAGCAGCCAAGGCAATCGACGCTTTTATTGAGGAATTAGGTGCTGTTAAGAAGGAACAACAGCCAGCAATAGTGGAATTAGATGTAGCGAGTTAGGATTTTTGTGCTGGCGATCATTAACCAGTCAACTTAATCACACCTTGGCTGATTAAATGTTCAAGCTGAGAATGATGCTGTGTTTGCTCCCGTAGCAACTTGAGTTGCTCGTAAGTGAGAATGTGTAATCCGGGGCGAACAACATAACTTTCAATGGTAATGCTTTGTGGTTGCTGGCTATCGGTGCGGTTGTAGGAAATTGAAGGCATATTTACAATTATGTAAGTTAGAACTGATAGTAGAAGAAAGTTTGATTCTTCATTCTCTTACAGCTTCACACAAGTTTCTCTTAAAAGGTGACAGTAGGATAAACCATCAATGCCAAAGCATACAGAAAATTTATAATAGAAGCGCTCCATGCCATACAGGTTCTATAAAAAAAGAGGAGCAAAGGATTAGGTTACGATAGATTTAGATAAGAAAGCTGTTAATAGTCGGCATGGCTAACACTCTATAGATTTGTAATACATGGGAGTTAAAGGTTATCGCAATTCCAA
This sequence comes from Nostoc indistinguendum CM1-VF10, assembly GCA_019359215.1. GTDB lineage: Bacteria > Cyanobacteriota > Cyanobacteriia > Cyanobacteriales > Nostocaceae > Nostoc > Nostoc indistinguendum. The sequence continues at coordinate 7,582 of JAHHHS010000241.1, read as the reverse complement.
AACAGTTAATAAACTCGCAAATCAAGTCACCCCAAGTTTTCTTGATTGACCATGAAAATAATAATCGTGGTTTGACCGATACCAATGAAGCATTACAGCTAGCGGAAAGCCTAGAGTTAGACCTAGTATTAGTGTCTGAAGGAAAAGAGGCTCCAGTTGCAAAGATTTTGAATTATGGCAAGCTTCAGTATCAAAAGAAAAAGCGTCAGACACAGAGTGCTAGACCAGTAGTAAAAGAAGTTCGGTTTGGTTTGAATATAGGTGTGGCTGATTATAAGTTACGTATTGAACAAGCAGTTGGCTGGTTGAGTAAAGGCGATTCGGTGAAGTTTGCTGTTCGTTTACGAGGTCGAGAACATCAATATCGTGACCAAGCTGAAGAACTACTAGACCGGGTTGTAAGTGATCTTAGCCAAGTAGGAAAAGTTCAATCACTTGATAAGCGTTCACTAATTGCTTTAATCATTCCTGCCTAAGTTAGTTTATAAAAAATATCTTAATTAAACTAATTAGCCATAGAAATACCCAAACTTATAGACCGACTACTCCACAAACAGACTATTTCTCTGTAAGGAAACTAAAGCTAGAAGACTTAACTTTTATGCTTGCACCACTGCATTATATCCATTTGTTCACTAACGCGATCGCTTCTAACAATGCAGGGGAGCAATCATGCTCATACCCTAATCTTGCTAATCACCCAACTCATCGCACTGAGGAATATCGAAATATCTGCTGATGTAGCCTATAAGGTTGCTGGTCGCTTTGTAAGAATTCTCTTGTGCAAAGCCGCAGAAATTGCTTGAAAAAAGCGCGAACTGTAGATTGACTGTTCGACTACAGTAGATGCTCTCCTAAAACTCAACTGGCTTTACCCCTGAATTCAAAGTCGCCACAGGAGTAGCTGTGCATTGTTAATTTTCGTATGCTGCTTGATTATTACTCCTTTCCCACCTATCCTCACAAAAGTTAGTCATGGTAAAGTAAATTTCCAATACTGGCAATACTTCAGGGTGATTTATGAACAAAGGGGAAGTAGTGGATGCTGTAGCAGCGAAGGCTAAGATCACAAAAAAGCAAGCTGATCAAGTGATCAGTGCTTTTTTAGAAGTCGTTACCGAGGCTGTAGCTAATGGGGAGAAGATAACGCTTGTTGGGTTTGGGTCATTCGAGCGGCGTGAACGTTCAGAGCATGAAGGGCGTAATCCCAAAACCAATGAACCAATGACTATTCCGGCTACTAGAGTTCCTGCATTTTCTCCTGGGAAGCAGTTTAAAGAAAAAGTAGCACCATAGATGAATTGCTTGACCATTAGCAATCTAATCACTGCAAAACCATAGCCCTTACTATTCTCAAGACAGCTTCGCTTTACCTTACATAATAAACAAAAGCGAACTATTAGGTATGAAGAAATAATGTTGAAACTTTGGAGCAATATTATGAATAAAAAATGGGCTGTTAAACGACTTACAATCAATCTGACATCAAGTGAAGCAGAGAAGCTGGAAAAATACTGCTCAAAAACTGGCAGGCCAGCAACTGATGTGATCCGGGAATTAATTCGGTTTGTGCCAATTGAAAAAGTACAAAATGCCAATTAGGAATTCATCTAGGGTAAGTGTAAGGGGTTTTTCTTTCCCTTTCCCCCAAAATCCGACAAGTATTGATACTACACTTACCAGCACATTATTAAAAAAGCTCCTCAATCGACAAAATTTCAACAGCAGTAGTAGCTGAAAGTGATTCACCGCTGATTATGTGTATATGAAGGGCTGGTAACTTTTTTTAGCTGGCATTTAGTAAACCGCATATAAAATAAAGCCCTGGTAAAATCCAGGGCTTTTAACTTGGAAACTCGATTTTCATCCAAAAATATTACTTGTCATTAATCCTGGGTAAATAAATCTTTCTAAGTGCATCCAAGGCTACGGGTGATGGCTCTTCTGCTGGTACGATCAAAGTGCTTTCCGGCTGGATTGCCACTGAATGAATTAACCGCTTTACCGCTTTTGATAAATCCATTCACGCCCAGCTTTTGCTGCTGCTTCAGCACTAAAGTAAATCGGATGCTCAATAAACACCGTACCATCGGGGTTAATAATCCGAAATTGCCAGCATTTACCTGGAGTGTAAAATACGGCTAAAACACGTGACTGAATACAGACAGCTGAATGAATCTTGGTGGTAGTCATGGTACTGTACAGTTGCGCTTGCTGAATATTAGTAAAGCAGGCATTCTCATAATGAGAATAAGTATAAATACGTTTTAAGTGAAACTAACAGATCAAGCCTAGTTATAGATGTTCTAGAAAGCTTTTTAACATTAGCACTTTTCGCAACTAACTTAAGTATGAATAATAGTCTATCTTAAGTTAGTTTTTGAAGTTATAAACAGCAATTAGACTGTTATTTGATAGTTATAAAGAGCTTTCCATAAAAAGAGTAGCTAAAAATCAAAGGTTTTAAGTACTCTTTATCTAAACTAGGATTTAGGCACTGTACAAATTAAGCATGATTCTTGCTATGAATTCCAGCTTTTCAGGTGTGTTAGTTCTACCGCAGATTCAAATAATTTAACTACCCAGATGCTGAGATATGTTGTAGCCCAATCTCTAACGTACTAGGCGTTTTGAGAAATGCGATATCAGCATCAGGGTTTTGGTTAACATAGAAATTCCCCTGACATTGCTTAGAAAGTATGCCCAAGACTTGGAACATAAAAATAGATAACTATTTTCAAGCCAACCCCAATTGCATTATCGCCACTGCCCATGTAGACAGCTTCCCTATAGACCTCCCCCTAGAACCGAACATCCGGGAACCAAACCGCAAAAGCGCGACCTACAGACAAATCTTCGACTCGCTGACGACCGAACCTGCAAAATTCTTCTCTCGCCACAGTGGAATTGTTTTGTCAGCTAATATTGTTAAACCTACCAAAAACAAAACCGAGCTAGAACTGGAGATTTTAGAAGCCAGCGAGGGCGGTAGTGATGGAATTATCAACGGCGGACATACAGTTTTAGCATTTGAGCAAGCGAAAAATTACAAATACGATTTAACCCAAGCCAGAGTAAAAGTTACGATTCACATCGGACTGACTGAAGAATCAGCCAAAGATATAGCCCTGGCAAGTAATACTACAACGCCAGTAGATTCTCGCTCCAAAGTCAACGCCAGGGGTGATTACAAATTTATCAAGCAGTATTTAGTCCAGTTAGAGAGAGCAGAAGATAGAAAATTCCGCATCGCCTATTACCAAAACCAAAGCGGCGCACCCAGAAACGCTCAGTGCAATGTCAACTCCAATTCGCAATTCGCAATTCGCAATTCGCAATTAAGACAATTTAGTGTTGGCTCTGTACCTCCCGCTAATTGAAGACCACCAACCTACGGTATGGTATTGGCTCTGTACCCACTTTTAGCCAATTAATCAATTAGTTCATAATTCGCATTTTCAATTGCGAATTGCGAACTGCGAATTGCGAATTGTTTGGTCACCCATTTGCTCAAGCTCCTTTACTGCCTCGACAGAAATAAATACAACCCCGACGGCGATAAACGAACCAAACACCCCGCAGGGATGAGTCTTCCAAGTAACATCACAGACGCAGAAACCGAAAGATTAACTGCTTTACTACCTCTGCTCTCTCAAGCTCTGTGGATAGAGCAAAGACTCTATGAAATAATTCAAGACCATATCAGCAGCCCCAGAAGAAAGGGTAGCAACGATTTAGCATCAATAGATATACGTAAAACTACGTTATTGCCTGACAGCAAGTATTCATTCGGGTTTGGTGCGCCAACTGACCTCGCATTACCGATAATTGCATCTTATCGGGTATTTTTGGATAAGGACTATAAATGGATTCTGCCGTTTAATGAATTTGCCGAAGATTTCCTCCAACACTTGTGGAATAACTACTTTCGCAAATACTTGGTGTCGGAGAAAACAGCAGGAAATACAGTCGGCACAAAAATCAGCCGCAATCAAGAGATTTGGGAAAGTTTGTATATCTCGGCGCAGAGTTATCTAAATCAGCACTTGGTTAAAATGGTTAATTCTAGTAAGTCAGAGTCAGAAGCGAAGGTGACAGAAGGTGCAAACAAGAGGGGAAAAAGGAAAAATGATGGCGCAACTACTGCTCTCAAATAGCTTTTTATCTTTGTCGTAAAGCCTGCGGCATAGTTACGCTTAGGGCGCAGCCTAAGAAGAGAAGTTGCGCTCACGGCGAAGCTTTTCCCCCTTGCCCCAAACCTCCTTGATAAGAGCGCATCTACTTTCCAGGCAAGAGATAATAGCACAAGCTTTTTATTTAGAGATTTTGGTCTAACCAAGTTTCTAAATCAGTGAGGGATGAAAAATCTAAAAAGGCTTCTCCTAAAGTCTCCAATTGGTCAGTAGATAAACCTCGAATTCGCTCAATTACTGAAGAGTCAATCTCACCAAAGCGATGATTTAGTTGACGTATAATTAAACGTTGTTCTCCTTCCAGTACAGCTTGTTCTTTATCTTGCTGATAAAGTGGTGCTAATCGCATAATCAACTCCCTATCATCTGATTCTTCAATTTGAGACATTACCAAGTTCTGCTGTAAATTGTACAGTAATTCTAATGTGGCTTTCCGAAACGGATGATTAGATGATAGCGCTTCTAATTCATCAATAGCCTGCTTTTGCACTTTCCCTCGACCGAGGATTCTTAGCCACAAAGTTTCTTGAGTACGTGGCAGTTGATGAATTACAACGATAGCTGTTCGCAAATACTCCCCCATTAAGTATACTCCAGACACCCAATTAGATGCTTGGATTGCACTAAAACCTGAAAGTATTCTCACAGATACGGTTGGAGAAAGTATCCACAATTTCGGAATTTCTAATTCTTTAATAGAGATTTTATTGCGATTAGCTTCACGTTGTAAAGTACCTCTTACTTCCAATAGTTTCAGCAAACAATCACAGATTTCCTCTTCAGAGGCAGGATTGCGAAATGGTTCAAAAATAGCAGGTGTAGCTGCAAATTTTCCCAGAAGCCCTAGGATCTCTAAATTATTAGCTTCTAGAGCAGGAGAAAATAAAACATCAATTTCTCTAACTTCACCAGCTACACGGCTAGAAGCTTTTACTTCTCCATAAGATTTTAGTAACTCTTCCAAATAATCTTTAGCAAATTGATCGTGAATAAATCTAGTCATTTAAATTACTGTAAAACTTATTGATTCTAACTAATAGTTTATCTCTTATAAGAGCAGCTTCTAAAAAGAGATATTAGTTTCCCACTAGATTTATCTCCCACCCAATCCCGGAAAAAATTTACTCCAAACACTTTGCTCTTTTGAAGGTGATTCTTCTGAGCCTAAAACATTCTGTAGCCCTCGCTGATTACTCTGAATCTCCCGCATATTAAGAGTGTGAATAGTTTTGGCTAACTCTGGATTTTCTTCTAACAGTTCGGCTTCAAGCTCCAACTCCTGCTGCAACAGTTGGGCATTTCGACGCAAGAACATTCGTTGCTGATGTCGTCGCCTGATTCCAGATTCAGTAAGTTGTAAGCGTTCTTCAAAATTCAAATCATCATAGTCGTTATACATTTGATTCAACTCCAATTAAACTCAAATATTCTGCTGAGATTTCCATTAACTAAGTTAAAGCTAAAGCTAACCAATTATCAGTGAACAGTTAAATCCTTGGAAAAATGCCATATCTAGAAGAATATAAGTCTCAACTTGGCGGTTATTTATCCAATATCCATATATTCTAAGATGGATAATAAAGAACTGATTTAATTACCATTTTATTCCTTTATATAATAGCTTAAAGCCAAGCTGTAAACGCGCTTTAAATTCTTCTGTATTTTTATTCTTCCGAACTGGGTCAGCCTTATTTTTAATCCAGTTATTTGATGAGTGTGCAACTTCGTGATGGCACTTATCACACAGTGGAAACCAATTGATTTCCAACTTTTAGTGATTAGTATAAGTATACTCAGTATGGTGCATTTGAGTAGCTTCAGACCTTAAACAACAACAGCATTTACTATGAGCTTGTCGATGTTGTTTGTGAGCGATTGCCGCTTTCTTCTTATAGTTTTTTAAATTCCCATACCGAGCATTCCAGTCTAATTCTCCAAATCGGGAAAACCGAGATTTTCTAGCAGTAGAGTTACCCCTTTTCGTTTAATTCTTGTCCTGTTAATTCGTGCCACTTTTGTTTGATTTCCTGAAAATGTGGTTTTCTCCCTAATTCTGTTGCCCATTTTCTAATTTCTTGATACCAGTCAACTTGCTGCTGTGAGGATTGCTGATTATTTTTAGAACTATTAACAGTCTCACCATTCGGTTTGGAATCCTGTTTTTGTTCCAGACCTTTGATATCAAATTCCGGGATTAGGGCAACAAAGGGATTAGACCGAGTGGGAATCACCAGGGCATATCGAACTCCGGCTTTGTCTAACATTTCACAAGCCTGCCGCAAGATTTCAAGAATCTCCTTTTTAACGTTTACAAAGTCTTGGGGATGGTCAAGTATATAACTCGATGTTTGCCCCATCGCAATAAAGCAAACATTTTTCAAGGACGGGCGACTAAATCCAGTTTCTCCAGAGAGTGGAGACTGCCCCATAAATAAACCATGACCCTTTAACCCAGCAGTGAATTTGATGACATAGTTCCAAAAACCCTGTAAATCTTTGGCAGTATCAGCATCAACCATTCCTGGAAGTCCCTTGCCACCACCAAATACAGAGTCCACCTCATCTTGAGCAAGAAATAATTCGGGAACGCCCTGACATTCACCACCAACTTTTGCAACTCTTGCTTTCTGTTTGTCAATTTGGTCTGTGGCAAAGATGATCCAATTTCTTAATTCTTTCATGCCGTCAAACTTACGGCTGAACTTGCACAACCATCTGGTGACATCATCCTTTGGATCGCTGCCAATCACAATTGCTGGTGTTTGAGATTTTGCAGCGATTTTGTTAATAATCACTCCAGCCAGCGTGGACTTTCCAGACTGTGTTCCACCAGAAAGGTAAAAATGGTGATTACTGCGAAGAGTCATATTTTGATTAGATGCAGCATCACATAGTTCATCAATCCAAGCACCATCAATTCTGATGTACTCAGGATAATTAGCAGCGATCGCTTGCAGAATTTTCATTGCACCCGGATTAATCACCGACTGCACCGATTCTTCATCGATGTCAGCAATATCGGGATTGGGAATACCAGTCGGTGAAGGTGATTGTTGTGCTGGCGGTTCTGGAAGTGTAACCAACCCTTGCAACTGATATTCTGCTATCCACCGGGGGCGCTCTTGCATTGGTAGCCGATTTACGTAATCAGCAACTCGGCGTTTGGCAGCGATCGCAGTCGTAACATAATCATAAACAGCCTCACCTTGTAAATGCTGTTTGAGTGCTTTGAGGTCAGCTTCTAGCAAAGACTGGTAAACTTTTTCGTATCGGCTCAATAATCTGGGGTAGCAGAGAAAAATTAAAAGGTAAGCAAGCTGCACAAAACGTCATAAAATATGACACATGACGCAAAAACTTCTTGAGAGCAAAAAGTCATTAGAGGATTT
>JAHHHS010000240.1 GCA_019359215.1 Nostoc indistinguendum CM1-VF10 | reverse complement strand
TATAGTAAAGCGCTTGCTTGTATTTACAATGCCTACCTTAGAAAAATATAGTTAACTCTCATGAAATCGGATGCTAGCAACTCTTCTTACTTTTATTCGCTACCCCGACTTATTGAGCCGATACATCGTAAGGCAGGAGAGAAATCCCTACATACTGTGACAAACACTTTATCATCCCCTAATCAAGTGGATCTAGATAATTTGAAGCAAGTTTGTTCCTATATGATATACAATTCTACATTTGTGCACAGTTGGATACATAAGTACATGCGAGATGATCTCGGCGAAATTCGTTATTCTGGTTTGCTTCGCAATGGAGGTATGGGAGATGAGCAGGATGATTCGTTCATAGCTCCACCGGCTCTTGCTGCCCTTAGCCTGAATCTAAATAATGTTTTAGGAAGCATAAATAGTGGAAGTATGATTGAGAATGAAGATGGAGATGGGTCTGAAAGTTTTATTGAAATACTAAAAGCTCACAAGAATGAGTTTGAAACGTATGGTTTGCCGATTGAAGAATTTTCAGCGCGATTAAATACTTGAAGTTCATGTCGGATTCAATTATTACAAACCAGGAACAGCAGCAGGTAAGCTAATTGGCATTTAAACTGCAACATACTGGCTATTACCTTTGTTTTTGATTTTCCGATGCCACTTGATCACTAACTCGCCTTGATTCAACAGCTTATCTAGCAGTGATTTTAATTCATCTACTGATTTGAATAACCGATGAGCAATATATTCTTTACATGAGTGCCAGACTAACTCGATAATGTTGTAATCAGGGCTATAAGCCGGCAGGAATTCTAAAATAAAATTTGGAAAGTCTTCAGCTATTTTAGCTAGAACATCTTTGCGTTTATGAAAACTAGCATTATCTAAAACTAAAATAATCTTTGGACCAAATTTTGCAAAATCTTCAAAATGGTTTCCAATACTAGCCCATTCTTGCTTAATTAATTCAAATAATAGTTGTAATTGCTCATAAAAAATATCGGCGTTTCCTTTTTTTACAAAAAAGCATACCCGTTTCCGGTCTAATCCTCTAATTGCTCCCATCACATTAACTCGACCACAACGCCGTTCCCCTGGAACACTTTTTCGTTTTCCTTTTCTACCCCAACTCTTGCGTCTAATCACACGTAAACTAAAACCACTCTCGTCCCAGAAGCACACCTGTAAACGCTCTGGCTCTTCTCGCGCTATTTTTAAATATTGAGTAAGCTTCTCCCTGAACTTGGCTCTTTCAATTGGATTTTGTTTATTTTCTAAGCTAGATTTAGCCCAGATATAACTATACTTTTTTCTCTTTAATATCCTTCTTACTTGAGAACTACTTAAATCAATTCCTGTTTTTTCGGTTAAATATGTAGCTAGTCGTTCTGCCGTTCATTTACCAAATTCGTATCCTAAATCTGATGGTTCTTGATCAACAGTTTTTAATAGCAGCTCAATATATTCAGGAGTAGCTTTGCGGTAATGTTCATACTCTCTTTTATTATGTAAAGTTTCTAGATTATGTGGATCACCGTGCATACATTAATATGCTACTGTCCTGTGCGAACAACCTAAAAATTTAGCAATTTCGTGTTGTGGTTTCCCATCATTCTGTAGCAGAATAATGAGAATTCTTTCCCTGACGTGTGGTAGATCACTTTCTTTTAGAGCTTCCTGTAGCTTGCTGACTTGCTCCGGCGTTAAAAAGTTTTTGGCTGCTGGTGGCATAGTTGCTTTTAAACGACTTCCTCTTCTTATTATGCAACTTGCGTGCCGATTAGCTTAATAATAACCCATGCGGGTTATCGACTGATCTGTGCTAGGGTGTTGACTCTGAACACTTTACTGCATAAGACTTCATGCAAAAAATGTGTCGCGTATTTTTGTGGGAAAGCGGCTGGAACAGCCGCTTTCCCACAGAGAAAAGTAGCATAGATAATTTTCCGGAAAATTGCCTCAAAACACTCAAAGTCAACACCCTAGATCTGTGCTTATTACCACTCAATTGATGCGATGCCTGCGGCGGGCTACGCCTACGCGTACAACAAAGTGGCGTTGTTGACAGCATCTAAATACTTAAATGATTTAGCTGTTATATAAATTACTTATTAAATAAAAGCTTGTTGAAGCCCACATTCCGCACTTCAATTTGAAGTATAAATAGATTACAGTCAAGAAAAAAGCAAAAAATCACGATAATTAAGAAACAAAACTAAATTAATCTACGGCGTGAAGAGAAATAATTAAATATTTTATATTTGACTTATAAAATAGCACTGAAAATTGGAATAACAATTACTATCCCTTCAGATATTGATAAATTATTATTCAGTCTCTAGATTTTCTTGAGATTACGAAAGTAGATAATATTTTTGGCAAGATGATGGCAGACAATTCAAAATAAAATGGCGTTCTGATGTTAAATTAATAACTTGACTAACCCCATTTAAAGTTAAAAGATGAATTCCTTGAAAACATTGAAATACCCATCTTAATGTCGGACTAATCGTTAACTTTCCTAGTTGATTTTTGATTCCAATTTTGATTCGTTTTAAGCTACTTCTTAGTTCCCTTTGACCAAGATTATAAACTAACAAGCACAAAGACATTAAAAATAACATTGTCTCGATTCGTTCCGGGTTTTCTAAAAATAAACTATCGGCAAAAAATAAAGGGTCTTTTAAAAATCTAAATCCTCTCTCACAAGACTGTTGGTTTTTATAATTTTTCAGAATTTCTGATGGCTCTAACTTATTATCATCAACTAAATTAGTTGCTAAAATAAATCTTCCAGCTTCTTTCCTTCGTATTTCTATCTCTTCTGGTTTTTCATAACCCATTCCTTCCATTTTATAAAAAATCTTATTGTCTTTAGATTTACTTTCAATAAGTTTAACTTCTTTAATTTCAAATAACTTCAATTTTTTATTGACGACTTTTAGCTTGTATTGAGCTTGCTCAGGAGTGGCAAAATTTTCTTTTTTTAATTCTTTGAGCAGCTTTTCAACTTGAGCTTTTTCTTTTTTCAACTTTTTATTTAGCTTTTCTAAATCACTTTCTTTTCTATTTTGACTATTATTTCGTTTAGCATATAGCCCTCCTAATTTTCTTCTTGGAGAGCATTTTATTGCTTAACACACCCATTGCGATCGCCCATCAGAGTAACTAGCGACTTGGGTTAGTATAGTTTGTATTGATTGCCTCATGGGGCTTCTAGCGATCGCCCTCCTGGAAAGTGACAGAAGAGGGATATCATACTCATAAGAGTTTATCGGCCAAGAACCTTGAAAATAACATTCCAAAGAATCGAATTCCTTTCAGCCCCATTAATAATGTCATCCCATAAAGCTGGTGGGGATTGAAGAAGTGAATCTTGAGCAATGATCTGCCTCCAGTCAAGATAAGAAGGATTAGCATTTTGAACACCTACTTCTTGCATCTTTCTTAAGAAAGCTTCGGCCGCAATACCATAACCAATAGTTGAAGGGTGCACACCATCTAAACTAAAAAGCCCACCACTTTTTCGGGTGCTATTTTGAGTTTTTAGTAATAGAGCATTTGGAACAGGATCTAAGCTTAAAAGAGGATGTTCATCAATACCTAAAGACCTATAATACTCTCTCAGTGGTTCATCAGGAGAATTGGTTAAATGGTTGCGTTTGACTGCAAGACTGTTTAGGATTTCTCCCATATCAACAATATGCCATTTATCTCCTGCACTAGCAACTTCATCACGAATAATTTGGTTGAATTGATCGACAGTTTCGTCAATTTTTTTTATCTCTTTTCCTGTCAATTTACTATTAAAAAAAGGATTAAAATTTTCCTCGTTTGCAAAAAATCTTCCATAGTATTTGAAGTATTTGCTATTTTCTGGGAGTTTTCCAATACCTTGGGTAATTGGTGGAATGGTGACATAAGGTATGGTTCCTATAAAGACACGAGTATTAGGAGAAATAGCATCCTTAACTTTTGCGACAAGAGTAGCATAATCTTTTTTAAAAATGTCAGGGTGGGTTAAATTAAACTTACCTCTCTCTTCAGGATCAACACTAGTAAAGTTAGATGGCATCTCCTTCAGACTCAAACTTGCAACTGTTCCAAGGCAATCATTTCCACCTAGCCAAATAATTAAATTCTCTACCCCATCTGCATCAGTATCATTAATTGCTTTAAGATTATCAATCTGAGTCCACGTTCCTTTGTTTAGCTGATCAGCAGGATTCAATACTATCCGAGCAGTTCTGTACATAGGAGCATTGGGTAACCCAAGAAAATCATCTTCAATCCATCCTTCACTTTCTTTAATTACTTGAACGCAATAATCGGAATTGATAGTGAAAGTGTCTAATACTCGAAAACCCCATACTGCAAGATTATGAAACTGACCTTTAAAAATGGAAGGTCTTGTTCCTCTACCCCTTTCGTATAGATCTTCTATATCATCAATAAATTGCTCTAAAAGAAAAGGAAAACGCAAAATCCACTTATCCGTTGATATTTCATCCCCCAGTTCGGCTTCCATAAATCTTAGGAGTTCTTCTATATTTATGGGTAATCCGCTACCAAAAAAGCTAGGTATACGAAAATCAGTGGGAACCGATAAATCAAGTGTACGAGCAATCATAGCAGGGTATGACCACTCTGTTTTCAGAATAGCACCACTTTGAAATCCTTGAGTAAGACTATCTCCAATTGCTACAAGCTTTACCATTTTTTCTTTCCTTGTAAGTTTTTACAGATTTAATAGTGATATCAGTTATTTTTAGTCCAGTTACCCGAAGGATACAGATAAACAAAACAATGTAGTGTTCATTAAATATTAGTGCTCATCATAATGGCATCTAATGCAATCCCTGGCTCAATTTGCTCCCGATACATCCAAAGCAAGTCCTTCAACTCAGTAGAGCCGACATCCATAATGGGGTTGGAGTGTACGTTAGATAGCGTCCACAACAGCACAACTTGTTTCCCGTGTCGCTGGGTTACTTTTATGGGGTTGTAAGCTGGATGGTGAGTATCCCAAAGACCAATCGTGGCATAGCTAATATCGCCGCCGTCTTCGTATTGCTTATTGTTTACCCACGAATGAAAAAACGAACTTAAATAAACTATATAGGTACACAAATGTTGAAGCTCGGCTAGATCAGCGATTTCCAAAGTACCCAATTCTAACTTGAGAATAGAATGAGCCGTCAAATCTGCCGACATCTGCTCAATTTCCGACCAATAAGCTTGGATGCCCACTTCGTGTTGTTTAAAAAACTGACCAATATACTGTTTCAGAACATCCCACATGGCTAGAGCCGCACGGTCAAAATGATTGTTGACAATGCGATCAGGTAATGATTGCACCTTTGGACTCCAATTATGATAGTTAAGATTCTTTACTTCCTCTATCAGTAACTTGTCCACCTCATCTGGATCAAGAGAAGAAGCCTCCGGAATAAATCCTGTCGGTCCTTTAATTAGACCTGCCCCTAATTTATTGATATTCAACAAGCCTTCCAAGTGAGGTTCTAATAGCAACCGAATAGGATTATTTTCTACATTACGGTAATAAGCCATTGCATACTGGTCTAGATTCATGTGGGTTCGTCCCAGATGGGACTGTACCTCTTGGAACACAAACTCGGTACATCGGAATAATCGTTTTGCCCATTCCCACTCACTATCCTCTGGTCGATTAACCATACATTCGCCATTCATTTCATACTTAATGGAATGGCAAGAGAGAGATTGTCCACCAAAAGTGAATCGAGCTTCGATAATCTTTGGTAAAATCCCCGATGGTTCAACTACATGGTTGCTACAATCATACTTAACTGCATACTGCCATTCTTCTCCCTTAATGGAATTGAGCTTACCAGGGTTAAACCCATTCAAACGACGCTCAACAAAGAAGTCATCACTAAACTTATCTGGTCGCATCCGAGTTAAATTTGACGGCATGTAAGTCGCATCATTACATCTTTAGCACTACCACTTTGTTAATACTCCTTAAGTATGAATAGCAAATATTAATTTTGCCCTTAACTTTTAAGTAACACATTAGACTTTGTAACTTGCATGATGAATCAGTATTTCTACTTAAAAATAAGTGATTACACATTTCTTTATAAATTACAGTGCACTTTTTTGTTGGAAAATAGAAAGTTACGTAAATATGCTTTTATAAATGTATAAATGCAAACTAAATTTACAACACAATCAGCACATTCGCTCTCTTGCGCTATCTGCCGCGCCAACAGTTGCTTCGCTTCGTTAACTGACCCATGCCGTAGTTTGTGGATGGCTTGATGTAACCCTGTGTGTACATTCGTTGCACCTGCGTAGGCGTAGCCTGCCTAAGCATCCTTTATCAAATGGCACGCTTGAAAAGCGCAAATGTATTATTTACAAGGGTTTCATCACTTTGGAAAAACGTAGGCTAATGAAGCAACGATGGCGCAAGCGCCCGCCTTCTCTACGAGACGCTTCGCGTAGCTTGAGCTTGCTTCTCCGTAGGAGTACGGCATCGCAAACTGAGAGTTGCAGATTATTCTGATTCCCGATCTTAAAACTATTAGTTTCCAGCAATTCTCATTTTGAAAAAAATCAGATAAAATTCTCTTGTTTAAATAGAGAACTTGTGTCAAAGTATCATTTTTTGACAAATAATTATCATCCAACACTAGAGATAGATAGTTTTTTAAAAATCTGCCCATGAAAAATTGATTTCAACTCATAAATCTAGTTGAAATTCTAACCAACTTTGTATTTTTTATTGATAAATAACTTTCTCCTTTCTCTTCCCCTTTCAAGAGATTGACATTTTTCAACTAGAATTTACTTTTTTGAATGGGACATATTCCCTGAGAATGAAGGAGAAAAAATCCAACCAATCTTTAAACCATACAAATTTTAAAGGGTACGAATATCATTAAAGAAAGAAGTCCGAGTTACTAATAAATTACGAATCTTTTTATAGGTGGAGTTAACTAAATCTAAACCAGTATGAAATAAAAAAGATAGCAAATTTAAAGGTAATAAGAACTCGCATAAATGATTTTCACCATGACCAAAGTTATGCTCTAAATTATAACCATGATTTTTTAGAACGTTATTACCTTCATTCTCAACTTTCCATCTACTGCGTCCAGCTTTAACAATCTCTTCAACATTGTTTTCGGTGATATTATGATTAGTTATCCAATTATTTCTGTAGATAATTTTCTGTGTTTTTTCATTAATAACAGTCACTTCACACCAATTAGCCTCGATACTTGAGTCTCCATTTCGTAAAGGAACTCTAGAAGCATAACGATAACGATAAATTAGATTTTTTCGACCATCCCATTGTTTCTTTTCAACAGTTGTAACTTCTCCACTTCTTTCTAAAAATTCTAGCCATTCATATAAAGTTTTATGTGACGTTTCCAGACAAACAAAAATAAAGTTATAACCTTGTTTTAGAGCCAGGGTAAGAGCATCTCAATTACGCTTGACATAAGGGCTGAGAGGAATCTAATGTAGAGTCAAGAAAACAACAACTGAGAACTCGAATCATATAATTGTTGTCCATACCAGTGCGCTTCATTTTTTGTCTTAGACTACGTTTGTAAGTTTGTTCACTATTGAGAGCATTGAGAGCAATTCGTCGTAAAAGAGCAAAATTCCGGGGACTGTGGAAAGAGCGAATACGGCAAGAATCTTCAGCAAAAGTACAATCAAGCGTCCAGTGAGCTTGGTTTTCAATCCCCCAATGTTTTCGGATAGCCCGACCGATAAGTTGAGCATTACTGTTTAAAGAGGTAAGATAAAACTGAACTTCACGGGTAGTTTTATTCCAAAGATGACGCACGCGGACGACCATAACTAGAGTTTGCAATCCTGCCCATAGTTTGGGTTGATAAAGCTCACCAACAGCAGTAACGGGTACAGTCCAAACTTCCCGAATTTCTCTGCGGTGATGTGCTTTCTCTATTCGTTTGTCATAGCTGACATCAAAAGCGTGAAAATTATCGGCAAGAGCTGTTTCAAACCATTGAGTCACCTGAGAATAGAGAGTGGGATGATTGGCTTTAAGTGCCAGGACATAATCAGCTTTCTTGGCAATAATTTTTTTGGCAATTTCAATTTGTGTCCCCATCGCATCAATAGTAATGATAGATCCTGCGATATCTAGCAATTCCAATAATGCAGGAATCGCAGTAATTTCATTGGTTTTATCCTCTACTTTCATCTGTGCTAAAACCAGATGTTGCTCACTCGACCAAGCACTAATTACATGAAGTGCTGATTTCCCTTGATTGCGATCGTATGAACCCCTAATTGTCTTACCATCTATGGGGATTATTTCTCCTCCCATCTTGGTGACTAAGGTTTCCACCCAACTGAGAAAACATCGATTTAATGCTTCTGGGTCGATGAACTCAAATACTCGACGGAAAGTGTCATCCGACGGAATTCCATTTAGTAGTGCTAAAAATTCTTCTAACCATTGCTGCTTACTGATGCCATAATTCTCGATATCTTCCCATCCCTGTGCTCCCGCTATGACTGCCAGAATCGCAATTACTAAGATGTCTGTGAGTTGATGTTTTTTAGTTCTCTCTACTCTTGGGTCTTTGATCTCAGAAAAATGCTCTACTAAACTCTGTTGTATACTGCCGATGTCTGCCACTTGTGTTGGCTGTCTGCAACCACCAGCATTTTTCGTAGCATCAGCAGATTTAGTTTCAAAGCCTTGTGACATCAACCTGACTCCTGACAATTTTTTCACAACAGCATTGAATTCTTCTCATTTACCTTGCTCAGTTGTCAAGTGCATTTTTTATCCGGTTTTTTATGCTTATCTTCTTTGAGTTGTCAAGTTCATTTTATACCAAATTAGATGAGCTTACCCTGGTTTTAGAGCCAATTCACAAACAGGTTCGTGAGAATATAAGTCGTCTCCTAAAAGCGTTACAGGATAACCATACTTATTTTGATGATTCTTATTTAACCATCTTTTAACAGCCGCATTTTCATAATCTTGTTTTTGATGTCCATCTTGTTTTTTAATAAAATAAGAGTGATAAATTAATTACTTGGTTTTGATTAGGAGAAACTATAATAGGTGTCACACAGCCATGAAAATAAGTTGTAGTTCCGTTTCGATGATTACGACAATTACAATGAGGGCAATTAATCTTCTTAGATGAAAAATATTCTGTGCCATCTAACGCCACTAAAATTTCTCCATCTAAGTAGAGAAACCTTGACAAAACTCCCTTTTATCTAACCATTGATAGACTTTATCAAAAGCCATAAAAAGAGTAGTAGCTGATACCGGGTCTAATAAATTTCTTATTTGATTATCACTTGGGATTGTTTCAATTGAAAATAAACTTTCAGCATTATCCTTTCCCTTATTGCTTTTCATTAAACGTTGATGGTCTAAAAATGATGGTGACTGAGTAAAAAAGGCTGAGAACGCAGCCATCACTGCATCTTCTACCTGATATCTAGTATTATTCCCGGGCTTTCTTTCCGGAGGGTAAGTTATGTAATGATGACCGTAAAAACTGCATTAATTCAGGAATTTCTATGGTCGCTGTCTTTTGAACCATCTTGGAGTCGTTTGACTAATTAATAATTTTCAATTCACCAATTTTACCAAAGCTCGACAACTATTAATAATTTGTGATTCCCATTGAATTCTATATTCTCATTCATAGAACTATTTTCCTGAGTTTACCCTTAGTTATCAGGCAATCCCCTCCAGTATATTGGGTATTTATACTTAGTTAATGGATGTGATTATTTTTTTAGCTATCTCCTTTCTCGGAAAAACTAGTTATTTTGTACTATATTTTGAATTTCAAAATGGGGTTAATACTCTATTTATTTCAAAATGAGAATTGCTGGTCCCACACGACTGGTAGCTTGAATGTATTCTGCGGCTGTTTTAGGTTGACCGAGAACTACCATTAAGCCCAAGCGTGTAATGTCCAAACCGACAGAAATCATATTGGTAGCTAAGACTACATCAACACGTTCTTTTTGGTCAAATGTTGCTTCTAAGCGGCTCTTGGTATCCGCGACTTCACTTGTGCTGACACGGGAGGTCAATTCTTCTGGTTCATCGTCGATTTTCCGATCCGCAAACAAACCCGAACTTTTACCGACTCGTTTTCGTTTGGTATCCCCTCAATACTTCGGGGTAGACAATTATTCTGGTTGCCAGGACCAACCAAAGGGATTACCAGAAGATTTCTCACGAATAATAGTCGCAAGAAAGGGAATTTTCCCTGCCTTAGAAA
>JAHHHS010000239.1 GCA_019359215.1 Nostoc indistinguendum CM1-VF10 | reverse complement strand
TTCTTATGAGTTAGTCACTGAATTATTGAGATTAAGTCCGACTGAAGCGTAAGTACTATCAGCTCTTTGAGAGGGCTATGAGGCTTATTCTATCTGCATCCTAGCCCTTTTTGTAGCCCCGTAAGGTCGGCATTTTAAAAGAGGCGATCGCTTGCTTGTTTTTTTTATGTTTCCTTGTTGCTGGTTTGATTGTTCTCGACCGATATAAAATTCAATGGCAGCCCCCTCACGCCATTTTCCGAGGGACTCACGCAGTTGTTTTTCTGTAAATCGTTTGCGATAAGCATATTGGAGAGGCTGTCCGGGTAGAGTTTGTTCAAGTAATTCCCAGCTTATGGAATTTAATAAGGGTAAGTCAGATGTATCGGCTGTTTCTACCCAAGGAAATTGATAATTTCCTTGAACTGAGGCAAATTCGATCTGGGGGAAATTAAGGTCTTTTTCACGCGATGGAAGTCCGTTTGACCACTGAGTGGTGACTTCTGGACGATTTTCAAAGCCATAGAAACCAACAGTTTTGGCTTGTGTTAAGCGATAGCGCAATCGTAATTCATCGCTAGGGAAAAGTGGCTCGAAAACTGTCAATCTAGCTTGAGCCAAGATGTACTTTTCAAAGCGGGCTAATTCTCCTAGGCTCATTAATTCTTTCAGTTTTTTTCTAAACTGAGTTTCTTGATCGAAAGCCTGATCGATTAAAGAATTAACCTTATTAATAATCCCATCAATTACATCGTTAGTGATATCGTCAGTGAAGTTCTTCCGTAAAATGGTTTTCAATTCTCTAACCAACTTACGGGTGAGCTTAAATTTTTCTTGGGCAACGGATTCAACTGTCACAACAATTTCGATGCTCGGTTTTGTGGAGTTGAGATCGTGCAAAGCTAGAGCTTGTCCTAACGGCGGTAGGGGTTGAACAGTTTGACGGATGGTATTAATCAGACAGGAAGCTAAAATGCGATCGCAAGCTTTAGCAATGACTTCGTACTGTAATTGATTTCCTTCACTGACATTTTCGAGTTGCTCATCGACAAACTGAAACTGAGGGAGGATTAAGCCTGTTTTCCCTTGAATCCATGACGGATAAATGGCAATTTCCCTTGGTTTATCGGACAAACTGCTGAGGTTGCGGCGAATAACGATAAACCGTTCTAGTTCAGTATAAGCAGCAAAGCGATCGGCTAAGTCTTGAGGAATAACTTCTAATTGCGGTTGGGCTAAATCTTCACGCAAAAATAACCAAGTCAAGCAAATCTGTTCATTAGACTGGTGAATTGGCCCCGCTACAAGATCGTATTCAGGCGGTTCAATGCCTTTACCTAACAGTGACTCCAAAGGCTGTTCTGTTTCTTCGATCCGTATGCCGCGTTCCAAGTCGATCAATTGGGGAACTGGATCGAATTCATTTTCATCGCTGGTTAACTCGAATTCTAAAACGAGGTTGAGATAAGGTGCAAAACCCTCATTAACAACCGTACCGACTGAAGCGGTTTCATCAGTCATGAGTTCTAACAATTCTGCTAAAAGCATTCCTGGGGAAAGCGTCTCTTCTTCTATTCCTGATGTCTTATGGTAATTGGCAATGACTTTTAAACCTTCATCGATTTGCAGGATATAGTACCCAGGAACAACACCATCAGTAGGTTCAACGTTAGCACTTGGATCGACTTGCCACACAGCTTGAGCTTGGAATGGGTCAACCTCTGAGTCAGTGAGTTGCGTAATAAAGATTTTGTTTGGCAGTTGCTCAGTTTGTCCTGCAAATAAAGCACTCAATTCTGGAGGAGGGTCAGTTTCTGTTTGACTTTGAGCTTGACTTTGAGCAAGATCCTCCAGCTTTTTGAGCGCTTGCTCAATTTTATCGACTGAATCTTTATATGAAACTAAAAAGGAGCGTGGAACTGTCGGTTCCGACCAAGCATCAGATAAAGCTTGATCATACTTGGTATCGCGGGTTAAATTGGGCGAATTAACCTGTGCTGTTGCAACTGATGCAGTTTCATCATCGGTATGCTCAGGAGAAGGATTGAGTGGACGTGGATCGCTAATTTCTTCCGTCCCTTGAAAGTGGGTTTTTCCTTGCTCTTGATTGAGCGAACGTAAGACATCACGGACATAGATTTTTTCGTCCTTGGGAGAATCTGGTAGTTCTTGGTCAAGATTTTCTCCCCAAAAGAGTTGAGCGTCAACTGGATTAATCTTGTGATTCCCGACAAAGCCTTTAAATAATTCGGGTTTGTTGAGTTTGAGAGCAAAGCGCGGTCGTTGCGGATTCAAAAAAACGCGGATGACGGTTCTGATGCGTTCGGGATTGAAATAGACGCTTAAAGAAGCATCAGGCATCAAAATCATTGCATAATCTTGATCGGATAAAGTAACATCATTACCAATACGCCAACCTTCTTGACCACCTAAAGCGGTAACTGTCTGACTGCTCAAAGGATTTGTGCCGTTGATCGGATCGGGAAGAGTTTTGCTGTTAGTATCAAAAAATGGTTTTAAAGTTGCAGTTATTGTTGGTAAATCGCTCGCTCGTAAAGCAGTAACGATAGGAACGGCATCCGTATTAGCAATAGCAAAAATCGAAGAAGATGGTATAACTGTTTCCTCAAAAGGAATCAGCAAATAATCTTCTCTGGCAACGTCACTATCAGACCCTAAGCGCCAACCTTTGTTAGCCCCTAAAGGCGCAAGAATATCTTGATTGAGAGCATTTACTCTTTTAATTTCTGAAGGTAGAGATAGAGATTGCAGAAGAGTTTTCAGAGTAGTTGTATCGATTGGAAGTGTTTCTAAAACATTTAGAATCGATAGAACGCTAAAGTTAGTGCTAAAGTCTGTTAAAACAACTTGGGTATCTTCTTTAGAGAGGGTTTTGGGTAAAGCAGGAAGAGGATAAAGCGTACCAGGTTTAGGAAAAAGTAAGACCCGTATTAATGTATCATTTTTAACTTTTGTGAAGCGGTAGTTCCAACCCTGTGAGAGATTTTCGACAGAGGCTAATTGTCGAGAATTTGCAGGAATCTGATTATCCAACCGGGGTGGCAGCAATCTTTCAATGTTTTTCCTAGTGGATGCGATCGCTTCACGGCGATAGGCAAAGGTTAAACGCCCAGCGAGACGATAGCCAGAGACCGAGATCGCTACCGATGCTTCTCCCTCAAATCCTATATTCGGGCCAGGCTCCATTGCTGCGGTCAGTGCAGCTGAAATTGAGATTTCGATGGTGGTCTTAAACTTAATACTCAGTTTAATTTTGATCCAGCGTGTAATTTTTTTGGAGAAGGAGACTGATGCTTGAGCAGTGAGGGATAAGGTGGCGTTGATTCGGACATCTCCAAGCAGATAGACTCGAAAACTGCGGTCTAAGGCTCCAGCAAAGGAAGCGCGAAATATTCCTTTTCCTTTGGCGGACAGATAAGCTTCTGCACCGCCTAATTTTGTGTCAAACCCAATCCGACGTTCTGCCTGTAGAGCTACCGTAACTGCATAATTGAGACCAAAACTCATGACACCTTGATAAATACCAAAACGGAAGCCAGAGGTCATTTCTCCTTTGATTAGTTCCCCTAGAGCATGACCTTTAATGCGTGTTTCCCAAGGCCAGCCCACTTCTACTAACATTCCTTTGTGATCGGCACTAAAGAGTAAGCTTGTCTCAACTTTGCTCAAAACTTCTTTTAATATTGGCGGGGCATCATTCCGTAATTTGGGATTTTTCAAGGTACGGAACATGGCAAAAAGTCGCTTCTCTTTAACAGATAGACCTATTGCACCCCGTCCCACAGGACGATAAGCAAACTCCGTACTCTGAGTATCTTGAGGTGAGGCAAATAGCCAAATGTTGACACCAACGACTAACTGTAAATCCTGGTCAAGAGCTAGTAAGATACTGGCAGCAAGGGAATGAGGTTGGTCATTTTTTAACTTGCCGAGGGTTAGCAATCCTGATGCGACAAACATCCAATTTAGACCGCTATTCACCTGTTCGGGTGGGGCAGGTTTCCAAGCTTCGGGGCGACGAGGTTGCGGCAAGCCAGTGGGACTATTGACCAATTGGATGATTTTTTGCGGTAGTGGGCGACTATTGTCTGGTTCCAATCCTGCTAATGCTTGATAGATCCCCACCCCTACTCCAATTGACCGCAGGAAAAAGCCTGCAAATAAAGCAACATCGATATCTGTTTCTAGATAAACGGCGATGGACGGAACCCAAGCTTGGCGATCGCGGGTACGAACACGAGTTAGTTTCAACAAGCCAGCAATTCTGGGTAAAGTCTCTGTGGTGACGGCAAATGCCCCAACAAAACCTGATTCGGTTTCAAATTCAATAAATTCAAAGTCACCATCTAAGCGAAATCCACCCGGTACACTAAATTGTGCGCCAATGCGATCAACAATAAAAGTCGGTGGATTACCATCGATTAAAGTAATGTTGCCAAATCGTAGCGAGGCTTCTACTCCCGGTAGTTGCTTGATGGTGATGTTACCTAACAGCATCAATTTATCTTTTAAGGTTGCTGTTGGCTCAAAGCTCACTCCTTGCAAATCAACATCGAAGACATCGGCAAACTCGAAGCGTTTGACAGGAAAAGTGATTTCAACTTTCTCGCTGCCTAACTTAAGAGGATCTAATCTCTCAAAGCCGCATTCTACACCACTAAATAGATCGGACAGTTCTTTCATATTGCCTGCTGATTGACCACGAGGCGGGGCAAATTTGATCCGTCCTGTCATCCAAACATCAACAGACCATTTACCAGCTATATATTTCACGCTTAAGTGAAACATCGCAACCTGACAAGCCATGTACAGGCGATCAATATGGAATTCTGATAGTCCACTGACTTCTAAAGATCCAGCCGCGTCAAGTTGTTTACTGGCAGAATCTTGAGCGAGAGCTAGGGTAAATGTTCCTGTGGCATCATCGAAGTATTTTAGTTTAGCAGAGGCTTGCAAACTTCCCTTGACCAAGGTGCTATTTTTAAATTCCAACCATCCAGCCGATGTTCCCCCATTACTAGAATTATTGCGCTCAGGACTTTTAACGGCTAGGGGTTCTGCAAAAATTTCTCCAAAGCGTACTTTTTCAGAACGGATTGCGCCTTTGAGGTCGAAACCTGCACTATGTAGGGCGAATTCTTCCAATTCAAAGGTAAAGGTCGAGTCTTGAGGTTTGTCGTCAGGAGCAGCTGGAACCCGAATCGTAATACGTGAAGGTACACCATCCTTTTGAGACTGAGCGGGTTCGTACTCTAATTTAGGATCTTTAGGATTACAGATAAATTTAAAAGCAGTTTCTACTGGAATATGCAGTGAGATAATTTCAGAGAAACTAGAGTTAAAAGAGGTTTTGCTGCGGATCAGACTTTCTCCCGTACAGCGAAAAGCTCCAGGTCTGAAAATCGCTCTATTACCTTCTACATCATAAAGAAAAACAAATTCACCTTCCCCCTCCAGTACGGTTTTTTGCTCATTTTGATCGGCTACTTTTAACTTAAGACAAACCTTGAGTTTTCCTGGCTCGAATGCGAAAGAATTAGTGCTGCATTTATCGAAGGTAACTTGTGTGGGTGTTACCGCGCCCAAAACTCCACCTGCTAATGATTGTAAGCGTCGTCCTGTTTGTACAGTAATATCATTAAGATTGCCTAATAGGTGATTCATGAGTTCTTGGCTCACGGTGGGGAAACTGTTCTGCCAAGTAATTATCCGTACTTCCTCGCTCAGTCCTGTTAACTGCGATAAAGGAAGGGTTATTAATTGCCCTTGTTCCCCTGACCAGATATTGTTGACGACGACATTCTGACCGTCGAATTTCTCAAAGAGATCTAGATGGAGTTTTGGTTGTATGTCTTCATTGAGAATAAAGCGCAGTCCCCTACTCGGATCGAACTCAATTTTAAACCCTCCAGTTGGTAAAGAAAGCTGGGCAATGGGAGAACCTAAATCAATACGACTATCGCCTTCGATCGCTACTGTTAAATCAAGTTTCGGCGCAAGTTGCCACTTTCGATCTAAAGTCACTTCTAAATCTAAAGTGCCGCTCATCTTACCCGTCAACAAAAACGGTAAACCGTAGTCCAGTGGCAGGGTTTTGTCAGTTATGTCAAACTTGATATGAGCTACTTCTAAATCAGAGCGATCGCTCACATCAAACTCAAAAGTTGCCCATTGGGCAGTATCTAAACCATTGGCAGCAAACGACCAGTTAAAAGGTCGCGGTAAGGAAACCTTTTCGTCATCAACTGTGACATCTAGCCGAACCTGACCATTTTCTAGGATGACCTTAACTTCTGGTTTGAATCCTAAAAAATCTGCGAGAGTGGAGAGATCGAGTTGCCAAACTTGTTTACCAATATCTCCGTTTAATGAGAGAATTTCACTGTTTTGATTGTGGGGATCTTCGGTTTCATTAAAAAGGATAAAATCTTCATCTGATAATGAGTTTATATCAGTAACAAGGTCTGCGATTTGTAGATCGCGTCCTTCAATCTTTGTAACGGGAAACTTAAAGCCTAGAAACAAGGGTTGTTCTTGTACGATGGTTTGCGGTAGCCCATCTAAAGAGGGATCGTCATCAGGAATCGTCACGTTAGGAGCTAAAGGAGGCGTAAACAAGGTGACGGCCAACTCATTGACGGGTATACTTGCTGCTAGTTCTTGAGTATCATTTAAATCGAATAGCTTAGTTAAAAGTGCCACACCGAAACGGAAAAAGGATGAACGGTTGGGGGTTTGTATAGGGGTACTGATAGGAATTCCCGCATATTGCACTTTCTGGTCCGAAATGGGTAACTCAGCAATATCAATTCCCTCTTTATAAAAAGAAAAGCTCCTTTTTGCGGTCGATAATTTTTCCCGGATCAGATTATCTAGATTTGCATCGCCAGAATTTTGTTTTAATCGGTAGCCTCATTTCTGACGGGCAGTTTCTTCTCCCGGCCAATTCTGGATTTCCTCTAGTGTTTTAATCAGGTTGTTTTTGGCAGCAGGACTTGAAGTTAAAGGGCCTGCATTGGACTTAACATAATCTATCAATTGCCTCGTCAAAGTCGCCTGAGCGTCATCTGTATCAATCCGAGCCATTAGACCAGTGATCGCTCCACTATCGACCTGTCTGAGAATTGTAATAAGGTGTTTGCTGGCTTTGCCATTTTTGAGTAGTGTCCCTGGGACATTAATATGCCAGCGTAGCAAGAGAGCAGTTGCTAATTCTGAGGTAAAGACATCGCCAATGCGGGCGGTGCGAGGGCCTTTCGGACCAGCCGCATTTTCTTCACCTTCATAAATCAGAGTTTCACCATTAATTTTTGGCCACTCAGCCGTCAAGATATTCCGCAAACGAATGCGGGCCATATCCCACATAGCTAGTCGGTAGTTCTCTAGTAAAGAATTTGTTTTTGGCGCAGTAGCCCCATCAGCGAACTGAGTTCGTCCTGCCATAGCGAAGCGATAAAACCAATGCCAAGTTTTAAACCAACTGGCTTCCCGCCAAGTCTTGGGTAAAGGAGCAAATCCCGTTTCTGTTTGTAATTGCAACCAAGTGGTGTAAGTTCGCAGGCTTTTGTTAAAAAGTTTAGCCCCGTTGCCTGGGGCTTCATCCCATCGATCAATTATTTGTACGCCAAATTGACCGATGACTTTCTCAAATGATGCTTCAGATTTATTTTTTAAAAAGGATAGAAAAGCTCCTAATTCCCCTGCTGCGATCGCTGCGTTGCTTTTTAGTCCTAAAATCCAGTGGCAGGGGCCAAGGGAAATAAGTCCTGTATCGTAGGCATTCAAACTATCGAAAAAGCCTAGACATTCTACTTCTGAGACTGCCCGCACCACTCGGAAGGTACTTTCTAGAGTTTGTGAATTGTCTACCTCAGCAGCCGTTTTCCCGATTAATGTTTCGGGAAGCAGTTCGCCACCGTATTGGGATGGACAGTGATTGGGCGGTAGCGATCGAGGGCCACCCAAATCACTGTATTTAGCATAGTCTCCGACAACTACCCATTCTGGGACGGTGGCAAGGTGAAACAAAAACAACGCATTGCTTGGAATTGCTTCAACCATTAGGACTTCTGCTGTGCGAATTTCCCAAGGGCTACCATCAGTTCCGATAACTTTAATGCCGAACGGGTCAAAGGCGGTTTGCAAACCCGCTACTGTTCGATCGCTGACATCAATCGTGTTACCGCTAAACTTTAGCTGAAATGGGCTTGTAGAAGAGGGATCAACCCACAACACTTGCACTTGAGTTGGGGCTTCTCCATTCTGGCAATAGTAGCGAGTAAAATCTCGAACATAAACTCGTGTAGATTTAGGTTTTGGATATGACTCATCACCCGCCCACAGATTATAAGTCGTTGTCGATCGCCTTCTACTTTAGGATCAAACACTCGCTCGATTGTTTGAGGCTGGGAACAATACTGATATTTGTTTGCAGATTGATTTTCTATTAATTGTGATGCAGATTTTTGATTTGTAGTTTGATCTTCTTTTTGAGAATTAGTTTTGTTTTTTGTCATAATGACTGTAAGCAAACCCATGAGCAGCATCTTTAATTGTTGCAAGTTTTGCACCTGAAATTTTCTGAACTAAAACATCACTATTTCCAGGTGGTATTGCTACATCGCTATCTCCAGTAATTACCAGTGTTGGAGCTTTAATGTCTTGCAGCGCATTACATGTATCATGACTAGCAATCGCTTTCATCTGCCGCACAAAACCATTCTCCTTACTATGAAAGGGAGAAGTTTTTACCAAAAATTCTTGTGCTTTTTTCTTATTATTTGGATCTGCCAGATATGACGGCGTAAATAGGAAATTAAAAAGGCTTCCTCCAAGCAGATTTGTAAGATTGGCTGGAATACTACAAGTACCACCCGCCATTGTGCAACCCAATATCAATTTATTGAGCTTGCTAGCATGTCTCAGAGCAAATTGTTGAGCAACCATGCCACCCATGCTTACACCAAAGACATGAGCTTGCTTTATTCCCAATTCTTCTAATAAACCAGCTGCATCATCCGCCAAATCGGCGATTGTATAGCTTTTTACTAATGAACTTATTGTTCGCCCAGCATCTCGATTGTCAAAGAGAATTACCTGATATTGCTTTGCAAGTTCGTCAGGTAACTCATCACCCCAATCTAACAGGCTAAAGCTTAGACCCATAATCATCAGCAAAGGATCACCATTACCTTTTAACTCGTAGTGAACGTTCAAGTCACCAACCCAAATTTGCGGCATATATACTCCTTAACAAAAATTGGGACTAAACAAAAACTCATTTGAAACTCAAAAATAATTCTTCGAGCGTCAAGCTAATTGGTTTGGCTGAGTTGATTTGTTTTCTTTCTTAGAGTTATCTAACCAGAGTAAGGGTAGGGCAATAATGCTAGGTAACGACACCTCAGCAAATAATTTATGCTCCCTTCCGGTTCAGTGATTTATTAGGTGGTTTTCACATCCACTACTTTGCGCTATACACTATCTATGTATTACCTTGATTAATTTTATTTCTGATATTAGCCAGTTCTATATATATTTTACGAGCGCGATTGACCCCTCCTAAGGGTTGATGTTCTAATAGAGAATGCCACGGCGAAAAAGATTGCTTTTCATCAAGCTGTTTGCGCTCTTCAGTATTGAAGTCTTGCCGGGGAATCTTAATGGTTGCTACCTTGATATAAGGTGATTCCTGCTCATCCCATGCAACTATTGGATCTTCAATCGGCATTTTTGATGCATCTGTTTGCAATTGAATCTTAAAGTCGAAATAAGCATCTTTACTAGCCAAATGCTTGGTCATTGCCTCTCGCAAATAATTGCTTTTATCAATGGCACTTTCTGGATTGAAGCTTTGACCAATGGTGTGAGGAACCACAGAAAACTTGATAGCATGATTACCCATTCTGTAGGGAGTTGCACTCCAGTAAGTAATCTCCAATGGACTAGAAGTTGGTCTTGCTCTAATTTTCTGAACTAATTGAAGGGCGTAGGCAATCGCTCGAAATTGTACCTGCAAATCGTCTGGTAAATTGTTCGGTGTACCATCTTGGTTAAAAGTAATTTTCCCTTCTTGTATGGCTTTTCTAACAGGGAAAAAGTCAATATACCCTTGAACGTCACGGATAAAGAAAGTAGAGTTGTTTATGAGTACAAAATCTTGCTCTCCTTGATGGGAGGGATCATCGATCGCCATGACCCCCTCAACACCCGTTAACTTAATAGTACAAAACGGCGTAAGTTAATGAACCATTATGATGAGATAATAAGTAAGTACAATTAAAGTTGTTTTGAGTTATAAAAAGGAATCAGCGTGTGGCGAGATTAGCACCACAAACATTAAAACTGA